>CAZABQ010000023.1:0-21839 GCA_964483485.1 uncultured Methanomicrobiales archaeon
TTAAACTTAATATCTATTTTATTTTGCACCATAAAAGATATTCCGAATTTTCTTTTTCAGATGGATAATATGTTATGAATATGAAAAAACATCACACGAAATAAATACGATTACGAATAAGATACTATAGATGAACTATCTCCCTTTCCTGCTGCTTTGCATGCTGATAGGCGTTGTCCTGACGGCAGGGTGCGTGGAGTCCATGGATCCAGAACAGGAACTGCCGATCTTTCCTCAGGAGACTGCCGTACCTGTCCCGACGCAATCGTCGTTTTTTACAGCTGCATCAATGCAGCTGCCTTCTGATGTCGGCGGCGGCTATTATATCTCACCGCAGGCTCTGTCGGTACTGTTCACTGATGTGTCGCCCGTACAATACACAAGCGGACTTTTGTACAAGCCGAAGATCCAGAAAAAAATTCTTTACTACGAGCATTTCAACATCACGAGCGAGTATACGCACAATAACCGCATTCTCAATGTGACGGTTCCGTATGCACCGGTGATTCTTGAGTTCACCTTCGACGGCGGTCAAAAGACCGAGACAGGCGTGAAGGCTGAGTTTCAGACAAAAACCTTCACGGAGTACGTGATGGTAGACGGGTTTATTCAGGAGGTTCAAACGGAATATTATGTGACCGACGGCGGCAAATACACGGAAATGCCGGACCATACGGTCAGTCACACCACGATTCCCGCAGACGTCTGGTTCAGGGTCGGCATCATCAAAAATTTTGCTACCACGGATGCGTGTAGAGAAGAGGTAAAGGAGTTCGGCAGCTCGGCAGATGACAGGCGGATCGGCTCAACCAGTCTGCTGATACTTGAAGACGGATTTGCGAGAGGTTATTCGTTTGAAACAAAGAAAACGCTGAAAATTCTTGCGCCCGGCAACTACACCATTCACATGACCGGCACAGGAATCAAGGTCAGTCTTCGTGCCCTTGCTCTTGTTCCCCCGGACTGGGACGGTACCACGACACCTGAAGAGCTACAGGAGATCTACCGCGAAATACAACCGCCGGTACCGGTTGTGTATGCAGAGGAAGAGGAGGAGTGGTACTAATATGGACCGTAAACTTCTCGCAGTTGTTCTGCTGGTGTGTGCGTGTGTACTGATCCCGGCTGCGGCCCATGATGCGGTCGTCAGTGTCGTTCTTCCAGATTTTGGTTTTATCACGGGAGATGGTAAGGCCGCCGAAATTTTTCATCCCTCAGACGATCAGATCCTCCCACCGTTCATCAGTGCTGACTTTCGGCTCAAGGATGCCGTGTCAGTGAACGTGACAAAGCTGCCTGAGTATGACGGCGTCGCACTCTCCATAACCGTCGATCCAACCAGTGTTGCACTGAACCGGCCGCTTCAGGACGGTGATGGAGTACTCGTTGTCACGGGTTTTGCCTACAATCCCGAATATCTAAGCATACCGGGTGCCTTGCCGCTGAGTCCGGGCGAACTAAGAACTGCCGGTATTCCCTATAAAACGGTACTCGTGACCCCGCTGAATCCGGGGTATCCTTCGGTGACGGATATGACGTTCCCGGATATTCAGTCAGGGGATAATACGCTGAATCTGACACTGCTGCACAATGCGACCGTACAGACTGGTGTGTTTGTTTCAGTACGGGAAAAGTATCAGGGATTATACCAAAGTTAAGCGGGTGCAGTGGTGCAGAAGTGCAGATGGTTTGCATGATAGCCGGAAACTTTCTGGTGAAAAAGTATTCAAAAAAAATCTCTTGGCACGCAAATCAGCTACACTCCTGCACCCCTGCACCTTCAAAGTACTCACCTGACAGTGAAGAGGATCTCGTACCGATTCAGCGTGATGTTCCCGTCTTTTCCCGGAAGGGTGAAGGAATCAGATGTTCCCGAAGCCCCTGTCTTCTGAACCTTCTGCTCCAAATCCTTCTTCACCAGCGCGGTAAACCATGCAGGCCGTATCCCGTCCGGTGCAGTGGTGATATTGATCACCGTGGTATTTTCGTACAAACTCTTCTGCACAAGTTTCATCTCCGCTGACACCACTGCATTACCGTTCCCGCTTGCAAACGCGGCACTCCGGGTAGTATTCCATGACACGAGAGTAATGGTATCATTCGTAATATCTACAAACGATCCGGCAAGATTCTCCACCGCAGGCGAAGCTGCCGCTGCGTTCATATCTGCATACTGCAGTGGTGTCGTGATGGTATCTTTCGTCACATTCACATGCCCGTACTCGTAGACATACCCCTGATTCTGCCAGAAATTGTTTATCGGCCGATACGACACGTTCAGGAGCCGCAGATCATATGTTGACTTGGTCCCGCCAGGCATCGTCAGCTCCGCCTTCATCAGTATCGGTCGGACCGACGCATTGTCCGGGAAAATTCTCACTGTTCCCGAAGACTTTGTCGAGTCAAATATCACTGATCCTCCGCCAAGCGGAACAACCCGGTTTACGGACATTCCGTCTTTTTTTGTCGTCGCAAGCGTCAGTACATCTGCGGAGAACGCGACAAACGCCTCTTCTACTGCGTCCGTGTGAATGATCTCTGCCTCCGCTTTCCAGGACGGAACAGTCGTACTGTTCCATGCCCCAAGAAACGCCACGGCAACTCCGAGAATTAGCAGCACCGCAAGAATCGGTGCAACAGCATCCTCTCTCATATTCCCTCCGTCGTTACCAGCAGTGTTGTTGCGGTTGACATCTTCACATTGGAAGGTTCTGACGTAACACCGCTGATGACAATTACATCACCCAGATCAAACGTCTGTTTCTTTACTGCGGCATCAAGCCCGAGTCCCGGATACGGCGTTATCTTCAGGGATTCTCCACTCCACTGCTTTCTTTCGCCTCCCATACTCGCAGTGACCGTCAGCTCCGCAGCCGTCAGCCAGTCGCCGCCCTTGTGGTACAGGGAAAGCGTGTGATTTCCCGCATCATACACCGTCAAAATATTTGCTGACTCAAACCGGTCGGCAGGCAGCAGTGCCGGCAATGCAACCGTAACTGATGCAATAAGCACTACAACCAAAGCAATCATCAGCATCTCGCCGACCACTGTCGAAACTGCATCATCTGTTTTCATAGATTCGCCCCGATGACATAATTGAATAAAAATACGGTAATTACCAGAAGAATGATACTGTGCTTGAACCCGGAAAGAATACTGTTGGAGGTAAACTGACCGGCCATAATCCCTGAACAGCCTGACAAAACAATCGCAATCAGAAACATACTCGTCACCGTTGCCGAAAGATTCGATGCCACGCCCTGATTGATAAATGACTCCATAAACGGACCGTTCAACTGGTACGCTGTAAAGAGATAGATGCCGACCGACAGATAGATGATCATCACATACACAACCGTCGTGTTGGATCTCTCCTTTTTCATCTGCAGATAATGCTCAAAATCTGCTATTGCAATCATAAAGATCTGCCTGAGGTTTCCGGTGACCTCACTTGCCCGGACGAGCAGAGAGATCGCTCTCTTCACCGACACAAGACCGATTCGCTGTTCCATCCGGTTTAATGCATAGTTCAGATAGGTTCCCGCCTGAATGTCAGTCGTCACCACTTTCAGTTCGGAACTGAGAACCCCGAGTTTTGCATTCGAGATCCGCCGGATAGCCTCCTGCAGGGTAATACCAATATCCTTCATATCGGAAAGATTCCGCAGAAAATCCGGCATCTTTGCTTCAATACTGTTCACATACCGTTTTCGCAGTTCGTAGGCAACCGACAGCGGCAGAAGTCCTGCAATGATCAGAATACAGATCCCTGACTCCAGAGGATTTTTCGGGAAAAAACCGCTGAAAAATCCGGTAAGCAGCAGGACTCCTGCAATACCCGCAGAAGCCATGCTTGCAATCATGGCATAGTCATAGTTGCTCATATACGTCCGGAGAGGATGACGGAGTTTTTGGAGAGTCTCGTATTTTTTCCGTTTTTCCTCAAGCCCTTTCATGTATGCAGGGTCTGACTCCGCGGAGTGATCAAGAGTAATCATACTTCCCGATGTCTCAGTACCTGCGCGTTCTATGGAGATGTCCAGAGATTCGGACGGCAGCATGATCGAAAGCACCCAGATGAGTGCAAAACTCCCGACCGGAATGGAGATTATCATAAACGGCATCATCCAGTCAAGCTGGGACGCGCCGGAAAGTCCCTGCGCCACCATCAGAATGATCATGGCAATGGGGGCTGCAACGAACGCCGCAACATATACCTCGGCCATGATCTCAATCGTCTGAAGAACCAGTTTCTGCTCCCGTTCCGCCTGTTCGCGGAAGTACATGGTACGTGTGGCAAGGTAGGAGGAGACAGAACCACCCGACTCAAACACGATTGCCAGATCATTGATGAAGTCGCCGAGAACCTTGGACGGCGTGACGGTCTGCAGGTTTTGCATGGCGGTCAGGAAGTCGTCGCCGAACACCTCCACGTCGCGGATAATATATCCAAACTCCTTGGACACTTCGCGAAACATGCTCTGCTCCTCATAAATCTTTCTGACGACATCGTACGGGGGAACGGTCGTACTCAGTGCCTGCATGTAGGATATTGCATACGGCAGGTCGAGATCGATCTTGGATTTTCTGCCGCTCGCAATCAAGGACGGCTGAAGGAGCATCAGGATATAGACTGCAGCCGGGGAGAGAAAAACCATCAGCAGCCAGAGAACCGGGTCCGGGACGTGCAGCAGGGGTTCAAACGAAAATCCAATGACTGCGGATACCACTGCTGCGAAGATGACGATTATCAGCACAAGAACCGTCTGACTTAGCGTATGCTTCAGATAGGACTCCGGCGTTTTGGCAATTCGTGCAGCGCGGAGATTTTTCTTCAGATAGGGCTCAATGTGTTTCAACTGCCTGAGGATGAGTTGGTCTCGGAAAAGCGGCAGGAGATCAATTGCGAGTGCAAAAAAGATCAGCAGGGGTATACTGACTGCGGTAAGAATCCAGAATACCGTGTCGCCAAGACCGAATGCAACGACGTTGATTCTGAGAACAAGTTTTGCGAACATCCAGGTGAGAAAAATGCCCGCAAAGCCTGTGACAGCAGCCATCACCGCGGTCTTTACGGTCCGCCGCACATCGCAGGTTTTGATGAGAACTGCTGCATCCTGCCATTTTCCAGTCGTCCAGAACTTGGGGATTCCCATTCACGCCTCCGAATCAAAGTTTGCGAGTGAGAGGGTGAACTCAGTATAGTTCATCCCGTCAGTCTGCAGACAATGGTCAAAGTATGCCATCCGGTGGGTAAAATGATGATTCAGTTCATCATCGCTCCATCCGTTGGTAAATGCGATACTCTTGAGTACTTTTGAGGTGTCTGTGTGGGAACGGAAAGTATCGGTTGTCGGATCCCAGGTGAATACTGGAGCGGATTCGATCGTTCCTTCTTTTGTAGTGGAGATTTCATGTACTGACAGGCAGCGCCGCACCCGCTTTTTGTCGATGGTGTAAATGGACTGTACAATAATGATATCAAGTGCCCCGAACATGGCGACCGGTACTTTGATCGGGTCGTTGATGAGACGGTTGATTGCTTCCTGAACATTTCCTGCGTGAATAGTCGAGATGGTGGCGTGTCCGGTGTTCATCGCCTGAAAAAGCGTCTGGGCTTCAGCACCTCTGACCTCGCCAACCATGATGTACTCGGGCCTCTGCCGGAGTGATGCCCGCAGGAGGGCGAACAGGTCAACGTTGCTGAACTCTTGGGATTTTCCGAGTTCCCGCGTTCGGGTCGGCAGCCAGTTTTTGTGGGGAAGCTGCAGCTCGCGGGTATCTTCCAGCGAGATGATCTTGGCGTTGAGTGGAACAAAGAAGGAAACCGCGTTCATCGTTGACGTCTTGCCGGACGCAGTTCCGCCAACTACAAGAAGACTTTTTTTATTTTCAACCGCGAGCCAGAGGTATGCCAAAATCTCTCTGGTGTAGGTTCCATAGCGAATGAGGTCCACCGGTGTCATGGGTTCGGTACGAAATTTTCGGATGGTAAAGGAGCTGCCCCGGGTGGAGATGGTGTCGCTGTAGGTTATCTGTGCCCGGGCACCTTCGGGAAGTGTTGCGTCAATCATTGGATCGGTTAGAGATACACTTTTGTCCGCTTTCTGTGCGAGTTTTAAGACGAACTCATTCAGAGGCTCGTTTGCGAAGAGGATGCTGGTTGGCAGGCTGCCGTACTTTTGATGAAATACATAGACCGGCAGATCACCACCGTTGCAGCTGATATCTTCAAGTGCTTCGTCGTGCATCAGAGGATCGACCGGACCGTAGCCGGAGAGGTCACGGCGGATATAATAGATGAGAACCTCCACACGATCGGGCGCGAGAAGCGGGTCTTGGGTTTTGAGAATATGGCGGATCTGGGCGTTGGTGAAAGCATTTTTTCTGACAGGATTTTTTTCGGCGTCAAAGAGCAGGGTGTCTCTGAGGATGTAGACGGACTGCCGCATAAGCGCCTGTTCCAGCGGGGTTATCGATGGTTCCGTGATATCATACGTAAGGCCCTGACCAGGAATGTCCGTGATGGTGACGTAGGCGAACGGTTCGGAGAGCCAGTACTGATCGCGAGCGTTTGGTTCAGGCGTCATATGGTAGGCGCAGAGATCTGCTACTGTCTGGTCTTCCTTCAGGGGTTCGGGAGTTTTTTCGGAAAACAGTGATGAAATGGTTTTGATGAGATCACTTTTCCCCTGTTTTTCTACGCCTCTACTCTCTTGTTTCCGGTTCCCCCGCCCGAAATTCATTAGGTATTTATCTGTTCTTTTGTAATAAATAATTAGTAGTTCGTAATACGTATTTTGTTATAAACATTTTTTTATATGGCGAAAACAAATATGTATTTTAAATTCGTCATACTTTTTCCACATGGTGAGGCGAATGTATCAGAGTATTTTGGGGGTGGATTCTATCGTTTTCCAAATAACCAGAGAAAAAATACCGGAGGAGGGTGTATCCGCAGTAATCGGTGTTATGCTGATGCTGTCGGTTGTGGTGATTCTTGCGGTCGTCGTGAGCATGTATGCAGGAAATCTTGCAGGGTTTACGGAGAAGACGCCGCAGGTGACACTGCAGGGTATGATCTCCCGCGGCAGCAGCCATGATGATTCCGATGCAGTGTTTGAAATGGTTGTGTCAAGCTCCTCGGAAATTGTCAGAACTGCTGATCTACAGCTGACAACCTCCTGGAGCACACAGGATACCTCAAACGTACCGATACACGGCGGCAACACTACGACCGGCAGAGCTGACGGTTCGCAGATGAATGTGGGATCCCTGAACATGCCTTACGGCATTGGTCCGGGCATCATTGGAGAGGTCAAAACAGATCCTGCGCTCATGACGAAGAATCAGTCATTTGGTGTATACACGCTTTCCCCGAACACAATTCTCCGGGCAACGACTGCGAACGGAATGAAGGCGGTGCTTGGTGAGAACTGGACCTATCTGAAACCCGGCGACAAAGTGAGAGTGAAACTGATCTATATTCCAACCGGCGGTCTGTTGTATGATACTATCGTGGCGGTGTCGCGATGAACAAAAAATCTGATGAGGGTGTTTCACCGGTAATTGCGGTCATGCTGATGCTGTCGCTGACGGTCATTCTTGCGGCACTGGTTGGTGCCTATGCAGGAGGATTTACGAGTATTGACAAAGTACCACAGGTTTCCATTCGCGGAACATTTTCCCAGAGTGAAGGCTGGCTGGAGGTGGAGCATCTGGGAAGCGGTGTTGTGTCCACCGCTGAAACGGTGGTGATGATCTCCTGCTCCAACACCTTTGGTGATGCATCGCATCTGACCTGGACGATTCCTCATCAAAACATCACGAGTGAGCGGAAAAATTCTCCGAATAGGGATGAACAGTGGGCATCTGCCGGAAATGTTACGGCATTTATGACCGGTGGTTCGTTCTTTATTGCCAAAAAGGATCTGCAGCCGGAAGGTTCAGGCAGTGTTACGGTTTTGGATGCCTTTGATTTCACATTGCCGCAAAATATTGGAAAGACCTTCTATGTGTCGCTTTCACAGAACGGGAAAGTTTTTGCGAAGACTGAGGTCAGAATCGATCGATAACTTTCCCTCTTTTCACACATCTCTGCTCACACATTTCTCACGTATTCAGTACAATATGAAAAACACGCTATTTTCGTAATACTAAAAATAAATCAGTTGTTACTATATATCCTCAAAACAAAGTACTATTCAAAGCGGATCGCTTGGGGACATTATGAAACTCGCTGCAATCATGTGGGATGCCTATCTTCCTCTAATGAAACATGCCGCCCGAATCACCGGGGTGGATCTGACAATTTATGCGAACCGGACCCTCGAAGAGTCTCAGGAGCGCTGTGATGAGGCAATTACTGCCTTAAATGATGCAGATTTGATTCTGCTGTACCGGACGACACACCGGTTCTGGGATGACATTGATGATCAGTTGCGTGAAATCAGCAGCAGAAAACCAATCATCTGTGTGGGGTACGATGTCTCGTACTGGGCACTGACCTCGGTCGGTACGGAAATCGCGGTGCAGACCTATCAGTACCTGACGCACAACGGCGCTGAAAATTTCCGTCGGCTGATGGTCTATCTGTCCGTTCAGTTTGGCGGTATGTCCGGCGAAATTTTCCCTCCTCTTGAGATACCGTGGCAGGGCGTGGTACATCCGGCAGCCGGCAGAAGAATTTTTGCCTCGACTGAGGAGTATCTCTCCTGGTATCCCGCCAAGGCTGGTCGGCCATGGGTGGGTGTTCTCATGTCCCGCATTGCCTGGGTATCGGAAGGCGATGATATCGAAAAGATGCTGATAGCAGATCTGGAAGCACAGGACCTGAACGTCCTGCCGGTATTTACCAACTCTATTCTCGATGATACCATCGGATCCTTAAATATTTCCGGTGTTATCAGCCGGTATTTCTTTTCTGACGGTGTCAGGGTTGTGGATGCTGTAGTCAAACTGATAACGTTCCTGATTGGGAAAGTTCCCGGCAGCGATGCGGAAAATTCTGCAAAGTCAGGTGCCGAACTTTTGGCTTCGCTGAATGTTCCGGTTTTTCAGCCGGTAACAACGTATTACGCAACGCTTGAGGAGTGGAAAACGTCCAACGGGCTTGCAAATGATATCACATGGGCGGTGGCAATGCCCGAGTTTGAAGGCATGATCGAGCCGGTCATGCTGGGTTCTGCACACACGACACGAAACGAAGAGTATGCCCGCGTTCCCATTCCGGACCGCAGCAGAAAAATTGCGGCACGTGTCCGGCGCTGGCTGGATCTCCGGCATAAACCGGTGTCAGAACGCAAAGTGGTGTTTATCCTCAACAATAATCCGTGCGAGAGTGTGGAGGCAAATGTGGGAAGCGCGTCACATCTGGATGCCGGGGAAAGTGTTGCCCGGGTCCTCCAAAGGATGAAGGAGGAAGGCTATCAGGTGGATCCCCCTCTGTCCGGCAAGGATCTGATGCAGATGTTTCTTGACAAAAAGGCCATTTCCGAGTTCCGGTGGACTACCAAACAGGAGATTGTCCGGTGCGGCGGAACCGTCTACCGAATGCCGGCATCAGAGTATGATGCTTACTTTTCTTCGCTTCCAGAGTCTGCACAGGAGAAGATGCTTGATGCATGGGGCGAGCCGCCGGGTGAGGGGATGGTGCTTGACGGAGAGATTTTGATCACCGGCATCCGGTTTGGTAATGTAATCGTTGCCGTACAGCCGAAACGCGGATGTTTCGGGGCACGGTGTGATGGTGCGGTCTGCAAAATTCTGCATGATCCTGCGTGTCCTCCGACCCACCAGTACCTCGCAACCTATTATTACTTTCAGGAGGTGTTTGGTGCCGACGCGTTTGTGCACGTCGGCACGCACGGCAATCTTGAGTTTCTTCCGGGGAAAGGGACGGCACTTTCGGAAGAATGTTTCCCGGACATTGCCGCAGGGACTGCGCCGCTGCTCTACATCTACAACACTGACAACCCGCCGGAAGGAACGATTGCCAAACGCCGTGCGTATGCAACTCTCGTCGGCCACATGCAGTCGGTGATGGCGGGCAGTACTCTCTACGATGAGTACGCCGAACTGGACCAGCTCCTTGTCCAGTACGAAACTGCCCGGCATGATCCTGCCCGCTGTCATGCTCTGCATCACATGATTCTGGATGCAGCGGCGGCCGCTCATCTGGACGAACTTGGTGTCACCCATGAGACACCGATGGATGAGACGGTACGCAGGTGTCATGAGGCACTGTCCTGCATCCGCAACTCCCGGATTCCCCTCGGAATGCACGTATTTGGGGAGATTCCTGAGGGAGACAAACGCATTGAGATGATTGCGTCCATTCTCCGGTATGAAAGCGACAGCTCCGTTTCTCCACGCCGTGCGGCAGCCGCCGTGTATGGTCTGGAGCTTTCCCATCTTCTGGAGCATCAGGGTGAGTTCAACGCAGCGTTTGGTATGTCAAACGGCGCATTGATCGAGTGGCTTGATGAACGGGCAAAGATGATGGTGCGGCTGACGGTTGCCGGATTAACCGATGAGGACATTGCTGCTGCTCTCGGTCGCCCTCTTCATCCGCTGATCAAACCTGCAATGGAGAGAATTCTGGATCTGGATGTACGTATCGCTGCGTCTGATGAGCTGTCTTCACTGATGAACGGACTTTCCGGCGGATACATCCGTCCGGGTCCGTCCGGTCTTGTGACGCACGGGCGGGATGATGTTTTACCAAGCGGCAGAAATTTCTATTCGCTGGATCCCTTGCGGGTGCCGACCACATCTGCGTGGCGTGTCGGAAGTCGCTTGGCGGACGCTCTTGTTGCGAAGTATCAGGATGAGTCCGGAGAGCTACCTGAGACGGTTGCGTTTTACTGGATGGCCGGGGATATCATGACAGCCGACGGCGAGATGATGGCAGAGATTTTCTCTCTTCTTGGTGTTGAGCCGGTATGGATGTCGAACGGTCAGGTACGAACGTTCGCGATTGTTGCGCAGGAGCGGCTGACCCATCCGAGAATCGATGTAACGGTACAGACCACCTGCATTCTCCGCGACAATTTTGAAAGCAGAATTGATCTCGTGGACCGTGCAGTTGCAGCGGTTGCGGCTCTTGACGAGCCGGACTCGGTCAACTTTGTCAGAAAACATGTGCAGGCAGAAATAGCGAAGCACGCAACGTCCGAGAGTGATGCAACCGCAAGAGTTTTCTCGGCAAAGCCTGGGACCTACACCTCGGGCGTGAACCTTGCGGTGTTTGCAGGAGCTTGGAAGACCGAACAGGATCTTGCGGAGATCCACATCACGACGAACGGCTATGCCTACGGTAACGGTCGCGGCGGTGCTGCGGCGCATGAGCAGTTTGCCGCAAACCTTGAGACTGTGTCGGTGACGTTCAACAAAGTTGTTTCTGATGAACATGATCTTCTCGGCTGCTGCTGCTACTTCGGCAATCAGGGTGGTCTGACGGCTGCTGCCCGGCATCTGTCGGGAAAACCGGTAAAGGCATACTACGGCGATACCAGAGAAAAGGATCATGTGGAGGTGCGAACTCTTGCTGATGAGCTGCGTCGCGTGGTACGGACAAAGCTGTTGAATCCGAAGTGGATCGACGGGATGAAGGAACACGGCTACAAAGGAGCGGCTGATATCATGAAACGGGTAACCCGTGTCTACGGCTGGGAAGCATCAACTCAGGAAGTGGACGATTGGGTTTTTGATGATATTGCAGAGACGTTTGTCAATGATCCCGAGATGAAACAGTTCTTTGAGGAAAACAATCCGTATGCGCTCGAAGAGATCTCTCGCCGTCTGCTGGAAGCGAACAGTCGCGGTCTATGGCAGCCGGATCCTGAGGTTCTGGACAAGCTGAGAAGTTCGTATCTGGAGATCGAGTCCTGGCTTGAGGAACGTGCGGGCAACGGGGAGTTTCAGGGCGGTGCGGTGGATGTGGTGACCGCAGATGAGGTTGCCGGCTGGGGTACGCAGATTGCGGATGTGATGAGCCGCGTTCACGGGAGGAAAAAAGTATGAGTGCGGTGGAAACTCTTCATCTGACGAAAAACTACGGTAAACTCTGTGCGGTTTCGGATCTGAATCTGTCGCTGGAGAATGAGATTTATGGTCTGCTCGGTCCGAACGGGTCGGGCAAGACGACGACGGTTCGGATGCTTACGACCCTTCTTGCGCTGTCGTCGGGTTCAGCGTCGGTATGCGGTTACGATGTGGTCACAGAAGCGGCAAAGGTTCGCGAGTGTATCAGTTATGTTCCTCAGGATATGGCGGTTGATATTCGGCTGACCGGTCGGGAGAACGTGGACTTTTTTGCGAAACTCTATGGTATCCGCGACCGCCGCGATCGGCGATCACGGGTGGAGGAGGTTCTTTCTGTGATGAATCTGTCAGAGCGTGCTGATGATCTGACAAAGACGTACTCAGGCGGGATGCGGCGGCGGCTTGAGCTTGCCCAGGCTCTGGTTCATGATCCCCAGGTTCTGTTTCTGGATGAGCCGACGGTGGGGCTGGATGTTTCTGCACGCAGGACGATATGGGAACATATTACGAAGTTGCGGAAGTCGGGGATGACGGTTCTGGTAACTACGCATCAGATGGATGAGGCTGAGCGGTACTGTGACCGCGTTGGTATTATCCGTACCGGGGTTGTGGTGCGGGAGGGAACTCCTGCGAAGCTGAAGAGCGATCTTATGAAGGACGTGATTCGCATCCGCTGTGAGGGGTCTTTTCCGCAGAGTGTGCCGGAGGGTTTGCAGTTTGTGGGGGAAGCGGAGGGAGAGTTGTTGTTTGCCGCGGAACACGGGGCTGCGATGCTGCCGGAACTTCTCCGTTCGTTTGAGCTGGAGAGTACCCGGGTTCTTTCGTCGTCGGTGCGCGAACCGACGCTGGAGGATGTGTATCTCCAGTCCTGCGGTGCGGATGAAGGGAGTGAAGGGACGTTTGATTACCGGCAGTTCCGGAATATGATGACGAGGCGGTAGGAATGGATCGAGTGTTTGCATATGTGGAGCGGGATCTGCGCCGCTGGTGGCGGGCGAAGATGAATGTGATTTCGACACTTGCAATGCCTGCGGCGTGGCTGATATTTGTTGGACTTACGCTTCCAACCACGTTTACGGATAATTATCTGGATTTTATTACGCCAAGTATTCTTGTTCTGACGATGCTGTCAGCGGGACTTGCCGGCGGGTCGAGTCTGATGTTTGACAAGATCCTCGGATATCTGAACAAGTTTCTGGCGATGCCTGCGCCGCGTGAGAGCATTCTTCTTGGAAAGATTGTGTTTATTACCATACGGGGTCTGATTCAGGCGACAATCATTCTTGTAATTGCGCTTTTAATCGGAGCGTCGGTTCTTCCGCTGACGGCGTATCTGGAGATGTATGTGATTTTGTTCCTGTTCGGGGTGCTGGTGTCGGCGTTTGGTACGACGATTGCTCTGTATCTGGGGGATCATGATTCGTATGCGGCTGTGCAGGCGTTTATTTCGATGCCGCTGTTTTTTACGTCGAGTGCTCTGATGCCGTATGAGGCGATGCCTGCGTGGCTTTCGGTGTGTGCTCATCTCAATCCGGTGAGCTATGCGATTGATGCTGCCCGTGCTGCGGCTGCCGGGGTGTTTCCGTTTGTGCCGTTTGCGGTTCTCGCATGCGGTGCTGTGGTGATGCTTGCGGTGTGTACGCTGATTTTCCGGCGGGTTACGGTGAGGTAGATTATGATGAAGAAAATTCTTGCAGTAGCTGGTGTGATTTTTGCACTGGTTTGTCTTGTTCTTGCGGCGGGGTGCGTGAGTCCTGCGGAGAATACGGATGGTATTACGATTGTTCAGACGAACGGTGAGCCGTTTGTCCTGCCGCATACGGCTGAGCGGATTGTTCTGCTGAACTCGAATGCTGCGGAGATGCTGTATCTGCTCGGCGCTTCGGAGAGTGTGGTGGGGGCTTCGCAGTCGATTCTGGATAATGCGGAGATCGGTCGGTTGTTCCCGGGTGCTGTGAGTGTGGGGAAATGGAATGTGCCGGATATTGAGATGATTTCATCGTTGTCGCCTGATGTGGTGATTGCGTTTTACAGTTCGAAACCGAATAATGCGGATCTGATTGAGGCGTCAGGCGTGCCGATTGTGTATATCGACTGCTATAAGCCGACAACAATGGTTCAGGATGTCAGGTCTCTTGGTGTGATGACGGGAAAGAGCGAGCGTGCGGAGGAGTTTGCGGCGTTTTACAACGAGACGCTTGCGAATATTTCGGCCCGTATTCCTGAGGGGGCTGTGATTCCCCGGGTGTTTTGCGAGGGATATACGGATTATGCGACGCAGGGGGTCGGGTCCGGGATGGATCTGCTGCTGGGTATTGCAAGGGGGAAGAATGTTCTTTCGATGAATGTGACTGCCGGGACGACGACGGTGTCACCGGAGTGGTTGGTGGCTGCGGATCCGGATGTGATTATTAAGGTGACGACGAGTGCGAATATGCTGGATGCAGAGAACCGGTTTTCGTCGCTTGTCGGAAGGAACGGGTTTTCATCGATGCAGGCGGTACGAAATGATCGGGTGTTTCTGATCGATTCGGGTATTGCCTATGGTCCCCGGACGTTTGCGGGTGCTCTGGCGGTTGCGAAGATGCTGTACCCTGCGGAGTTTTCGGATGCGGATATCCGGGATGTTTTGCTGAAGTATAATGAGCGGTTTGGGATGAATGTGAGTTCAGGGACTCTGGTGTATCCCGAGCTCTGATTTTTTTTGGTTTGGGAGATTTTTCTGTTGTTTTTTGCCGGGTACTGGGTTGTAATAATCGACATCACCGAATGGCCGTGTTCTTCTGATGTTTTCTGCATTTGCGAATTCATGACTCAATCACCATCTGTGTATTACCTACATATACAGCAGGAAGGCATACACTGCGATTTCAACGTACGAGACGATCCATACTATGACAAAAGCTGCAACTGCTATCAGGACGGCGTAGCGCATCTGAAGTTTGGTTACTGCAAGAATACCTCTCACCAGATACCAGTAAAAGATCAGGGTAGTAAGAGAATACAGGAACGTGAGGGACGTGGGGAGGGTACTGGAGACTTCTTTGGGAACGATACTGAACGGATCAAAGAGTACCATCAGAATGAGCCAGTAAATACACAGACGGAGGAGACCGTACGGTACATAACTGATGCTGACGATGGTAAACGGTACGCTGAATCCGACCGGCTGATGTATCACATATCGAAAAATCAGGGCAAGAGTAACCGATGTGGCAAAAATAAATGTTAGGAGCCACACGATCTGCAGGATTCCAGGCATCATGGAAGATACCAGATTCAACAACCTGTCTGGCGAAAGGTCAAGTGGATGATTAAGCGCAAAAAGAGTAAAAAAGACTACTACATCCCCCAGAACGAGTGTCAGGATGAGTGCGGTCAGCCCGGTCCGGTAGCTGTTCATATTGAGACGTGCATACAGCTGAGCCGGTTTGTGCAGTGAGGTGATAATTGACATCACCGAATGGCCGTGTTCCTCTGATGTTTCCCGCATTTGCGAACTCATGACTCAATTACCTGCTGTGTCCTTTCTCGTATTCTACATATTCAGCCAGAAGTGACGCACTAAAAATATAATGTCCTGCACGAACCCCGTTATAACGAGTGTTATGACCGCGATCAGGACGGTGTATCGTACCCGGATTTTGGTTGTTGCGAGGATGCCTCTTGCCATATACCAACAAAAAATCAGGATTTGGGCAATAGGAACCACGAACGTGAGGAGAATGCCAATGGTCTGTACATATCCGGTAGGAATAATGTTGAGCGGATCAAAGAGTATCATCAGAAAGAGCCAGCTATCACACAGACTGAGGAGATAGAACGGTACATTACTGATGCTGACAATGGTAAACGGTACACTGAACAGGAGATGTTCATGCATTACATGCCGAAAAATAAGACCAAGAATAACTGAACCGGCAAGAATGAATGTTATGATCCCCGGAAACGACATGATACCGGACATTATGAAATCTACCGGTTCCAGCGGTTGACTCGTCCAGATCATTGAACTATAATATACAAAAAAACTCAATGAGTTTGACACAGCCCCCAGAATGAATGTCAGAATGAGTGCAGTCAATCCGGCCCGGTAACTGTGCATATTGAGACGTGCATACAGCTGAGCCGGCCGGTGTAGTGATGTGATAATTGACATCATCAAGTGGCCGGTTTCCTTCAATGTTTCATGTATTTGCGAATTCATGACTCAATCACCTGCTGTGTCCTCCCATGCCCTACATATTCAGCCAGAAATGACACGCTAAAAATACAACGTTCTGCACGAACCACGTTATAACGAATATTACGACTGCTATCAGGACGGCGTATCGTACACGAATTTTGGTTACTGCGAGAGTACCGCTTGTCATATACCAGCAAAAGACCAAGGTGGTAACAATAGGAGACACGAATCTGAGAAGGAAATCACCGACATGTAAATGTAAAAATCCACTATGATACAGAAAAACGTCAAGCGGATCATATACCAGCATCAAACCGATCCAGTAGCAACACAGACCAAGGAGGTAGTACGGCACATAACTAATGCCGACGACGGTAAACGGCACACAAAAACCAACCTGCTCACGAATAACATATCGAAAAATCAGAACAAGAATTACCGAACCAACAAGAAAGAATGTTATTTTTCCAAGAATCAAGGGGATACCGGGCATCATGAACGACGTTAGTTCAGACAACCAGTCTGGAGAGGCGTCGAATGGACGATTAAACACAAAAAAACTGAAAAAATTTGATACAGTCCCAAGAACGAATGTCAGGATGAATACAATCAACCCGGCTCGGTAACTGTACATATTGAGACGGGCATACAACTGAGCCGGTTTGTGCAGTGAGGTGATAATTGACATCACCGAATGGCCGCGTTCCTCTGATGTTTCCTGCATTTGCGAATTCATGATTCAATCACCTGTTGAAACCTTGCGGGTTGATGATGCAGGATGCAGAAGCATCCGCATTCCCAATCGGAACATAATGCACTATGGACCAGGCAAAGCATTCAGCATGTACGGTCACTTCGATGGAATAAGATGATGCTGAGGAGGAAACATCCATGTTGTCTGTACCCTCTTGCGTACAATAGGTATAGACAGGCTTTACTATCTCATTTGAACCTATCGCAATTGAGTCTAACCAACGTACTCTTATTACTGTACTGAGTTCGCATCTCATATTGGGATAGTACCCATCAGGATTGGAAGGGTTCATGTAATTGAAGCATCCATTCGCACCCCAGTTTATTGTAATATAGCGGGTTCCATCGCTCCTCTGATATAATTTAGCCGATCTGAGTATTGCCAGAGCATTTGTTTCACCCAGTTCAATCGGGCCGCACGACCCAATCAACACATCCGGCCCGAACACGATCCAGTTCCAGTAATTTTCCCCGGATCCGTTGGCATTCACTGCGACTACCCGGACCGTGTGCATTCCCAGCGGAGTGTTCACGAAGGTATAGGATATGCCCTGAGCAGTCGGGCCGCTCTGCTGAACAGGAACGCCGTCCAGGTACATCGTCAGCGTTGCCGGCTGATCACATGAAGCAGAGAAAGACCGCGTCGTCCCGACGGGATCCTCAACACTCGGACCTCCCGGCGAGACCCGTGTCACTACCGGTGGTTCGACTATATCGCCCATTCACATCACCTCCAGAAATCCTTCACGAAGCAGGTAATGCGGAAGAATCCAGCCGTTGCAGAAGACAATGTTCTCCTCCCGCCAGATCATTTCCTTCTCAGGATATGGCCGGTAAGTCCAGAACCGGTTGTTGTATCCTGAGTAGGCGCTTCCTTCCGAGGCTATCGGCTCACCTGCGGGACGCTCGCGGATGGATGCGAGTATGTCGGAAAAACATTCCTTCGGCGGCAGATGCTCGGGATGTTTTTTGAGATCATGGTAGACCGAAGGCTGGTAACAGATAATCGACGACTGTTTTGGCCGGTCACGGAACTTGAGTGCTTTGTTCATACACATGCCTATGATTGCGACGTCATAGGTTCCCTCCCTAAACTCCTGCATAAACGACGCGTAATCGGCATGGTACCATCTCAGATCCTTGAAGATTTCCCAGTACTCGCCGGGAAACGCCCCCACGGCAATTGCAGTTCGTTCGCTTTTTGGCAGCGTCATTTTCGGCTCGATCATGTCGTAAACGAACCCGTCCGGATGGTGGAGGACCAAATTCGTATCGATACAGGGGCCGGCAAGCGGTGAGGGAGTTTTGGTAACAACCTTCTGCACGGTCCTGTCGTGGACAACGTCCCACAGTTCCTCCGGGTTCCACACCTCGCATGAGTCGGGATCCGTCGCGGTGAAGTAATCCTTCCAGTAATCCCGCATACGGTCAAGAGCAAAATCCTTCCAGTCGGCATGCGCTTCGAAGGGGACTACCTCGTTGAATGCAGTGAACGGGACAATATAGGGAGCTCCGAACGGTGTGTACGGACAGGTAATCTCCATGATGTAGACGTCGTATCCTTTGGGGACCCACTGTTCAAAGGCTGCCTTGCTTTTCGTCGCCTCAAGCGGCACCGTATAGTGATAGCATCCGGTCGAAAGGTAGGTGTACACATCGTACGGCCCCTTATTCTGCTGTAGACAGGCTACCCGCAGGCCCTGTTCGCGGAAATGATGCTCAAGCAACAGCGCTGCGGTCGTTTTTCCGGCATCAGGGAGAGAGGCCAGCACATAGATTCGGTTCATGAAGGATCTCTTGTTGTTCTTACAATTAATTCAATTAATAATAATAAATAACATCATTATGCTATATAAGTATATTTGCCTGCGGGAAACTGCATCTGAATTTCAGTCGTTGATGCTGTGGCGTGACATTTCGCCAGTTTAGAACCTACAGCTACTTTTTTTCCCTTGCAGTCCGTATCTCCCCGGATACTTTTTTTCGTACATTCTGTACAACGATTACATCTCTAACGGTGATGAGATCACCGCTCAAAAAATAGGTGAGAATTTTTCCTGACCCGTACGTTTTCGTCTGCCAAAAAATCACCTGTACAAAATTAATACTCTTCATGTTTTTTCCCGACCTGATCGAACCGCTCCTGAAGTTCGGTCATCTGTTTTTTCATGGCAAGCATCCTTTCGAGGTAGTGATGCTGTAACACTCCCCGTTCCGGTACTTTGTCGTTTCCGGCACATCTTTTCCATGAGGATACTAATGGTCTCTTCGATCTCGCTGTAGGCGACAGCAGGGAGCGGGACAACGACGACCTGTGATAGGGGAACATCCACGCTTTTTTCCCGGACGTCTTTTGTGGTGAACGGTAGTAATTGTGATGTTCCGACGGATGTTGCGGTGAGGGCGCCTGCAACACAGATTGTTGTGCCAAAGGCGTGGCAACTGTCTTCCCGGAGCAGGACGAAGTGGTTTTTCACCGGTTGATTGTCGGCAGGTGTTTTGAGGAGAATTTCGATCTGTTCAAGCCGTGACAGGATTCGCTTTTGTTCGGCGAGGAGTGTTTCCGACTCGCTGTGCTGCGTGTGGCTCCGATGTTTTTTTGTTCGGGTAAAGAGGGTGAGGTGGGGCTCAACGGTCTGGTAGGCAGTTCGCATCTGTTCGCGACCGTAGCGCCGGTAGTGAGCGGAGAGTCCTTCGTCATGGCCGATGAGTTCGTTGGCGAGGTTGATAGGGATGTGGAGTTTCATTTCCGACTCTGTCCATTTGCGAATGCTGTGCAGGGTGATCGTGCTGCGTCTGCCCTGCGGCGACCATTGATGGACTCCGGTTTTTTTCTGGAGGTCAAGGAAGTGTTTGCCAATAGTTGCATAACAGCTGGGGAAAATGCGGCGAAGACCCGGTTCGTGTTCCGAGTGGTGTTGTATGCCTGCGAGGTATGCGGCAAGTGCGGTTTCAGCTTCTTTGGAGATGCAGTAGATGTGGGGTTTCCCTGCTTTCATGTGTTCGCGATTGATGCAGATTTCGGTGGGCGTCCCATAGCGGATCTGGTCGCGGGTGATACTGAGGAGTTCGGAGATCCGCATGCCGGAGCTTATGAGGAGGAGGAGAATTGTTTTCATCTGCGGGTCGGCAGCGGTCACGAGGGTTTTGAGGGTTTGTCTGGTGAGTTCTTCTTCTTCGGTTACGGTAACGGGACGAGGAAGGAGGTTCTGGAGACGTTTCTTGTCGGCAGGGGTTATGCTGATGCGGTTGCAGGCAAGGTAGGCGAAGGCATAGTACATTTTGAGCCGGATGGTGTTTGGGGCGTTTTTTTTTGTGTCGCGGAGGTGGACGGCGTAACGGCAGATGTCGGTGTATATGAGGTCAACGGATTTTCTGAGATAAGTTCCGGCGAATGCGGCAAGCTGTTCGTCGGAGGCGCTGGTATTTCCAGAGAGATAGCGGAGATAGGCACGGAGAGATTTTCGCACGGCATTTCGGGTGGCGCGGGCACGGTGCAGGTTTGCGAAGGCGAGGGGGTCGATGTGAGGAGTTGTTTTCATGGGGAATGGTATGCGGGATGTGAGTTAAGGAAATACGGAAAAAAAGATGCGGAGATGCAGCTCCGCATAGTGGATGTTAGACTACGTTATGCAGTGATTTTTACGTTTGTTTCGGCAATTGCTTTGCCATTTTCCATCATCTGTACTGTAATACTCTTTCCAATGTGATCTGGGTTATTGAAACCATAATAGTTATATGGGCTTCCTGAATCCGTGGTACCCTGTAGGTTGGCAATGGCACCTGGATGGACGTAGATCGTGTCTCCCGGTCCGAATGTCGTGTATCCGGTTGAGATCATACTGGAGGTGGCAGAATACTTGTACTGCCAGACTTTTTTCTTCAGTTCTGCCCTCTGGTCAGTGGAGGTTCCCACCTGAGTTACGTTTTCTGCAGGTGGTACTACGTAGATGAGTGTCTTGTTCGTGAACTCCCATGCAAGCATACCGTAACTACCGAAGTCTTTTGAGGGTTTTAATACAAAGGACAACTCGCTTGTCACACCAGTATCTCCGCCAATGTTTGTCAGACGAAGACCTGATGCCTGACTGTAATCTCCCTGGATCATCATGGATGATGATTTGTCACTGCCAGAAGCAAGTCCGCCTGCAAAGGCACTGACTACTGCTGCAATGATGATTGTTACGACGAGCATCAGCATGACTGCGACGACCGGTGATACTGCATCTTCGTGATTTCTTTTTTGAATCATTTTCATCAACCTCACTGGACCACCAATGTTTTCTCACAGATTGCTCCACCGGTCGGAATGTGAATGAACCGTACTTTCACGACATCTCCTGTCCTGAGATTTTCCCAGTTGTCGCCGAGAATTGCTTCTACTGCATCATTATCAGTTGGAACCGGTGTCTGGGCGGTCGCCTGCATCGTGGTACCGCCCTTCAGAGTATAATTCCCGTACCATTGTTCAACCGGGTATGTTCCAGATGTTTTCTGCTGAATAGTTGGATCAATGCCGGTACCATACCCGATTGGGGCATTGTAGATTGTTTGTGTACTGGCGCTGGTGTAGTTCGCGTTTGCCTTGTCTTTGGACAGAGGACCGATTACCGTTGCACCGCCGCTGATTGTTTCACGTGCTGTACTGGATTTGTTCGTTGTAGACCAAGAGGTTACCAGTTTTACATTGCTTGTCGGGATCACTTCGGACGTGGACTGAATGACCAACCGGATCTGTCCCATATCTCCGGTAGATTTGATATAACCGTCGATTACTGCGGTTGGTACTTTTTCCTGCGTGGAATACAAGCCTCCAGCGTACATCGACACGACAGCGGCAATAATTATAGTTACC
>CAZABQ010000024.1:0-20629 GCA_964483485.1 uncultured Methanomicrobiales archaeon
CTGATTTGTAGAGATACCGAAGATCTTCGACGTTGCCGTTGTAGAGATACTGGTGGCAGGACTGATGATAGAGGTTTGCGGCGGTAATTCTTACACTGTCGCAGATGTCGGTTCGCGATACCGGCGGAAGAATTCCGGCGAGGTCGCCGTACCATCCTTTCGTCTCTTTTGCAAGCTGGAAGAGTTCGTACTTCGGCCATGCGAGGAGTTCTTCTTTTCCGCAGATGAACCCGCAGGCTTTCTCTCCTTCCGGCATTGCGGCAACAAGTGTCCGGTATGCTGCAAGGTCGGTCATCTCCAGCCGGTCAAGGACTACCATGATGTCAATGTCACTTTCTTCGGTAGCCTCTCCCCGCAGGTAACTGCCCTGAAGTCCGGCAAAGACGAGTCGATCGCCAAACACTCCGACCAGTTTGGCATTCAGGTCTGTCATCCAGTGTTGTATCTCTATCATATTTTTCTTCCGAGTATTTCCGGTAGTGTGTCTCGCGGTGATACTGATAAGTGTTGTGTCTTTTACAGGATTCTATCGGAATTTACCTGATTCTGTTCTATCCAGAGAGTATTTATTCTCTGCGACAATACACAGAGATCATTTACGAGGTAATGTATCATGGGTACAATGGAGAAAAAAGTCGTTCTTATCACCGGCGGCGGCAAAGGTATCGGTTTTGGCATTGCAACGGCGTTTGCCAAGGAAGGAGCAGATATTGTTATCACCGGCAGAACGGTCGCAACGCTTACCAAAGCACAGGAGACTCTTGAATCCTATGGGGTGAAAGTTCTCCCGATCGCGGCGGACGGCGGGCATGAGGATGAGGTGAGGAATGCAGTACGCCAGATCATTGAGAGGTTCGGCAGGCTTGATGTTTTGATCAACAATGCCCAGGTCTCCGCCTCCGGCGTACTGCTCGCCGATCACACCAAAGCGGATTTTGATCTTGCGATCAACTCAGGATTGTATGCAACGTTTTTCTACATGCGGGAATGTTTCCCGTATCTGAAAGAGGTCAAAGGCAGTGTTATCAACTTTGCTTCCGGCGCAGGGCTGTTTGGTAAGCCCGGTCAGTCTTCCTACGCTGCGGCAAAGGAAGGTATTCGCGGGATTTCCCGGGTTGCAGCGACCGAATGGGGACCGTTTGGGATCAACGTGAATGTTGTCTGCCCGCTCGTCTATACTGAGGCGCTGGATCAGTGGCGTCGCGAGTATCCCGAGGTGTATGAAAAAACGATTAAAGATATCCCGCTCGGACGGTTCGGTGATCCTGAGACGGATATCGGGCGCATCTGCGTGTTCCTTGCATCAGACGATGCGTCCTACATCAGCGGCGAGACTATCACGGTACAGGGCGGAAGCGGACTTCGACCATAACTTTTTTTCAAAAAAAGGGGCATATTTTTTGGTTGATTGACCAAGTTGTGATTGATGGTCACAGTACCAAGATAATGACTTCTCATTTCGCATTTGCATATTTTTTCTTCATCGAATGATCGTCTCCAGTCATCCTCTGTGGCATCACACCAATACGATTATTTTATATCCTTTGATATGAATTATATTGTAATTCGTAACACTAACCATCATGTTTATTGTGAGTTGTGGTTACTCTTACGTGAAGTAATTTCTATCCAATATTTTGGGTGATGAGATGTGGCGAATGTGTATGTGCAGTTTTTTCACAAGAAAACCGCCTTATGGGGAGTTAATGATTATGAATTTTCCAAAAATTACTCTGATGGTACTGGCAGTTATTCTTGCAGTACTGTTTTGTACCGGTTCATGTACGGCTGCTGATGTCTATGATCGGGAGGTCAATCTCGACGCGCTTGGCAACTATGCGCCGGTTTTTGTATACGAAAAAGTGGTAATCAAAAATGCAGATGGAACGAATGCGACGGTTCTCAATAAATATGGAGATGGATCCAATCCGTCAGTCA
Source organism: uncultured Methanomicrobiales archaeon (assembly GCA_964483485.1). Lineage (GTDB taxonomy): Archaea > Halobacteriota > Methanomicrobia > Methanomicrobiales > Methanocorpusculaceae > Methanocorpusculum. The sequence goes on from CAZABQ010000024.1 coordinate 1,939, forward strand.
TCAACACCATTCACGCAGGTTTGGGAGATGTCTTCAACATTCTTGAGGTCTCTCTCGCCGGAGAAACCGGAGCCTATCGTGTTGGAAATACCGACAAATACGTCATGATCTATTATCCGGAACTCATCATCAAAGGTCACGTGCTGGGAGCAAGAAATGACGATAACTCTCCTACTGGCAACAGTGCCAACCTGAAAAATAAAAAACCGGTTCTGAAGGGGGACTATCTCATCTTCTATTACGAATCACCACATGTCGGACCTGCTGCGGCAAATTCCGCAAGCAATCTTTCCTCAAACTTTACTATCTATCTTACAACCCCGGCGGGTGGAAAGACCTCAACATTTGGCGAAGTTAAGTATCAGCCCGGATTTGCAACCGAAGGAGACCTCTCCGAAATCAATATCAGCGGTTCAAGCTCCTCTCTTGCAAATCCGGATACATTCCGCTGGTGTATTGTGCCCGACAACGCCGAGTATGGTCTTTACGAAGCACGTGCAGAGTTTACCAAGCCTGCTTCGTTTAAAAATTACGCCGCAAAATCCAACACCCTCACCTTCATCGTCACCTCCAACGATGCTCCAACGCTTGTTGCCAAACGCGACACCGTTGTACGGACAAACGATTTTCTTGTTCAGCTGAAAGGAAGCGGTATTGATGACATGAAAAACAACAACTACTTCGTCTACATGCAAAAACGTGACCTTACGAATGGTTTTGATTATCCAACCATACTTCCCGGACTCAGCAATGTCAAATATAATGTCAACATTCCTGCCGGACTCACCGACGAAGTCGGAGTTGGAACAATCAAAGGAGCGTACTATTACGTAACAACCAATCTTGGCGTCACACCAACAACCCGCAGCATTGAATTCCACACAACCGGCAGAACCGAACCTGGTCTTTACACCATAAAAGCCGTTCAGTTGATTGGTGGAAAAGTAACTCCTGCTTCAACAAAGGCGCAGATCAAAATCAGAGTCGAAAAAGGTGAGGTTAGCATCTCTGCCGCATCATCAGAGTATTATCTTGGTGAAGAGATCCGGTTATTTGGTAACAATACCGCAAGCAGTTACACCTACCTCTTCCTTACCGGTCCAAATCTTGAGGATCCAAATGGTATCGTCCTCAAAACTCTTGGTTCCAGAACTCCTGCATGGAAAGCAACGCAAAGCGATGCTGTCTCTGTTACTACCAACGCCACTTGGGAGTACAAATGGGACACATCGGATATCGGCCTTGACGCAGGAGCATACACCATTTATGCGGCAAGTGCCGCAACAAACGGAAAATCCTCAGAACCAAAAGGAGACGCAATCATCCTCGCAGACACCGAGTACGGTACTCTCTCCCTCTCCCTGAAACAACCCGGACTTTCCGCCATTCCTTCCTCTGCAGTAATTGCCAAAGGTGACAAACTGACAATCCGGGGAACTGCACAGGGCAGCCCGTCTGCCGGACTGAAAATCTCACTGTTTGGTCCAAACAAATTCCTCTATGAATCTGCCAGTGTGAATGATGACGGTAGTTACGAGAAAAAGATCGAGATTCCTCGTGACTGGTCTTCAAACCAGTACTTCGTCGTCATTCAGCATCCGATGTACAACGGCATCTTCGATGCAGTATATGACGGAAAAGATACCTTCTCCACTCCAAACTCCGGAGAAAATACTGCTCAGAGCTCCTTCAACGTTCTTGGTCCTGATAAACTTCAGGGGTCTCAGGCAGCTGATGCTCTTTGTAAAATGATCAATTCGCCAAACATCGACGACATCTACACCAAACTCACCTTTACCGTTGCAGAACCCTGGATCCGGATTACCGCTCCCGGCAGTCAGCCTGTCGGCAGTATCTTCTCTCTTTCGGGAACAACAAACCTCGCCGAAGGTGATCATGTCCTGATAGAGATTACCTCCACGGAATTTTCGGCAACTGACAAAACCTCCACATCCCCAACCGCCGGATTCTCCAAAACAATTGAAGTTGCCAAGAGCTTATCCGACAATATCTGGTCGGTGGAAGTTGACGCAGCAAACCTCAGGATTGATCAGTACACAATAAAAGTGTCCGGCATTGAAGTTGATGCCTCGTCTACCGCAGAATTATCTATCATCGATAAGACTGCTGTACATCAGCCGACAGCCAAACAAACGTCCGCCGTAACCTCCACTCCCAGCTCTCCAGCCACAACTCCGGGACAGGCACAGAAATCTCCAGGCTTTGGACTTATTGTAGTTGCAGGGTTGTTGGGTGCGTTTCTTCTGGTGAGAAAACCTTAACTTCTTTTTTCCAGTTTTATCACATGGTCTGCCATGAACGAAACCACTGCTGCATCATGGGAAATAAGTACGTAGGATACTCCTGACTCCTCCTGAATATCCCTGAGCAGATGCAGAACCTGCGCCTGAACAGAGACATCAAGGGCACTTGTCGGCTCATCGAGAATCATCACCGACGGCGAAACAAGCAGACCTCGTACAATTGCCGCACGCTGTGCCTGTCCTCCGGAGATTTGATCCGGGTACCGCGACAGAATTTCACTCTGAAGGCCGGCGCGACCGAGAGCCGACTCCAAAACTTCTTGTTGTTTCTCTCCTGAAACATCCGCAAGCCGCATTACCGCCCTCATTGACTGGTTCATTGTTTTCACCGGATTAAAGGAACCCGCAGGATCCTGAAAGATCATCTGAACTGATCTGCGGAACTGCTGCCATTCACTCCCGGACATTTTCCGTATGTCCTTCCCGCAAAACTCAACGCATCCTGCATCAGGCTGTTCAAGCCCTGCAAGAATCCGTGCACAGGTACTTTTTCCCGAACCTGAAGGCCCTACCAGCCCCACGGTCTCTCCCTCACCAAGTTCAAATGAAAACTCTGACACGACCTGCGTCTTTGCATAGGACTTGGAAACGTTCTGTGCACACAGTCTTAACATCTGAAGCACCTCACTTTCCTGTCCCCGAACTGGTGAAGCGGCGGAATATCCTTTCGGCACTCTTCACTCGCAAAGCAGCATCGCGGATGAAACACGCATCCTGCCGGAAGATCTGAAAGCGCCGGCGAAACACCCGGTATCGGATGAAATCCGTTCTCAGGAAGACTTGCAAGAAGCCCTTTCGTGTACGGATGGCAGGGACTGGCAAGAACGTTGGCAGTCTCTCCCTCTTCCATAATCATGCCGCAGTACATCACCATAAGGCGATTCGATACCCTCCCGGCAAGCCCGATATCATGGGTAATCAGCATGAGTCCGGTCGCATTATCAGCCGGAATTTCGGTGAGCATCTGTTCAAGACCTCTGATAAGCTCCGCATCAAGACCCTTGGTTGGTTCATCGGCAATGATTATTTTCGGCTTTAGCAGCATCACCGCTGCGAAAAGAACTCTCTGGCACATTCCGCCCGAGCACATCCACGCGTATGCCTGCATTATCCGATTGGGATCAAGACCAAGGTTTAGCAAAAGATCAGCAGCCCGTTTTTTTGCCTCTTCCTCTCCACACAGACCATGCAGAACCTGCGGACTGACAAGCTGCCTGCCGATCGGAAGAACCGGATTCAGCGCCCGTTCAGGACTCTGAAATATCATCCCCATCTCTGTCCCCCGCATCAGTTCCATCTCCTTTTCCAAAGCATCCAATACAGACCTCCCGTCAAACACCACCGTTCCGGCAACATCTGACTCTTCCGGCAGCAGCCGCATCACTGCCTGGGCAATCACGGATTTCCCGCAGCCTGACTCACCGACAACCGCAATCGTCTCTCCCGCACAAAGAGAAAACGACACATCACGAACAGCCCTCACCGCACCAAACGATACCGCGAGATTCTGTACCTCAAGAAGTTCTCTCATAACTGCATCACCTCTCCAACTCTTTTCTCATGCACAAATGCAAGACTGGTAATTGCCAGAACACCGAGAATGATGCAGACAGCAGGCGGCATCCACCAGTACCACATATCACGGATGAATCCTCCGTGATTGAATGCATCAGAGATCATAACACCCCAGGAGATCATTGTGGGGTCCGCCAGACCAAGGAATGACAGTGACGCCTCGGAGATCATTGCAGCCGCAGTTACCAGAACAAATTTTGGTACAATCACCGGAAAAATCACCGGCAGAACCTCACGCACAATGATATATGCATCGGAAAACCCGAAGCATCTCGCCGCAAGAATGTAGCCGGATGAACGTATCTGCATCACTTTGGACCGTACCACCCGTGCTACCGATTCCCATGACAAAAGGCCGAGAACTAGAATCAGCAGCCAAGGCCCCGGAGAAAGGTACGCGGCAAGGATAATTATCAGCGGAATTTTGGGAATGATTAATACGATATCGGTTGTCCCCATCAGAAGATCATCCAAAATTCCGTGTCGCCATCCGGCGACGAGTCCTACGGCAGTTCCAATCAGAATTGCCAGAGCGCCGGACGCAAATCCTATGACAAGTGACAGTCGTGCGGCGTAGATGACCAGAGAGAAGATGTCCCTCCCCATATCATCAGTTCCAAGCAGGTGTATCAGGTCGGGTGCCTGATATGCGGCAAACCGCTCTGACGCGGAAAAGGGTGCGAGCAGATCAGGAGCAGTTGCCATTGCAGCAAATATCGTAATGCAGATTAGAGGAAGGATATACCGCTTGTTCACGCCTCTTCCTCCCGGGAAATTCGCGGATCAATTACTCCGTACAAAAGATCCGCGACCATATTCGCCAGAACCGCCATGACGGCAATTACCAGAAACAGACCGGACAGAACCGGATAATCCCGGGTAATGATTGCGTCATACATCAGGGTTCCAAGCCCGTTGAGAGAAAAGATAATCTCAATGAAGAGCGCTCCGGAAAAGATGAATCCAAAATCAATTGCAAACTGGGTAAGTACCGGCAGGATGGCGTTTTTCATCACATGAGCGTAGAGAATATTTTTTGCGGGAATCCCAAGAGAGCGTGCAAACTGCGGGTACAGCTGATTTTTTTCGGTGAGAACAGAGCCGCGCATAATCAAAACGTTTCGCGCAAACACAAACAGCGAGAGTGCTGCAATCGGCAGGGCGAGATGATGCACAATGCTGAAAATATCTGGTGTTGTGTAAAGGCCTTTGTAGGGAAACCAGTTGAGGCGGTACACAAACACGGAGAAAAGTATCAGACCAAGAAGGTAGGGAGGAATGCACGAGATACATATTCCTGCGCCGGTCAGAAGTTTTGCGGATTTTTTCCCGCTTGACCACCCTGCCCACGTGCCGAAAATAATTCCCGCAGTATAGCCAATCAGAAGCGAGGTGCCTACAAGCAGCAGTGTCCAGACAGCCCGTTCACCAATGAGGGAAGAAACCGGACTGTGCAGATGATACGAGTAGCCAAGGTTGCCGGAGAGAATCCCGCCAAGATACATCAGAAACTGTTCCGGCAAAGGTTTGTCAAGACCAAGACGGGCGTTCAAATCCTCAACAACGGAAGGGGTGATGAGAACATCCTCCCCTATAAGAAACATAACCGGATTGCCGGGCATAAATCGCGGCAGAGCAAACACTATGAGAATGATTACGGCAAGGGATATTCCGTAACGGATGAATTTCCTCCGAAGTGTTTTGTTCATGTGGCTGGGTGAATACTGAGAATATTGATCTCGTTAAAGATTCCCTTGAACTGCGAAGAGTACCAGCCGGTGATTCCTTTGTTGATCGGTGTTACATCATTTTTCCAGTACAGGGCAATTCCCGGAAGATTATCAGAGTAATACTGCCTGACTTCATCTGCATACCGGTCAAGTTCGACCGCATCAGTTGTTGCAAGAATTTTGTCGCAAAGTGCAAGGAATACCGGATCGTCAAGCGTGTGCAGAACTCCCTGACCGGTTCTTCTGCTGTCAAAGTAGCCGGTTCCCCAGTTTGCATGCATCAGCATTCCCCATGGGGTAGTGCGAGTGAGGGTGATGTCATACTGGTAATTGTCTTTGATGTCGTACCAGGTGGTAGCTTCCACACTCTTCAGGTCCACGTTTATCCCGACATTTTTGAGGTATTCGGTGATCAGTTCTCCTTCTCTGCTGTAATCAGAACGAATTACGAGTCTGACAGCAAGGTTTGAACCGTCCGGTTTTTCTCTGAACCCGTCTCCGTTTTTGTCAAGGTATCCGGCCTTATCAAGCTGGGATTTTGCAGATGCAGGATCGTAGGTTAAGGCAGGCATTTCTTGGTAACCTGCCATTCCCGGCGGAACAAATCCGCGACTGGGGACTGTTCCGTAACCAAGTGTTGTGATACGGACGAGTTCATCGTAGTTGATTGCAGACGCAACAGCGTTGCGGAAGTTTAGGTCGCTGCCGACTCCCTCCCTGAGATTGAATCCCAGAAATCCAAGGCCGATAGACGGTGTTTCAAAAATGCCGAAGTTTTCGTTTTTCTGTAAGGAGGCAACGGATGCATATGGATAGGATGCTGCATACTTCCAGTAGGTATCCATCTCTCCGTTTTCCAGAGCGAGGCTTGCGGCGTCTGCGTTGGAGAACCAGTGTACTTCGACTGTGTCATAGTAGGGTTTAGTTCCTTTCCAGTACGGGTTTCGTGCATAGGTCAGAACTGCTGCGTTAATGTCGATTTTATCGATATAGTACGGACCGCAGCCAACGTACGGGCCGTTACTGATAGAGGATTCAGGATCGTCAATGGACTTCCAGATGTGTTTGGGGACGACAAAGAAGGATAACAGTTCGAGGTCAAGCCGACCGTAGGGTTTGTTGAAGATGAACGTGACGGTATTTCCGTTAACTTTTGTATCAGTCAGGGTATTGGCAATCCATGCCGACGAAGCAAGTTTGTCGCCTCGGTATTTGAGAGAGAACGCGGCATCCTCTGCGGTTACCGGTTTTCCGTCACTCCAATGGTACCTGTCATCAATGACAAATGTCCATTCAGTGCAGTCGTCGTTGGCATACCATTCTTTGGCAAGATTTCCGATGATATTGCTGTTATTATCCATCTGCAGAAGCGACGGGTTTGCAATAGCGTTCATCAGCCCAAAGTTGTAGTCCCCCAGATATGCGGGTGTTTTGATAACGTTGAGTGTTGCGATTTTGAGGATTTTTTCGTTGCCGGTATCTGTCGCGGGTGCGGAAATGCAACCTGCGGCAAAAAGAAGGGACAACAAGGCAAGTACTCCGACTGCAAAATAGATCTGCTTCTTTGGTAAGCGTAATGACACCATGTATTATCCCAATAATGTTATCTCTAAGTCTATTTATCTCCACTGAATGATATTTTATTTTAAATTCGTATTACTTTATATCTGGGAGGGAGAATATGTATAGTTGTGAATGTGATGTCGAAATCTGGCAAATTTCTTTTGGCAGTGGTTATTTTGTGTGTTGCGGTCGTATGCGTCACAGCAGGATGCATCAGCTCCTCTCCAGAGGTAGCAAAAAACAGTACTGATACGATTACGATTGTTGATGATGCGGGCCGTACGGTTAACGTCCCTGCAGATTCTCATCGTATAGCCTGTGTTGGAGGGTGCGGACCTACCCGGTTTCTGGTATATCTTGGCGCTGAGGATCGGATCATCGCAACAGATGAAGTAGAGACACGTCCGTCACGTCTTGTTCGTGAAGTCAGACCGTATGCACTGGCAAACCGGTGGATTATGAATCTGTCCGTGGTTGGTGATACCAGCGGGAATGTCAATATGGAACCTCTTGCTGAGGTAAACCCGGATTATCTCATTCTGCACTACACCTCTCCCGACATGGCTCTCACTGCGGATCGGATTACGGAGATTACCGGAGTTCCAGTAATTCTGGTAACGAATCAGGGTGATTTCGGCGAGCACCGCGAACAGTTTGAACACACTATGGGTATTCTTGCAAAAGTTACCGGAACTGAGAAGCGATGCGCCGCATTCTTCCGGTACTTTGATGATACTTTTGCCGATTTACAAAAACGGACGGAAGGGCTGACGGATGCGGAGATTCCTACAGCCTATGTGGGAGGTATCTCCTATAACGGTCGTCATGCAATGTATTCAACCGATCCGGGGTATCCGCCGTTCCTGTATGTTCCGGTGAAAAATGTTGCAGGAGCATACAAACGTCAGGGCGATGCACTCAATGCAGTTATTGCCAAAGAACAGATTCTCGCATGGGACCCTGAGTACATCTTTGTGGATACGATGACGCAACACGCGACAGATGGAGGTGCCGTGAACGAATTGAAAAACGATCCGTCCTACCACGGCATGACCGCGGTTGGAACCGGCAAGGTCTACGGACTTGTTCCCTACGTATCTGTCGGAATTAACCACGAATCAACCCTGGTGAACGCTTACTATCTCGGCAAGGTGTTGTATCCAGACCGGTTTGCCGACATCGATCCAAAAGCAAAGGCTGATGAAATATACACCTTTGTTGTTGGAGAACCGGTATTTGATAAAATAAATGGATATCTCAACAACCTTGCCTTTACCAAACTGAATCTTGAACCTAAGGAGGAAAACGTATGAACGACGCAAATACAGAATGGAACGCTCAATGCGAGCGACAGAAACAGATCACCGACTACAAATCAAGTGCAGAATTTTTCTCTATTCAGAAAAATGTTGACAGGATGGCAAAAAATTTGATAGAGGGAACCATGGATAGAGTACAGGATCAGCTGGCCTGTCTTTCATTTCCGAAAGGTTCAACGGTTCTTGACATCGGGTCCGGTCCCGGAACGCTTGCAGTCCCGCTTGCAAAAGCGGGATGCAAAGTGACGGTTGTTGAGCCTTCGGTACCGATGACCATCTCGATGGAAAAATACCGGCAGCATATGGGTGTCACCGAGGAAATTTCCGTGGTACATGAGTTGTGGGAGGAGGCGGATACTGATGCAGTTGGAATGTTTGACTATGTTATCTCCTCGTTTGCGATTGCGGTACCGGATTTGCGCGATGCTCTGCTGAAAATGAACGCCATTGCAAAGAAGCAGGTGCACATCTTCTGGTTCCTGAACACTCCTTCCTGGGGACAGATCAATTTTGATCTGTGGCAGAGTCTGCATCATGAGGAATACGTGTCCCGCCCGCATGCTGATCTTATCTGGATGACCCTTTATCAGGCAGGAATTTTTGCAAATGTTTCGGTGTATCCCATGCACGATGCCCACGCATATTCTCACAGGGATGAGGCCCTTGCCGAGTATACGGACCGGTTGTCCGCAACAGAAGAGTGGCAGAAAAAGATCGTAGCCGACTATCTGGAGAAAATACTGACCCCGCGTGAGGACGGTAAACTTACGTTCCCAGACGAGGGATTCTATGCTCACATCTGGTGGGATGTAAAATGAAGCTGAAAATCTCCCTGCTGATTGCTGCAGTGGTTATGGCATGCGTCCTGCTGTGTTTCTCAGCCGGATGTATCGGTGAGCCGTCTGGTAACAACTCCCAAGAAAATACGATTACGATAACGGATTCGATGGGAAGAGTTGTTACTGTTCCAGACGATCCGCAGAGGATTGCATTGTGCGGTGCCGGATTTATGCGGTACTTTGTTTATCTGAACGCAACAAAAAATATCGTCTGCGTTGATTACTCAGACAGCAGTGCAACAACACGAACGAACGAGACAAAACCCTACCTGATTGCGCATCCGGAACTCAGAAAACATCCGAACGTCGGCGGTGCCATGGATACGGTGGACGCGGAACTTCTGATGGCGTCAAACCCTGACATTTTGTTCTTTGCTGTCTATAACAGTGATGCCCAGCAGATTGCCGATGAAATTCAGAGCAAAACAGGTATCCCGGTTGTTCTGGTTGCAACCGGAGACTACATCGACAAGTACGATGAAATTACAGCAACACTGAGGATGATTGGAAAAATCCTGCATACCGAAAATCGGGCCGAAGCGGTGATTCAATACTTCGACAGCACACTTGCCGATATTGAACACAGAGTGGCGGGCGTTCCTGATACAGACAGGCCGCAGTCAGTGTATGTCTGCGGGATCTCCTCATACGGAGCACACGGTGCGGATGGAACAGATATCAGTTATCTGCCGTTTACTGCATTGAAAGCAGGAAATGTTGCCGGAAATGAAAAAAGCTTTACCACCAGCGGATATGCAAAGGTTGCAAAGGAAAAGATTCTGGAGTGGGATCCGTCGATTATTTTCGTGGATCTCGGCACACTGCGCGCTGCTGGCGGTGGAGCAATTGTAGAACTTACCACAGATCCTGCACTTTCAGGTCTTTCTGCGGTAAAATCCGGAGAGGTGTATATGGTAAATCCAGATATTTCCTCCGGGGTAAACCACGAGACAAGTCTTGCAAATGCTTACTATGTAGGTAAAATTTTGTATCCTGATCAGTTTGCCGATATAGATCCGGCAGTAAAAGCTGATGAGATTTATTCATTCGTAGTTGGTGCTCCTGTGTTTGAGACATTGAAGGCAAATATGAAAGGTTTGTCCTATACGAAGTTGTGAGAGTATCCTCAGGTTTTGTACTCAGGTAACGGTCTTGGACCGCTCTCCTATTTTTGAGATTTGGAACGTATCCCCAAATCCGTAAAATATTCTGTTCTCATTTTTATCCAAAAAGCATTGCATACCATTAACCCGCGTCTGTTGGTTGGATATTAGGAGTCTCTCCCCGATGCGCGAAGAAATCAGTGGATGTGGTTACAACAATAATACACTTTTAAAAATTCGTAACATTCATCACATTGAAACTTACAAATAATAACACTCATGAAAAACCTCCTCTGTGGAACTGCTGCGCGACGGGGACTGGACTCGTTCCCCCGAAGAATTTGCAAAAACCTTCTCATCTTCCTTATAGCGATGCTTTTCCTCTCCATCATTGTTTTCGTCTTTGCCCGTCTTGCTCCGGGAGATCCTCTGGTAGCATTTTATGGTGATGCGATTGAAACCATGAGTCCAATTGAGCTTGACGCAGCGCGGGCACGTCTCGGTCTGGATAGTCCGATGCATATCCAGTACATAACCTGGATATCGGGAATACTTGTTGGAAACTTCGGTCTCTCTCTACAGTATAAAATCCCTGCAATGGATGTTATCTCTCCGTTAATCGGCAACACCCTGATTCTTGGCGTAACCGCATATATTCTGGTCTTCCTCCTTGCCATCCTCCTCGCCGTTTCCTGTGCACTGCATGAAGACAGTCTCTTTGATCGTCTTGCCTGCAAAATCGGCACGATGACCTATTTCATTCCCTCTTTCTGGCTGGGTCTCCTTCTCGTTATGGTATTCAGCATCAATCTCGGGTGGTTTCCAAGCAGCGGCGCCTACGACTACGGCATGAGCGGAAATATTCTGAACAGAATTCAGCATCTTATTCTCCCCCTGATCGTGATGATTGCAAGCCACATCTGGTACTACGCGTACATGATCCGGAACAAACTCCTTGACGAGAACAGAAAGGATTATGTTTTACTTGCGAAGTCCAAAGGACTGGGAAAACATGAAATCATCTGGAAACATTCACTCCGCAATATTGCACCAACCATCATCAACCTGATGGCAATTTCCATCCCGCATGTATTAAGCGGCACCATCATTGCAGAAGCTGTCTTCAACTATCCGGGAATTGGCAACATGGCAATCAACGCTGCCAAATATCATGACTACAATCTTCTGATGCTGTTGGTTCTCATTATTGGCGCCATGGTCATCATCAGCAGTATTGCCGCATACATGATCAATGAAATTATTGATCCCCGCATGAGAGATGCAGGAGGAAGCGTATGGGAAGAGTAGACGACTCACGGTTTGCACTGGTCGGACCAAACTATCGGGAATGGGTTCCGGCAACAGCACCCAAATCCCGATTCGCCGGTATGATGCGGATACCCTGGATATCAATAGGGATACTTACCACCATAGTTCTCGGCTGTGTCTTCGCTGATCTTATCTGTGCCCACGACCCGACGATGTACTATCTTGACCATCTGAACGAAGCACCAAACGCTGAGTTCCTCTTTGGAACCGACTCACTCGGACGTGACCTGTTCTCTGCAATCTGGTATGGCGGCCGCAGCTCCCTTATCATTGGAATTCTTGGTATGGCTCTGATTACGGTTATCGGGATAACCTATGGGTGCGTCAACGGTATCGTCAATACCAAAGGAGACATCCTCATGCAGAGATGTGTAGAACTCTTCCACAGCATCCCGACTATTCTCCTCTGCATCCTTCTGATGGCGGTTCTTGGAACACAGAATGTCTTCTCCATCTCCTTTGTCATCGCAGTCACATCCTGGTTTGCACTCGCAAGAATTGTCCGAAGTGAAGTCCGGCAGATCCGCAACAACGAGTATGTCCTCGCAGCAAAAGCCATGGGTTCTGATTTCTGGCATCTCCTGCATGTACATCTGGTTCCCAATATCATCCCGGCTATCATGTTTGTTATTATCTCAAGCATCAGTGCCTGCATCACGATGGAGTCCACACTGAGTTTCCTCGGCCTCGGTCTTCCGCTTGATGTCCTTTCCTGGGGAAGCCTGCTTTCGCTGGCAAACCGTGCCCTGCTCCTGAATACCTGGTGGGTAATTGTCATCCCCGGTGTCTTTATCGTAGTTACTTTAACCTGTGTAACCTCCATTGCGAATTATTTCCGCAAAGAGTCGAATAAAAAGCCGAGCAGACTTTAACTTCTCTCTTGGTTTTTGCTACTAAAATAAATGTATGTAATATTTATATCCAAATACTCTCAATGTAATATGGCTTAAGGAAATACTATTTTTAAAATTTGTGTTACTCTTGGGCATGGATGTGAAACTGTGAAAACCAAGAAAAACCTGCTTGTGGTGTGCTGCATCTTTGCAGTACTTCTCATTTGCCTGAGTGCCGGCTGCGTGACTGACGGCGGCACTGGGGCTGACACCTCTCTGAAAAACACTCTCGTCTACGCTGGAGAGTCCGAAGATACGATCAATCCGATCTTAAACACCCATGACGAACTTCCGTCACTGATCTTCTCCGGTCTGATGAAGTATGATGCAAAGGCCAATCCTGTTGTTGATCTCGCCGAATCATACACCTATGACGATGCGGCAAAGACCTACACGTTCACCCTTCGGAAAGGAGTTACCTGGCATGACGGTCAGCCGTTCACCGCGAACGATGTTGTCTTTACCTATGACACCCTGATGAACGACGCAACACTCTCCTCCAGTATCACGAGTAACTACATCGACATCGCCTCAGTTACCGCCTCAGATGACCACACTGTCGTCATTACAATGAAAGACGACAACGCCGCAATGCTCGGCTACTTCACAATCGGTATCCTTCCCGAGCATCTTCTGAAAGGAAAGGACATCAACACCGACTCCTTCAACCAGCATCCGGTCGGTACCGGCAAGTACACCTTTATCCAGTGGGATACCGCCGGCGGCATGATCATTCTGGAACGCAACGCCAACTACTATGGAAAAGTTCCAAACATTGAACGTGTCATCTACAAGACCGTCTCGGTTGAGAGTACCAAAGCAACCATGCTCTCTACCGGTGAAGCTGACCTTGCCTGGCTGAATGCCAACTACGCAAAAACATTCAGAGGAAATCCAAACTACAAGAACATCGACTTCAAGACCGCCGACTACCGCGCAATGTCCATGGACTTCAGAACTGATTTCTGGAAAAAGAACGGTGACTCTATCGGCGTCTTAAACTATGCACTTGACAAAAATGCAATCGTTGCCGGAGTTCTTGACGGAAGAGGAGTTCCGGCATACAGCCCTATGCAGCTGAATAAATTCGGCGGAAACACCGCAGCCGACATCTATCCGTATGATCTTGCCCTGTTTGCACAGGAAATGGAAAAGCTCGGATGGGTAAAGGGTAGTGACGGTATCTACGAACGAAACGGTCAGAAATTCCATTTCACCATTCAGGTTCGCGGGCACGAGGAAGAACGCATCGACATTGCCAACCTCTGTTCACGCATGCTCAAAGAAGCGGGTGTCAACATGGAAATTGTCGTCGTAACAAAGTTTGACTGGAACAAAGGATACAACGGCTTCCTCTCCGGCTACGCCACCCAGTTCGACCCCGACATGCTGTATGCAAACTACGTCACCGACGCAAGCGACAACACCATGAAGTACTCGAATGCCGAAGTTGATCGGCTTTTAAACGCCGGACGTCACGAAACTGATCAGAGCAAACGCAAGGCAATCTACGGAGAGTTTGAAGAAACCTACGCAAAAATGCCGGGCGTGGTCTTAACCGCATACCTTGACGGCAACTATGTCAGTATCAAGGGCTTGTCGGGGCTTGACACGACCCGTCTCCTCGGACACCATGCGGTCGGGGTAATGTGGAACATTGAAGAGTGGACACTCTCCAAATAACCTCTTTCTTTTTCACCAATGGACGAAATTCTCAACATCAACAATCTCTCCATTCACTTTGACACTCCCTTGGGAGACGTCTGTGCAGTGAGGGGTGTCGATATCTCCGTAAAAAAAGGAGAGATCCTCTCAATCGTCGGTGAGTCCGGTTGCGGCAAGACGGTACTCTGCCAGTCGGTAATGAAACTCCTTCCTAAAAACGCCCGCATCGATGGAGGTTCAATTACCGTTGACGGCACCGACATTACCGGTTACTCGGAAAAACAGATGCGAAAACTTCGGGGCAACATCTTCTCCATGATCTTTCAGGACCCAATGGAGACCTTAAATCCCACCATGCCGATAGGAAAACAGATCGTCGAGGCTGTTCTCAAACACAATGACATCAGTAAAGAAGCGGCAAAGGCGCGTGCGCTGGAACTTCTCGAGCTGATCGGGATTGAAGACCCTGTTCACCGCTATGATCTGCAGCCGCATTTCTTCTCGGGCGGTATGCGCCAGCGCTGCGTTCTTGCAATAGCACTTGCATCAAATCCGAAAATTCTCTTTGCAGATGAACCGACAACCGCTCTGGATGTAACGGTTCAGGCAAAGATTTTGGATCTGCTGCTGGAAATCCGGGACAAACTTGGTCTTGCAATAGTTTTCGTCTCGCACGATCTCGGCGTCGTTGCACGCATCTCCGACCGGGTTGCTATCATGTATGCCGGAAAAATTGTCGAGATTGGAACAGTCAACGAGATTTTCTATGACCCGCGCCATCCCTATACTTGGGGACTCATGCAGTCTCTGCCGTCTCGTGCAAAAGACGGAGAGTCTCTCCACTGTATTCCGGGCATGCCCCCGGTACTGATCAACCCGCCAAACGGAGATCTCTTCGCCTATCGGAACGAGTACGCATTAGAGATCGACTACGAGGAGATGCCGCCGTTTTTTTCCGTCTCCCCGACACATTCTGCGGCAACATGGCTGCTGGACCCGCGGGCCCCGCACATTTCAGCGCCGTTCTCTCTTCGTCAGGAGCGTGACAACGAGCAA
This sequence comes from uncultured Methanomicrobiales archaeon, assembly GCA_964483485.1. Lineage (GTDB taxonomy): Archaea > Halobacteriota > Methanomicrobia > Methanomicrobiales > Methanocorpusculaceae > Methanocorpusculum. The sequence goes on from CAZABQ010000024.1 coordinate 17,335, forward strand.
TGACTGCATCACCTGTTCTTGAAGTTGCGGATTTGGTACAGCACTTCCACATCAATCGTGCTCTGACCATCAAAGCGGTGAACGGCATCAGCTTCACGGTAGGGCCCGGCGAGGTCTTCGGCATTGTCGGCGAGACCGGCAGCGGCAAATCAACCGTGGCAAAAAGTATTCTCGGCATCAATGCCATTACGAGCGGCGAGATTTTTTTTAACGGAAACAAAATTTCCGGAAAGCATCTCTCAAAAGATGTGAAGAGCGACGTCAGCAAAAATATGCAGATTATTTTTCAGGACTCCGCAGCCGCATTAAATCCGCATATGACCGCACGGGATATCATTGCCGAGCCGCTAAAGGTCAATCATATCTACTCCGGCAAAGAGGAGATGGAGAGCCGCGTGCGGGAATGTTTAGAGCAGGTGGGCCTTGCCGAGATGTATCAGTACAAATACCCGGGCGAACTTTCCGGCGGAATGCGGCAGCGTGTTGCCATCGCCCGAAGCATTGCGATTCGCCCCAACCTTATCATCGCCGACGAACCAATTGCCTCTCTGGACCTTTCGATTCAGGCACAGATTGTGACACTGTTTCAGCGGCTGCAAAAAGAGGAAGGATTTTCGTTCATCTTTATTGCCCATGATCTCTCCATGGTCCGGTTCCTTTCCAACCGCATCGCCGTGATGCTGAAGGGAAAGATTGTGGAGCTTGCCCCGACCCGGGAACTGTTTGAAAATCCGCTGCATCCCTACACCCAGACGTTAATTTCGTCCGCACCGATTCCGGATCCTGTGCGGGAAAAAGGCCGGGTGCGGCAGGAGTATGCTACGTCATCCTTTACCGGAGAAGGGACACTGACGGAAGTATCAGCAGGTCATTTCCTGCTGATGTGAGGGAAATTCTATGGAAGACAACACAATGAAATCAGAAATTGCCGAGAGATGGACTGAAGGATCGAACGATTATGACAGTCATGTTTCTCACGGCATTCACAGCAGCGAGGAAAAAGAAGCATGGATTGCAGCACTGGGCAGTGTTCTGCCAAAAGAACCGCTTCATGTTCTTGACGTCGGCTGCGGTACCGGAGCGATGGGACTTCTGCTTGCGGAGATGGGACATACCGTCTCTGGCATTGATCTCTCGGAAGGAATGATGGCGGTAGGCAGGGAAAAAGCCCGTGCGGCAAATCTGTCCATGACCTTTCAGGAGGGTGATGCGGAGAATCCGCCGTTTGCAGACGAAACGTTTGATGCGGTGATTAACCGGCATCTTCTCTGGACGCTTCCGCATCCGGTGACTGCCCTTGAAAACTGGTACCGGGTTCTGAGGCCTTCGGGCAGCCTCATCGTTATTGACGGTCTGTGGGATGACGGGTCGTCGATTTCTGCGATGCGCCGTAAACTCAGTATGGGTATTGCAAAACGCGTTGAGGAGCATCCGCATGGTTCTCATGAGTATAGTGCGGAACTACGGTCAACTCTGCCGAACATCGGCGGTATGCCAAGTGAGAAGGTCGAAGAACTTTTCAAAAGTATTGGTCTTACGGATGTCCGGACCAAAAGCCTTGGTGAGATTCTTTCCATTCAGCGAAAGGATCTTGCCTGGTATGCAAAGATTGCTCCGCAAAGCCCATATTATCTCATCTCCGGAACGAAACAGAAACGGACGTGAAATCATGATAAAGAAAAAAACCCTGATACTGGTCTGCTGCATTTTTGCAGCGTTCCTTGTTTGCCTCAGCGCCGGCTGTGTGACCAGCGGCGATGACAGTACTTCCCTGAAAAATACGCTTGTGTATGTCGGAGAGGGGTCGGATACACTCAATCCGGTATTAAACGACCACGCTGAACTTGCGGACCTGATCTTTTCCGGTCTCATGAAGTATGATGCATCTGCAAAACCGGTCGTTGATCTTGCCGAGTCCTACACGTATGACGCCGATACCAAGACGTACACATTTACCCTGAAGAAGGGTGTTACCTGGCATGACGGAAAGCCGTTTACCGCGGCGGATGTCGTCTATACCTACGAACTTCTGGCACTGGACAAAAATTTCATCTCGAGTGTGAAAAGCAATTATCAGGATATCGAATCCGTCAGCTCTCCTGATGCGTACACGGTGGTCTTCGTGATGAAAGACCACAATGCGGCAATGCTCAGCTACTTCACCCGCGGGATTGTGCCAAAACACCTTCTGGAGGGAAAAGATGTCGCTACCAGTTCATTCAATCAGAATCCGGTAGGTACCGGCAGATACAAATTTGTTGAATGGGACCATGCGGGCAACATGCTTATTCTTGAACGCAATACCGATTACTATGGTCACGTTCCGAGTATTGAGCGCATTATCTATAAGGTGGCAGCGTCGATGAGTATCAAGACGACGATGCTTTCCACCGGTGAGGCGGATCTTGCCTGGGTGAATGCAAACTATGCGAACACATTCCGGGGAAATGCCAAGTATCAGAACATTGATTTCAAGAGTGCTGATTACCGGGGAATTTCCATGAACTTCAACCATGACTTCTGGAAGAAGAACGCGGATTCGGTTGGGGTGCTGAACTATGCAGTTGATAAGAAGGCAATTGTGGACAGCGTTACGCATGGTCACGGATTTACTGCATACAGTCCGATTCAGTTAAGCGAGTATGGAGGAAACACCAAAGCTGATATCTACGCGTACGATCCAAAGAAGTTTGCGAGTGAGATGGAAAAACTCGGATGGGTGAACGGCAGTGATGGTATCTATGAGCGGGGCGGTCAAAAGTTCCATTTCACCTGCCATGTAAACGCAAACGAAGAGGAACGTGTTGATATTGCAAACCTGTGTGCCAAGGGATTCAAAGATCTGGGTGTTGATATGGAGGTCCATGTTCTGGCCAACTGGGACTTTGCGAAGTACGACAGTTTCATTTCCGGGTATGCCTGTGAGTTTGATCCTGATATGATTTACATTGATTATGTGACCGGCGCGAGTAATAACAACATGGCGTACTCGAATGCAGCTGTGGATACCCTTCTGACAGCAGGCCGTCATGAGACCGATCATGCCAAGAGGGTAGCTCTCTATCAGGAGTTTGAAGAGACCTATGCCGAAAATCCGGGCGTGGTGTTAATTGCCTATCTGGATGCAAACTATGTAGGAGTTGCCGGCATTCAGGGTATTGATACGACCCGTGTTCTCGGACACCATGCGGTTGGTGTTATGTGGAACATTGAAGAGTGGACTCTTTCCAAATAATTTTCTTTTTAGATGAAAACCGATCTCTCATTGAGGGATCATCAATCTGTTTTCATGGGG
>CAZABQ010000025.1:0-20626 GCA_964483485.1 uncultured Methanomicrobiales archaeon
AAAAAAATCATGGATGAACGGATTTTCCGCCCCCATTTCGTTTTTATCTGTCTATCTGAAGAAGAGTGAGGTTTGCTTCCTCTGCGGTCGCAGTCGCGGTCGCAGTCACGTCACCTGCAACCGCAATAAAGGGAATTTTTGCAATAATCGCTTTGCGGACTGCTTCGGTGACCAGATTTCCGGTCAGAATAAGATAACAGTCCTGAAACGAAATGTCACGAGAAAGCCCGTTGCCGATAAGCCGGTCAAGAACATTCTGGGATGTGACATCATCTGCTGCGGCAAGCAGTGTGCTGTCCTTTGCGAACAGTCCGCCGCTGTGCCAGGAAGACCGGGGAATCTGCCTGAGACCGCGGAGGATCTGTTCTTTGTCAGGGACAAATCCGGCATCGACGCTGCCAAGTTTTCCCGAGTCAAGGAATGAGGATGCTCCGCCGCATCCGGCGAGAACGGTTTTTCGGGAAAGCAGTATTCCAAATGGTTTTGCCGTGACCACACTGGTCTCTGTGGCATTGGTGTGCAGAGACGTAATCTCTGCAAATGTTTCCACGACGCGTTCGGTGTAGAGCTGACCAACGACGAGATCTGTCGGGTCGTCAGCCGAGGTCATCAGCGTCATCGCAGCACGGCCGTTGATAATAATCTGTACGGGTTTTTCCTGAATTGTAGGGGTCAATTGTTACTTCACCATTCCGGCAATTTCTTCGACGGTTGTAATCAGCATGTCAATATCATCTTCTGTGGTATAGCAGTAGGCACTCGCACGCACCGTTCCGCCGACCAGACCGAGGCCCTGCATCAGGGGTTGGCAGCAGTGTTCTCCCGACCGGACCATGATTCCTGCCGCCTCGTCAAGAAGATATGCAACCTCGTGGGGATGTACATTCTCTACGGTAAACGATACGGTTCCGATAAGCGGAACATCGAGAGGTGTGTAGACATGAACTCCCGGAATTTCTGAGAGGCCGTTGATCATACGGCGGGCAAGTCCGGCACTATGGCGTGCAACATTTTCCATGCCAAGAGCTGCCAGATACCGTGCGGCCTCTGCGAGACCCACTGAGCCTATGACATTCTGGGTTCCTGCCTCGTAGCGTGCGTACCCTTCAGCACTGGTGAAATCCGTGCCGCTCACTTTTGCAACCATTCCTCCTCCGGAAAGCAGCGATGAGGGAATGTCCTCTTTTTCCACTGCGTGGCTTATCCAGAGGCCTCCGGTTCCCATTGGGCCGAGCATTTTGTGGCCGGAGAAACAGAAGAAATCGCAGCCGATCTTCTCAAGTTCAAGGGGTAGATGCGGCGCAGTCTGCGCCCCGTCAACAAGCAGGAGAACGCCATGTTCTCTGCAAATCTCTGCAATTTCTCTGACAGGGGCAATGGTTCCAAAAACATTCGATGCGTGGCCGACGGCAACAAGACGGGTGTCTCTGGTGATGCGTGCTTCAATTTCTGCCGGATCAATTGTGCCGGAGAGACCGGTAACCATGTCAATTGCGGCAACTCTTCCTTCATTTTTCAGCCGATACCAAGGGAGAAGATTTGAGTGGTGATCCTGAAGGGCAGTGACAATCCGATCGGTTTTGTTCCAGTGGAGTCCGTGAGCTACAATGTTTACTGCTTCGGTCGTGTTTTTGGTGAACGCAAGTGTTCCGTTCACTCCGCCGAAAAATTTCCTGAGTGTGTCGTGCGCCTCATGATACTGGTGCGTCGCCATGCGGGATAGACGGTGAATGCCGCGTCCGACATTGGCGCGATAGTTATACTCAGCCTCATTCTGCGCCTCAATGACCTGACGCGGGGAGAGTGAGGTCGCCGCATTATCAAGATAAATGAGTTTTTGCAGAATTGGAAAGTCATTCTGCACGAGGTCTGGGTCGAATGCTGCCATTGGTTGTTTGAGTTTCGTCTTCCTCAATGATAAAGGTTACATTTGTTTTTAAATATAGATAAACTGTGAAAAATACTCTATTTATTTGTATCGAAATCCGTGAACTAATTGTTTATATAATTGTATGGTAAATACTGTAGCAATGACGAAGCACAGTGAATATATGGAGGCCTTCTTCGGCGTCGAGCTGTATAAGAAGTTCGAGGATGTCCTTGGCGATATGGAAAATATCGAGATTGATCTCAAGGATATTTCCCGCGAGATCGGAAGACTCGGCGGAAGACTTGATGATCAGGACCGTCTTGAGACCGCCCGCGAGATGCGTGCGGCAACCTATGAGTCAGCCCAGCAGGTGCGTGACGTCCGGTCTTTTTTGGACTTTTATTTTACCCAGAGTCAGGAACTTTCCCAGGTGATTCTTGAACGCGACGCATACATGCTGCTCTACCAGATCTTCAAATGGGATATGAATGATGTACGCGATCTTCGCGGCTGGATCCGTGACTTCAATCATGTCTGTAAAACTATCGGTTACCGGCCTGAGGATCTGCTCAATATGAATCGTCTGACGGTGAATCCCGTGCCGAAGGATGTTGTCCGTTATCCGGTTTATGCAGTTGACAAACATGACTACTGTCTGTGCGGTACGAACTGCGATGATATTATGCATATTAGCGAGATTCGCGAAGAATTACAAGAGAAAACAAAGGGTGCCTGAATCCGAGGCTATTTATTTGCATTCGGAGATATGAGATCATGGCAAAATATCTGTGCATTTTCTGTGCATACATCTATGATGAAGAAATCGGCGACCCAAAGCACGGCATTCCGGCAGGAACAAAGTATGAGGATATCCCTAACAGCTGGAAGTGCCCAACCTGTATGATCCCCAAAAGCAAACCCGGTCTTTTCAGAAAGATCGAGGAGTAAATTTCCGTGCGTGTCTGTACATGCAAATTTCTGCAATAAAAAATTCTTACCGGTACTCGGATGATGTGTGCCTGCGGAAGATGCATTAGTTCCCTTTTTCCGGACTCATAATTTTTGAGTCCTCTCTCTGTTTTTCTGCCATGGTGTTGCTGTTCTTTCATAGGCATTTTCAATAATTGTTTATCAGTTAAATCTGTTTAGTTAACAAAATCTCTTATGATCAAATGGGGCGTCGAAAACACCTGAAATGCGCGCCACCTCAATGGTTCTATTTAACCTGTAAATTAAATCAATCTGAGAATGTGAATTTTCTCTCGCGGCATTTTCGACTCTACCCACCGTTAATACACAAAAATCGCAAAAATCTGGATAGGTATTTATGCACTCCTTACAGAGTCTATAGTATCCGAGGTTTATCCATGGAAATTAAGTATGTAACCACGACCTGCCCCTACTGTGGAGCAGGCTGTACCTTTAACCTGGTGGTAAAGGACGGCAAGATCTCTGGTGTCCAGCCGTGCCAGCGCGGTCCGGTCAACGAGGGAAAACTCTGTCCGAAGGGAATCTTCGGCTGGGAATTTATCGTCTCCGAGGACCGTCTCAAGACGCCCCTGATCAAAGACAAAGCAACCGGTGAGTTCAAACCTGCAACCTGGAACGAAGCACTTGCAGTTGTTGCAGAAAACTTCGCGAAGTACAAGCCCGAAGAGATGGCAGTCATCACTTCCGCACGCTGCTGTAACGAAGACAACTACGCAATGCAGAAGTTCGCCAGAGTCGTCTTAAAGACTCCGAACGTTGACCACTGTGCACGTCTCTGCCACGCTCCGACCGTTGCCGGACTGAACATGGTCTTCGGCTCTGGTGCATCGACCAACTCTTTTAACGACCTTGCAATTGCTGACTTCGTGTTCATTATCGGATCCAACAACTTCGAAGCTCACCCGCTTGCAGGCCGCAGAATCATGCAGGCAAAAGCAAAGGGCGCACACATCGTCGTCTGCGACCCGCGTGTTACCCCGACTGCAAAACAGGCACACCTGCACGTTCAGCACTTCCCGGGAACCGACATCCAGCTCCTCAACTGTCTGATGAAGCAGATCATTGAGAGAGGATGGGTTGACGAGGAGTTTGTCAAGAACAGAACAAACGGCTACGAGGAACTCAAGGCCTGCGTCACTCAGGACAAATACAGCATCGAAAACACTTCTGTCGTATGTGGTGTACCGGCAGAAAAGATCGAGCAGGTCCTGAACTGGCTGCACGAGTGCCAGCACAAGACCGCATTCGTCCACTGCCTTGGTATCACCCAGCACACGGTCGGTGTCGACAACGTGCGTTCCATCGCATTCATTCAGACTCTTCTTGGAAACATCGGCAAACCCGGATGCGGTGTCAACGCACTCCGTGGCCAGAACAACGTGCAGGGCTCCTGCGATATGGGCGCACTGCCGAACGTGTATGCAGGTTACCTCAGCGTCATGAACCCTGACCTTGCCAAGAAAGTCGCCGACTACTGGGGCGTCCCCGAAGTCCCGAGCGGAAAACTCGGACTGCACATCCCTGAGATGCTCGAAACCTTTGAAGAGCACCCTGACAAACTGAAGTGTCTCTACCTTATGGGCGAGAACCCGGTAATGTCTGACCCGAACTCCAAGGGAGTCGAGAAAGCAATGGCGAACTGTGAGTTCCTCGTTGTTCAGGATATCTTTGAGACCGAGACCACCAAGTATGCAGATGTCGTCTTACCGGGCGCATGCTATGCAGAAGAGGATGGAACCCAGACCAACGCAGAACGCCGTGTCCAGAGATTCAGAAAGGCAGCAGACGCACCCGGAGAATCCAAACTTGACTGGGAGATCATGAAGATGATCGCAGAAAAGATGGGTTACGGTAAGTACTTCCAGTGGGAAACCACCGAGGATGTCTTTAACGAGATGCGCGGAATCACCCCGCAGTATGCAGGTATCACCTATGCAAAACTCGAGGGTGACGGAATTCAGTGGCCGTGTCCGACGGAAGACCACAAGGGAACTGCAATTCTGCACATTGACAAATTCGCAGGTATGCCGGACGGCAAAGCAAAGCTTGAGGCAATTGAGCACCGTGCACCAGCAGAAGTTATCGATGCAGAGTACCCGATCTGGCTGACGACCGGAGCCACTATCTGGCACTGGCCGAGCGGATCGATGACCCGCAGATGCGAGCAGCTTGACCGCGATGCACCCACTGCATGGCTTGAAATGAACCCGGCAGACGCCGCAAAATACAACATCAACGATGGCGAGAAAGTCGTTCTTTACAGCCGCCGCGGCGAAGTTGCCGTCCATGCACGCGTAACACCTCTTATTAAAGAGGGTGTGTTCTTCATGCCGTTCCACTTCACCGAGGCACGTGCAAATCTGGTTACCAACACTGCATACGATCCTGTTTCCAGAACTCCGGAGTTCAAGGTCTGTGCTGTTAACGTGAAGAAGATGGAGGCCTAAAAATGTCAGCAAAAGGCGATATGTTCTACGCATGGACCAAATCCAGCGATATCAAAGGAGAATGCGGAGGAGCAGTCATCTCCCTTCTGAAGTATGCACTGGAGAACAAGATTGTGGATGTCGTTCTTACCGTCAAAAAAGGTGTCGATGTCTACGACCCGCAGCCGGTCTTCATTACCAACCCCGAAGATCTCAATGCCTGTGCAGGTTCTCTGCACTGCGGTACTCTTCTGATGCCCAAACTCATCAAGAAGTACCTCAATGGAGCAAAAGATCTCAAAGTCGCCGTCACCTGCAAGGGCTGTGATGCAAAGGCACTGCTTGAGCTTGCCAAGCGTCAGCAGATCAATCTTGACAATGTGATCTCTATTGGTCTGAACTGTGGCGGATCGGTTTCTCCGATGCCGGCACGAAAGATGATCGCCGAGAAGTATGGTGTTGACCCGGCAGATGTCGTCAAGGAAGAGATCGACAAGGGTAAGTTCATCATCATGACCGCAGACGGTCAGCACAAGGGCATCTCTATTGAGGAGCTTGAAGAGGAAGGTTACGGCCGCCGCAAGAACTGCCAGCGCTGTGAGACCAAGATCCCGCGTCAGTGCGATCTCGCCTGCGGTAACTGGGGTGTCATCGGTGACAAAGCCGGTAAGGCAACCTTTGTTGAAGTGTGTTCTGAGAAGGGTGCAATGCTCTTTGACGCTGCACAGAAAGCAGGCGCAATCGATTCCTGCGCACCCGAGGCAAAAGGCCTTGAGATCCGCGGAAAGATCGAGAATGTCATGATCAAGATGGGCAAGAAGAATCAGGAACACCAGTTCGCCGAACTCGGAACCGGTACTGAGCGCCTCAACAAGATTATGGCCGAGGCATCCAGATGTATTAAGTGCTACGGATGTATCGAGAACTGTCCGATCTGCTACTGTGTCGAGTGTTCGACCAAGAAGCCGCATCTCGTCCGCCCGGGAATTATTCCTCCGGACTTTATGTTCCAGATGATCCGTTTCGCCCACATTGCAGATTCCTGTATCAACTGCGGTCAGTGCAGTGAGCTGTGTCCAATGGACATTCCGAACTCGCTCTATATGCACGCCCAGCAGGTTGAGCTTGAAAAGATGTTCGGCCACAAGCCGGGTTACGACATGACCATGCCGGTCCTTTCGTATGCTGAAGAGATGGACGAGCGTGCACGTCTTAACGCAACCGGCTCGGACATGATCTACGAGAACGTGTTCAAAGAGTAATTTACTCTTTTGGGCATATTTTTTCCGGATACGCGGAGATATCGGCTACAATGTAGCTGAACGCGTCTCCTCTTTTTCGCAAATGACAATAAGGTGTACTGAAATATGATTGAGAGTTTTATTGAAGGTAACAGAATTTTTCTCGAAAAGGATTTCGAGCGAAAAAAAGATCGGTACATGACTCTGGTTGAGTCCCAGCACCCGACCGTGCTGTGGATTGGCTGTTCCGATTCCCGCGTAAATGCGGAGCGGATTACCCACTGCCGTGCAGGAGAGTTGTTTACCCACCGAAACATCGGAAATATCGTACCAACCCATGACTGGAACTTCGCTACGGTTCTAGAGTATGCGGTCAAGCATCTGAAGGTGAAGGATATTGTGATCTGTGGTCATTCGGACTGTGGGGCACTCAAAGCACTGGATGCGGACATGACGGGTGATGCGTATATTCCCATGTGGATTAACAACGCCCGCGAAGCGCAGACCCGCGTGGACGCACGTCTGTCAACGCCGCCGCAGACGCCTGAGGAGAAGGCTGCACGCAAAAAAGAGATCGAGATTGAAAATATCCGTCTCCAGATCGAGCATCTCAGATCCTATCCTCTGGTCACCGAGGCGGAAACGAAGGGTGCCCTGGAAGTTCACGGATTATACTATGATCTGAAATCTGGCGCTCTGACAAAGATCGTCTGAGGTTTTTGGTTCACTTTTTTTTATCTTACCGCTTTCCCGCACACAAAGGACGTCCGCGGTACAGCGGGAGCTTCTCTGCAAGAAACGCCACGGCCTCCTCTGGAGTATCCACCCCGTAGATTCGGTCTCCTGCAATACCCGGACACCGATCTTTATCATCAAGCTTTTTGTCGGCAACAACCGCACTCCAGTCTGCAAACATCCCGGACGAACTGGCAGGATGCGGAACACGGTACGCAAGAATCAGTCTGCGCATAATCCACGCATACGATAACTCCGACAGCGTTCCCGACCCTCCGCCGACCGCAATCACCGCATCACTATTCGCAACAATGAAGTTGCGTGCATGATCCAGTCCGGTTGCAATCGGAATATCGATAAACTCGTTTGCCGCATCCGGCATACATCCCGGCAGAATGCCGATAACATCTCCGTCACGGTAACAGGGCGACCGGTGTGCCCCGCGTGCCGCAGCTTCCATGACGCCGCCAAGACCGCCGCAGATTACCCGGTAGCCTGCCGTGACGAGTGCCTCTCCCAGCTCTTCGGCAAACCGTTCTTTATCTGACTGCGGCGGAAGCGATCCGTCGCCGATTACCGCAACGATCCGCCTTCTGTTCATAGATGTTGATTGGACGGCGGCAAAGATGAAGTACTCGTCTCAGACCAAACGCGAAAAAAAGAAAGGGAGATGTTCCGAGGACCTGCCCTTAGGTGAACGGGCAATCCTTCCCCTCTATTCCTTGAACACATTCTCAAAGATCATGTCCGAGCCGGTCGCATGAAGACGTTCACGCTCGTCCATCTCCTCAGCAAACGCAAGTACCGGCATCGTCATGTCGTAACCCGGCTTGTGGCCGAACATCTTTTCAAGCTCAACCTGCTGGGCATGCATGAACAGGGCGTTCGGAATATCCATCGGACACAGCTCCTGACACTGACCGCAGTTGATACAGGAATCCGCAATATGGGCAAAACGGATCAGATGGAACATGAAGTCAGGGGGAATCTGACCCTGTTGCACCAGATGCGGTTTTGCCGTGGAACACTCCACGCAGTAACAGATCGGACAGTTCTCGATACAGGCACGGCAGGCGATGCAGCGTGACGACAACGTCATAATCTTCTCCAGCCGCTCGCGCCCCTCTCCCAGTGCCGCAAACTGATGCGCACGGTAACGGTCGCCAAGTTTCAGCATGGCATTTTCGACTTTTCCCCGGATCTCAAGTCCTTTCGGCTCCGGAGCACAGGTAGCAACTGCTCCGGCACCCACTGCCGCGTCAAGAAGAGCCGCACCTTTTGGAGAACAAACCTCAACAAAGGTTGCCTTACCGGCTTTCTCGCCGATGACACCCCAGTTACCGCAGGCAAGATCCGCCTGCCGGGGAACTTTGCATTTGCAGCGCTGACAGTTCAGCCGGCGGCCGTACCCTTCCGCCCCCTCCTCCAGTTTTTCAATGGAGATGCCTTTGTGCTGGTGAGCACCGTTTTCGTCGGTGTATTCGATGATGAACTGTCCTTTGTCGATCTCTTCTTTGAACACGGCGTCAGGATTCACACCGTATTTATCTGCGATCATCTCCCGGGCTGTCATCGGCGAGACCGTTCCACCGCAGTTCAGACCGATTAAGATCACATTATCGAGATTGATCTGCTGACGTTTCGCGAGTTCATAGAATGCCATCGCATCGCAGCCTTTCACAGGAACGGCAATCTTCATCTCTTTTGCGCCGTCCAGATACTTCTTCACCATCTTTGCCGAAAGCAGCGTTCCGCAGTGGAGAGACCCTGCGGATTTGGGCATCTTTGCAGGATCTGTGATCAGCTCAAGTTTTGCGTCGTAGAGATCACTGCCCCGGCAGACCGCAAGAACAGCATCAACCATGCCGCTTGCGAGTGCATGCTGGAGAAGTGCAGTAACCGCTCCTCCGCATTCGCCTTTGATCTCGGCAGACGTTGTCCATGCATATACCATATCACCTTTTGCTGTCATCTTCAGGCCTCCCTGATGAATACACCGTCAGGACGTTCGATCTCGTCATAGACGATTCCTGCGTATGCGGGAACTGCTGCGGCAAGGTCGGCAAATATTGCCGCTTTGTCCTCCCAGGAGTATCTGCCTGCGGAAAGCAGACCGAGAACCTCACAGGGACATTTTGCCTCTTTTGGTGCAGTCGAAGCTGCCCGGACTTTCTGGACACGCCCTTCCCAGCTGGTAACCGTTCCCGGGTACTCATTGAGAGCAGCTGTTGGAAGAACAACGGTCGCCGCATCGGACAGATACGTCGCGTTACTACCGACCGCAACGATCAGCTCAAGATTTGCGAGAGCAGGCATCAGATCAGCGTAGAGATCATTCTCCATCTCCGGTGTTTCGGTGATGACACACAGAGCTTTGGTCTTCTCACCAAGCGCGAACGGTTCGAGACCGAGAAGTCCTGCTGCCCGGCCGTTATTTGTTTCATAGAGAACTGCGGTCTTTGCCGGAACCGTTTTGGCAACTGCTGCCGCCCGGGCGTCAGATGCAAGATAGACCACGACAGAATTTTCTGATGCAGCGATCATCTCCGCAAACTCTCCGGGAATCTCCGTATATTCATCGGTAATCACCGCAGTATCAGCCTGCACCGCGGTGTAGGACTCCGGACCCAGATAGAGAAGTTTTCCGCCGTTTTCCTGAACCCGGTAAAATCTGTTGCCGGTAACAGGAAGTTTCTTCATGACATCGCCAATCAGAAGAACAACATCAGCGTGACCGAGATCGGCAAGTTTTGCGGTTGCCGCGCCCCTGCCTCCGTCAACAACTCCAACAGCAGCCGCGCCGAGAACTTCTCGGGCGAACCGGTTGGCAAGAAACATTGCTTCGTTTGTCAATCGCGAGGATATCGCAACAGCGATCTCCTCACCAGAATAGTTTGCGAGTTTTCCTGCCTCGGCAACTGCCGTCTCCCACGTAACAGGCTCTCCTTTGACGAGCGGCTTGTCAATCCGCCACTCATTCATCGCCTTTGCCGCGTGAAGACCGCGGGTGCAGAGTTTTCCGGACCCGACCGGAGAACGGTGGTAGGGCGCAACACCAACTGCCTTTCCGTCCGCCACAATGAGATTGAGCCCGCATCCTGTCCCGCAGTAGGGACAGATAGTGGTTACATATTCCATTTCCATGATTGTTCATAGAAAGGTCTATGACAAATGCATATAACTCTAAAGTTAAATTGACTCATATTTGTTTACTTTTTGACGATTAATGGTGGGTTTGTCAACCGTATGCCTTTTACCCGTGCAGGGTAGTTTCGGAACACTGCTTTCAGCGCGCATAGCTGTACTGATACATTGTTATATATCCATGCAACTCCAATGTGAAACTGCAGTTTCGTCTGCATGAGTTATATGCGCATCAGATCCATTTTGGATCTGATGCGTGCAGACTCATGAGTACGGGCAGAACAGCCCGTGTTCATGGAGTTAAAAAAAATGGAAAGAAGAAATTCCTACGGCGCACCCCGCCAATACAACGACGCACCCCGCGAAATGACCAAAGCAATCTGCTCCGACTGCGGAAAAGAGTGCGAAGTTCCCTTCAAACCAACCGAGGGTAGACCGGTTTACTGCCGTGACTGCCTCCCAAAGCACAGAGCACCGCGTACACCCAGGTACTAAAGAGATAAAACGGCGGAGATCTTCTCCGCATCATTTTTTGTGATAAAAAAATTATATTCGTGTGTAGCTGCCGACGCGTAGCGTTCCTTCGCCATTGCGGTGAGCAAGATCGCCCCGGAACACCGTAAGCTCACAATCATTCTCAACCACTTTTCCGATCTCCGCAAACGTCGGCATGAAATCCTCCACATGACCAAAGACCGTACACTCTCCGCCGAACATATCTCCGCAGGGCATCACCGCATTCCCTTCGATGATCAGTTTTCCGCCTTTCATATTCACGCCGGCATGCAGCCCTGCATCACCTTTCACGTGAATCTTCCCGCCAAAGAGACACTCACCGCAGTAATCGCCGACACTTCCCTCAACGAAAATCTCGCCGCCGCGAACACCTTTTCGTCCCCCGCGATATCCCGACCCGCAGTAGTTGCCCGCATCTCCGTGACAGATGATTTTGCCGCCGAGCATCTCGCGTCCCAGCCAGTCGCCGGCATTTCCCATGATCTCAATTACCCCTCCGTTCATAAAATCGCCGCAGTGCATGCCGATATCACTGTTAACAATAATTTTTCCGTCGGTCATGTACTCCCCGACCCGTTTCACGCGCGACGCATCACCAATGATGACAATCTCGGTCGCCCCGGGTCCCGCAGCCTCGCCGTCTACTCGGATATCAAACACGTCTGAAAGCTGCATCTTCTGGTTGCCCACATACACGTTTACCCGCACGGTCTTACAGAGGGTCTCAGGCGTTATCACTTCCGCCTCAATCGGCAGATGTTTGTCCACTGAGTCCCGTACAATCAGCGTAATTCGTCTCATAACTTCGTCTCCGTCTCAATCTTCATACTGCGGGCGATGTAGTAATCCTCATCCACAGGATAATTCTCCTTGCGAATAGAGTAGTAGCGCTCAAACGTCCTGATGAGTTCTGGGTCATTGTCCATATCGTAGGCCTTCGGCACTTTTGGACTGCACCAGAACATCCGGTTCTGATTATCCGCGACGATATCATCGTCGCGCGAGATCATAACGCCGCTCTTGAACGTGTAGCGTGTCTGGGCAAACCCGCGGATAACCTCGGCATACTGCTTTGCAGGATCGATTTTTTCCGGCAGAACCGGATACACCGCAATATCAGCTTCCGCACCAGTACCAAGATGACCTTTCCCGCGTTCCAGAAGACCGAGCGCCCGCGCCTGGCCTGCCCGCGTCATCACCGCAATCTCGTCAAACGTCAGCTCACGATCCAGCGACGGAAGCACCACACGCTTTGCAGTTGCTGCGTGAACTGTTGCAAACTCTTTTTCCCGGTAATCGCGGCTCATCAGAAGACCAATAATCTCGGGATATTTCACAAACGGTGCACCGTTTGGATTATCTGTTGTCAAAAGGCACTGCCAGGGATTTTTGACCAGCAGTGCAAGCTCCAGACCAATTGCCCACATAATACTGTTAACAAGGTTCTTGCGCCGGTACATCACCGGAATAACGCCGGACGCCGTCTCCAGTTCTACATCATGGTTGCTCCACTTATCCTGATGCAGACGGTAGAGATTGAACTCCATAGGTCCGTCAGCGGTCATCGTCGTCGTTCGCCCAAACATTATCTGCCCCATATCGATGGTGATCTGCGGACGCAGATTCACCATCCGGGATACCGGCTCGGCTTTGGAGCAGAAGTCTCCCCAGCCTGAGCCGCCGTACGAATGGAACTGCACATGCGTCAGATACGCGGTCTGGCGTTTCTCGTTCAGATCAGGAACCAGCCCCATAGTACCAAGTGTACAGGTGTAGTTGCCTGGCTTGCCGAGATTATTACAGTGCAGATGCACCGAATGCGGCAGACCCAGCATCTCGTTTGCCTCGATCACTCCTTTGATGTACTCGGCAGGACTTAAATCGAAGAACGGAATCGGCTTTCTGATACAGTCTACATTCTTGCCCCAGCTCCACATCTCCGCACCCAGAGGATTCGTGAGTTTCACACCGTAACCTTTGACCGCGTTCAGCCGCCATGCAATAAGACCCGCAGCACGGCGAATGTCCCCTGCGGCAACCGCCCGCATCACACCCCAGTCTCCGTCGAAAAGTGTGAGAATCAGTCCGTCCTGTAACGGCGTGTGGCGGAACTCCTCGTGCGTATGCCGCGCCTCTAACGGAGCCATCGCTCCTTCCGTCAGCGTCGTGTAGCCCATCAGAGCATAGCGGTAGCTGTTACCGTAAGTGGTTGGAATACTATAGCCGGAGACCGCCCGCATGCCGTGACCGCGGGGAGCACGGCCTGCCCGCATATCTTCCGGGCTCATGTATCTGCCGAAGTTCACCTTCGTTCCGCAGATGTGCGTGTGTGAATCGATTCCTCCGGGCATCACAAGCATTCTGCCGCAGTCAATAACCTCGGCTTTTGCAGACGGCTCATCAGCGATTTTGCCGTCCACGACCGCGATGTCCATGATCTCCTGCGAGATATGGTTTACCGGATCAATCACACAGGCATTTTTCAAGAGATAATCAGGCATTATCGCTCCTCCTCCCTGTCCGTCTTTTGCAGAGCCAGAACGCGGCGCACGACATGCATCGCCCCGTTCGGGCAGGTGTCTTCACAGACCTTACAGCCTTTACAGAGATCATTGTGCAACACCGTGTTCTTTCCTTTTTCCAGCCGCATCAGCAGATCGTCTGAGACGGAAGTACCTCCGGCGCCCATCTCGGGATCAATCTCGCGGTTCACGGGACACGCCGTACAGCAGTTGCCGCAGCCCATACAGAGTTTTTTGTCAACCAAAACCTCGTACTCATGCGTAAATGTGAGACCATACTCCCGTTTCTTTGCAAGAATATCGCCTGCGGTCAGCACCTCTTCGGGACAGATCTCCACACAGTAACCACACCGGAAACAGTGACCGCGAATAATCTGCGGCTCCCATTTCCCATCATCACGCAGCACCACATCGATTGCGCCGGGCGCAGGACAGATCATCCTGCACTCAAGACAGTGCGTACACTCGTTGCCGGTCAGCTCGGGAAAATCGCGGAAGTACGCAGGCTTTTCCAGCGGTGCAGTTTTTGCCGCGAAGAATTTTTTTATCCAGCAGGCCCGCCCGAACTCTCTAAAGTAGGAGAATAGACTCATCTTACCGCTCCGCACAGGCAATGCAGGGATCTGCACTGATAAATGTCGAGGTCACATCCGCTGCGGATGCGAGATTTTTCATCATTGCATGCGAACCGACTTCCACGTTCATAATTGACGGCGTCTGAATTGCAACCGAAATCACCTGACCTTCATCATCAATCGCAATGTCGTAGGTCAGATCGCCCCGCGGCGCTTCAATGGTGTGTTTGGTTCTGCCGGCTTTCATCTGCCCGCCGAGCCGAATCGGCCCCGACGGAAGATTTGCAAGGGCGTTTCTGATGATGAACGCAGACTGGAACAGCTCATCAAACCTGAGCATGATGCGGGCGAAGTTGTCACCTTCGCTTCGCGTAATTATGTGCCAGCCAAGCTCTGCATAAAGCGGTTCATGACTGCGTGCATCGCAGGAGATCCCGCTTGCTCGGGCGGTCGGCCCGACAACACCGCTTTCCTTTGCATCAGCAAGCGAAAGAATACCGATCCCTTTTGACCGGAGGGCAATCAGGGGACCTGTTGCAAACATCTGCACAAACCGCGGAAGCTCCGCCTCCACGTGGAGAACCGCATCACGAATACGTGATGCGGTCTCGTCACTGATATCTTCGCGGACGCCGCCCGGCACAACGTATGCCGCCATAATGCGGGTACCGGTCATGATCTCAATTGCATCCATCACGGTCTCACGGAGATTTAACAGATACATCGCGAGTGTCTCGTGCTCAATCGTATAGCAGTAGGAGTAGTTGGCAAGCAGATGACTCTGCATCCGGTCAAGTTCGTTGAGAATGATCCTCAGATGCATTGCACGGGAAGACACCGCAATACCACTGATTTTTTCCAGTGCCCCGACAATTGCCGTGTTGTGCACCACCGAACAGATTCCGCAGACCCTCTCCGCCAAAAAGATCGTCTCCTGCCACGGCCTGCCGACCATAATCTTTTCAATACCTTTTTTGACGTAGCCAAGTTCAACCTCGGTTGCAATAACGCGTTCGCCTGCCGTTTCGCATTTAATGCGGGCCGGCTCTTTGAAACACGGATGAACAGGCCCTATCGGGAGCGAAACATCAACAACTTTTTTCATTTTTTCTCTCCCGAACTTTTGGTCTCATAATCAGCAAACAGCATGTCGGCAACCTGTAGAATTGCGCTGATGATCTCCGTAGGCCGGGGCGGACAGCCGGGAACGGCGGCCGCCACGGGAATATATTTGCTGACCGGCGGGTCAATGAGAGAACCCGGCCGGTTGAATGCACAGCCGGAGATCGGGCAGTTCCCGATCGTCACCACTGCTTTTGGCTCGGGAACTTTGTCCCAGAGATCCGGCAGTTTATCAATCCACTGCGCAGACATTGCGCCGGTCACCAGAATTACATCAGCCTCGCGGGGATTGTTGTGGACATAGATACCGTACTGTTCGATGTCGTATCGGGGGGAGAGACAGGCCAAAATCTCAATATCGCAGCCGTTGCAGGAGCCGGTATTCACGTAACAGACATGAATCGAACGTTTGCGAACCGCATTTTTCACTTTCTGCAGGAGTGTCATGATATCGCCTCAAGAATTTCTGCACGAACTACGTCAATCGGGGTGCCGGTTTCTGCACGGAGACGAAACGCCGCCGCCGCATCCGTACTGAGAAGTCCGGTCGCTGCTGTCAGATGCGGCAGAGAAAGTGCATCGCTCATTGCGTCGCCCTCTGTTGCCGCCGCGTCCGCGGCTTCCAGACGCGGCCCGAGATTTTCCAGAATCATCATGTCGCATCCGTTAATGAGAATTTTTCGCATCTGCTGGCGGCTGATGCCGAGCCGTTTTGCAAGAGCAATCACTGCTGCATCCTGCCGTGTTCCTTTCAGAATTGCCAGTTTCATTGGCTGAAGATTTCGTTCGTAGATCAGATCCATGGAATCACTCCGGTAAGGCAGAGCACGCCGTAGAGAACAAACAGCAGTACCAGTATCCAGACGAGCGCCATCTCCACCGTGTGGATACGGTGCTCGTTCTGGTACAAAAACACTCCTGCAACGATTGCGAGCAGAACAGCTCCTACTGCGGCGCCCGCGAGAATCTCCGGATGCACCGCAACTTCTGCGATCATCAGCAGGACATAGAATGCAATGCCCAAAACAACTGCTTTCGTAATCCAGCTCATAGGACACCTCCGAGTATCAGCCATACACATCCTCCGTAGAGAAGAACAACGACCGTCCAGATCGTCTGAATCGTAACCACCTGATACGGCGTCAGCATGGGAGTTGACGCACAGACAAAGGAGACCGAGATCATGACAAGAATCATAAGAATGATCACCAGCCACCAGGGAACAGCGCCGATAAAGATCAGCACGAACGCGGAAAGAAGGACCACGGTCTTTAACCCCATCGCGATGTTGAGCAGTGCCCGCCAGCCGCCGAAGTGTTCGGTCCAGTAACCGGAGACAAGTTCCTTTGCCTCAATTACCGAGAACGGACCGTAATGCGCTTTGGACACAATGATCAGATACAGCGAGACCGCCGCTGGGAATGCAAGAAGGAGAAGCGGCGTGTGGTCTGTGTTCCATGCAGCAATTCCGCCGATGGAAAGCGTTCCGGTAAACAGATAGACAATCGCGACCGTCGCCAGAAGCGGCAGCTCAGCCGCTGCTGACATGACGGATCTGATTGCGCCGAACTTGGTGTACGGGGAACCGGACGAAAGTCCGGTTCCGTGTTCAACGATTTTGTGCAGCATGTACAGGGCAAACAAAATCAGGAGACTTGCGCCGGTCGCAACCACCCAGAGTGCCGCAACCCAGATGCCGACCGCAACGAGAACGATCGCAATATACATCACCTGACTGGCGGTTTTCGGAACCCAGGTCTGTTTGAAGGAAAACTTCAGCGTGTGTAAGATCTCCTGCCAGACCGGCGGGCCGGGCCTTGACTGAATACGGGCGATGACTTTTCGGTGCAGACCATGCAGAAGAAGGCCGGCGAAGACGGCGACGATGAGGAGGACGAGGAACGAAATCATTTCAGTACCCCACAAACGGAATATCACCGTCTCTTGTTCCCGCACACCACCAGTAGATGAACGCGGCAAGCGCTGCCGGCGTGCATATCACGACGACTGCTATGAGTGCGGGAATCTCTGCAACAAACAGTGCGGCAGTAACTGCCGCGACCGCAAACAGAACTCCAAGGATCAGAGCTGTAGATTTTTTCATGATATTTACACCGTCAGAAGAATTTCCACTACCCGTAAGAAGAGCAGGAGTGAGCTTACATGGATCATCAGAATATAGGGAGCGCCCGGCGCTCTAGTGATCTCGGCTTTACCAATGTAGAACGGTGCCATTCCTTCGCCCAGAACTCCGACAAGAATAAGGAGTTTGGCAACGACCGGTACCGCAAGGCCTGCCGCAGGTACCGCGGCTGCAAGCTCCCAGATGGAGAGCGTTCCGCAGGTTGCGGCAATGATTGCCGCACCTGCGAAAAGCGGAACGGTTGCCATCATGACGACGAGGCCGTAGGAGAAGGCGGCGTTGAGCACATGTTTGTTTTTAACGGCTGCCACAATACCGATATTTAGCACACCGATAAATGCGGCGAAGAGGGTGAAGTTGAAGATATCGCCGGTCGTAATTGCGCCGATCGTTGCAATTCCGCAGGCTATTGCCATGAAGCGCTGGAACTTCATCAGGTCAACGGGCACATCTTTTGTGTAGTAGCCGTCTGTACCAAACACGATATCAACCGGTTTTTCCGGCAGACTGATGACCGCGAGAATGACAAACATCACCGCAAATGCGAACAGGACCACGGTATAGCCAGAGAGGTAATGAACGATGTCGCCGAACGGCATCCTGAGAAGAATCTGTTCAAACATTATTCAGCCCCCCGCATGGTGCCGACCAGAGACATCTTCGCCATGACTTTGAGCATGATGCCAACAGCCGCAAGCATGACGGCGAGGAACCACTGGGAAGGTATCAGCATGAAGATCAGGAACGCGATTATCCACAGTACCCATGCGTAACCTGCGGCGTTTTCGATTTTTGCAAACTTTTCGTCCATGTTTTTGCCGAGGAAGAAGATCATGAGACCAAGCGCTGCAATGAGACCGCCGGAAAATCCGGTGAGGAAAATTCCGTAGGCAGCAAGCAACAGACCGATAATCGGCGGGGCGGTCTTCATGACCTCAATGTCGAGTTTTCTTGAAGAGCGTTTCTGCTGAAGTTGTTCTTTGGCAAGCCAGAGTTCGGAGACCGCCATGATCTCGGCGACACCGACGACGAGACCCGGCAGAATCAGGGCTTCGGCAAGGTCAGTTGCGATGAGTGCAATGACGACAAGGCCGGTAATTTCAATCAGGTCAATGATGATGAGTTTGTGGATGTCGTCTTTTTCCCGCAGAATTGCCGAAAATGCAATGAGTATTGCCACAAACGCAACGGCGATTCCTATCTGGTAGAGGGGCAGTGAGTCTATCATTCTTTTGCCCTCCGGTACAGGAATCCTGCTATGGCGAATGCGGCAAAGAAGATGCTTGCTTCAACAACCGTGTCAAGACCTCGCGTATAGTAGAGAATTTCATCCAGAATGCCGCCCGGATGGCCGACGATGGTTGTTCCAAGATACATGGTGGTGTTTGCCAGAAGCCAGCTTGCAGGCGTTAGGTAGGCGGTGACGTAACCGATTGCAGGCGAGTTTTCCGGGTACTGTGCGATAATGTGTGCCGGTTCGGTGAAGGGAATGCCGCCCCTGTCATACGGATTTAAGGGGCTTTTCTGGTCGATGGTTTTTGGGTAGAGCTGTTCGTCGTGGTAGGTGAGGAAGGGGACACTCAGAATGCCGGCGACTGCAATGAGGCAGACGACTGCGGCGTAAATTTTCGGCAGGTTACCGGTTTCGGAAAGGTATCCTGCAATCTTTTGAATGCGGCTCATGGTGTCTCCTTCGGTTGCATGTGCTCCGTGCTCTGTTCGGGCACCTGCTCTGCGTGGCCGTGGCCGGAGGCCCCGCCATCCATCGCGGCTTCGCGTGGCCGCTCATCTCGCGCTGCACGCTTCTCTATCAGCCGGACGAAGATGAGGGTTGTAACGATATTGACGGCGATGAAGGTGACGAGGGCGAGCATTTCGTTGAATGCGAGCATGATGAAGACGAGACCGAACTCGGCGACTTCCATGTTGATGAGCCGCGTGATATACGTGGTGTCACGCGGGTATGCGGTTGCTGCAACGCCTGCGATGAGCAGCACGCAGCCAATGAAAAATTCGATGCCGATCATTGCAGGCCCTCCGGTCGGTTGCGGCAGAGAATCAGGATGAAGATGGTTCCAACCGGCATCATTAACGATACGACAATGGCGACGTCGAGGTAACCGCGGGAAACCATGAAGATGACGGCTCCTGCAACAAGAATGCCGAGCATGATGAGTTTGTCAAACGGATTTCTGACAAGAAGTGTGGCAACTCCGCCGACGAGGGCGAGGACTGCGGCAAGGATGGCGAAGAGTTCGATCATGTGCGTTCACCTCTAAGTTTTTCCATGGCTGAGGCAATGGCGTTTGCTTCGAGGGTTGCACCGACAAAGTAGGCGATTGCAGCGACGAGTGTTATGGGATGCGGGAGGATGAGGGCAATGACTCCTGCGACCGCGAAGTTCATGACGTTGACGAACAGAAGTTTTCGCATCGTGTTTTTTTCAACCACTGCACGAACTGCGGCATACACGGCAATGACGGCACAGAGTGCAAGAATGAGTTCGCTCATTGGATTTTCCTCCAGAGACTGCCGAGGATTCTGCTTGCACGGGTTGGAGAGATTCCCTGCACGAGGAGGATGGCAATTACCATACCGGCTATGAAGGTTTCAGGGGGGAATCCTGCATAGGTGTGGCATACCCAGATGACTGCGGTTGCAAGAACTGCGCCGCTTGTTCCGGCATATCCTTTGTCTGCGCAGATGCGGGCACCGATAAAAACAAGGACGGCGGCAGTGATTCCTCCGGGAACTCCCCAGATCCAGTAGCCGCATGCGGCCAGTAGTGTTCCTGCGGATGCGTCAGGTGAGGTGACGATATTTCCCATCATCCAGCCGCCGTGTTTGTCGCCGCCGGCAGCTTCTATCTCCCGGGCGACGGCGTCCGCCCCGGAAACTCCGCCGTTTTTCGGGAGTTTCCAGAGTATGTCAAGGCTCACAAAGAGTATGAGGGTGATTACCGCAGCGGCGGCGATGTATGCTAATTCAGGGATCATGCTCTTCTCTGTCCAAAGAAATCCGTCTTCTTGCGGGTGTCAGGGATTTCTTTGTAAATGATAAGCTATTGACGTCTGTTTCATTAATAAATTACGGATTGGTACTTGAGTGGGCGGCTATTGCGGCGGCGATGATTTTTTCCGGTTCACACGGCGACACTGAATACTTACCCGCTTACTTTTTCCCAATAGGACTTACGCGGTGTGGGTTCATGTTAGCGTTTGCGAATGTCCCACTTGTTTGTGGAGAAATCCCTCATGTGGCTTTTTTCTTATTGAGTTAATTGTGTACTGTTGAACTTCCAGCGTGGCACTATGAAAAAAAGAACCGCGAATCCACGCGAAT
>CAZABQ010000026.1:0-20095 GCA_964483485.1 uncultured Methanomicrobiales archaeon
GTGTCATTCTCCATCTTCGTGGAGTATTTTGGATACATTGTGCTCATTGCCATGTATGAATCCTCGGTTCTCCAATCTTACTTAGTGGGTGGATACCCCGGCAGCTTTTGCTGCAACAGGTCCATCCTGCGGTCCTACCAGTCTGATAACTCCGTATGGGCATGCTTCGACGCACACACCGCAACCAGCACACAGCTCGTGATTAATGTCAAGGCTTATTGCCACTCCATTCTGAACGAGGTAGATCTTGTCTGTAGAGGCAGGATCTACGGTGTTAAGTTCCAGTGCGTTTACCGGGCAGGCGACCACACAATTGTTACAACCAGTACATCGCTCCATGTTGATATGCATTGCAAATGCCATTGCTTATATGCACCAGCCTATATCGATCGAAATCGATTACTGAAATGGTTGTGGGAGAATATAGATAAAGTTTCTTAATACAATGCAAGCCGAATTTAGGTGTATATTTACATAAGTAAATTTAATATAATTAATAAATAATACTTGTAAATATAATTGATCTAAACAGAGTGGAAAAGAGCCGCAGGAAACCTAATATGAGCATGGAGAGAGGATAGCAACTGGATTTCGATATAAACCCGTTAAAGCAGAAATAATCGGAGAATATCTCATTTGCGCGTTTATTTGAGAAGTAAGTTAGAGCATGAGAATAGTTGAATAGATCAACATATCAACAACCTTTGATTATCAGCAATTCGTGAGATTATCAGTGGGTATGAGAACAGATTACCGGATCTATTATTTATGAAAGAAACCGGTAGCCGGAAAATTTCTGGTATCGATTACCTCTTATACTCTCACCACCGATATTTCTGTTACCGAAAATTCCGGTGACAAATGCCGGAGGCTTGCAAGGATACTCATGATTACCTTATATCCGGAACAGGTAAAAGAGCGGTTCGGACCGCTATTCTGCCGTCGCCTGCTGGTGATGACTGACGAGAAGGAGGGAATTGCCGAACTTCACGAGCAGTGTCACGCCCGCGGCCCTATTGAATGGGATCACATGAACCGCCGCCGTGCCGGCGGTGCACTCATTGCCGCAAAGACCGAAGGAACCACCATGACCATGACCGCAAAAATCGGATCGTACCCGATAAGATTTGGGCCTTCAGACACCGAACTGGGAGGACAGGCCTTGGAAGCAGTCATTGTCAATGATGATGAAGTCGCAACCAAATGGGCAGGTGCGGCAGGAGCAGGAGTGGGAATTGCCGCATGCCTTGCACAGGCACCCGGAGTTATCAGAACCGAATATGCCTCTGAAGAAGACCTGCATATCGGCGGAGCACATATCTGCCGGAGCACGATCGTTTTACCGAAGTACGAAAAAATTACCTTCGGTATTGACGACACCGACACCAAAGAGAGCGGCGCAACCTGGGTGCTCGCTATGAAATGCGGTGAGGCATGTACAATTGACGGCGCTATCTTCCTTGGCATGAGAATTATCCAGCTTAACCCAAAAGCACCGGAAAAAACCACCAACTGTACCGGATCCGTTATCACCTTCGCGGTGCGTCCGGACAAAAAAGCAGAACTGATCCGGTTCGTCAGAGAGTTCATAGAAAAAAGATCAGTCAGCCCTGATACCGGCATCTGCTGCTGGTCAGGAATCAAACTTCCCGACTCGGCATACACAAAACGGATCAAAACCGAATTATTAACACAAGAGGAGGCAAATACCGAGGCGAAACAGCTTGGCGTTTCCTTCATAGACTCAGCGAACGGTAAGGGAAGAATCGGTGCTCTTGGAGCACTCCTGTGGGCAAACGGAGGTGTCGAAGTTGCAGGGTTATATGGCGAAACTGCATGATCCCTATCAGGCTCCGTATCAGGAGATTATTGCCGTCGCATCTGAGGATGGCAAACAAATAGAACTCATCGAATGCTTCGACTGCATTGGGGGAGGCATGTGGGTGGCAAAACACTATGCCCAAAGTCCCTTGGTCACCAATGTCAGAAAGGTCGGAACCTCAATACGATATCACATAACCCCAGGCTCAGCAGATCTGCATCTGGTTGGATCAAAGTTTCCTGCAGGAATTGCGGGAGCCGCAGTTTCCGACACCGAAATTGCAATCTCGTACCTCGGTATGGGCGGCGGAGGAGTAGGAGCATCCATCTGTCGTGCCGGAGCAAAAGGTGTTCTTCGTGCGGAGACCACCCCCTGCGGCGGAGGAAAACTCGCAGGATCAACACTGCATCTCAGAAGAATGGAACGAGTCATCATAGGAATCGATGACACCGACACACCCGAAGTAGGAGCGACCTGGGCACTGACACACAACATAGCCCGTGAAGTCGAAAACGATACCTCCCGCTACCTCTCCCATACCATTACCCAGCTCTTCCCTGTTGCACAGAGAACAAAGAACTGCGTCGCGGTTGCTATCGAGTTTGCCACGACTGAGCCGGAAACGTTGATCGCAAACGTCCAGAAACTCGTGGAAAAGTACACACTCTCCGACAAAACCGGCATGGTGGTCTTCCGCGGATTTGATCCGTCACCTCTGGAAGAGTACGCGTGGCTCGTCAAACGGGGTGAGATCACGCTGGATCAAATGGATGCAATCAGAAAATATATCGATATTCGAATACCGGGAAGCGGCATTATCGGAGCTGCCGCCGCAATCCCGCTTTACACCAGATTTGAGGAGGCGCTTCAGTTATGTGGGAATCCCTGAAAGCACAGCTGCTTGAGATCGGCACCGTAAAACTGACCGGTGCAGACGCTGCCGGATATGAATCAAAGTCCACCGCAGGACCGGGGGCAGGAGGTCGCGGTTCGGTGTTTTTCAGCTATGAAGGACATCGCGTCCGTCTCTCGGTCGCCTGCGACTCGCCAATCACCATTCGCCACATCGGCGGCGGGACCGTCATGCTGACCTACGGGTGCATCGAGGTTTTGGGAAAACTCGAAAAACCGGGAAGTCACTGTCCGGGCCAGGCCTACATAACCATTAGCGGTTCCTGCATGTACCACTGTAAATACTGTCCGGTCCCAACCAATGCCGCACCAACCAAGTCCCTCGACGAAATAGTCGCACTCGTAAAAGATGCGGGTGATATTCAGGCGATCTCTCTTACGAGCGGCGTTGTTGGAAGTGTTGCCGAAGAGGAGAAGCGTGCGCTTGACGCGATCATCGCCCTCAAACAGTTCAACCTCCCGATCGGTGTCTCGATCTATCCGGTTCCGGGAACCGCACGCAGACTCCGCGAGGCCGGAGCTGCAGAAGTAAAGTTCAATCTTGAAACCGCAACGCCTGAACTCTTCGCAGAGATGTGCCCAGGAATGGACCGTGACATCATCAACGCCGAGCTGGATGAAGCCGTGGCACTTTTCGGCAAAAACCATGTGTTTACCAATCTGATCTTCGGACTCGGCGAGACCGACGATGAAATGAAAGCAGCAATAACAGAGGTCTGCGGCCGCGGTATCATCCCAACCATCCGGCCGTTCGCTCCCGCAGCAGAGCTGAAAGCTCTGCCGCGGCCAAAGTTCAAACGATTCATGAACCTCTACAAACATCACCGCGCTGCTCTTGCAGAAAACAGTCTGGATACCAGCGAGGCAAAAACCATGTGTATCGCCTGTACGGGATGCGACATGGTACCGGGTCTGGACTAAGCCTTTACAGTCGCCTTTAACTTTCCACATAACATAAGTAGAGTAACTCTATGATCTTCCCCACCGAATGCAAGTACATCGGCAGTGCAGCAACAAAACCTTACGGAGATACCGTGTATTTCCTGACAAAATACTTGATACACCCGTTACCGGAAGGTTTTGAAATTCTGGAAGTGGAGCACGAAGGAGAGAGCGGATACCTCAGACCCGTAAAATCCGTCAGACGACTGGTAGGTCCGGAAGATATTGCGGTATGGCAGGGGCCAATCAGCCCGCATGACAGGGTCGGCCTGATCAGAAAAGCCCTTTCCACCAAAAAACGGTGTACTATCTTTGGCGCAGACGACGAGCATCAGACATTTGTGCTCGACCCGGATCTCTCCGGAGTTGAAACGGTACATGTGTATGATATCAAACCACCGCGTCCGAACCTTTCAGCCACCATACATATTCTTGAAGATCTGGGATTTTTCGGTCACCAAAACATTATGTTTGACCATCACGTCCGCGACATCACCGAAATTCCGGCGGATGTCTATCCCTGCCGGGCAGGAGGTTTTCCGAAAACCCTTGATCGCGACGCTCCGCACGACGGAGAACATGTTGCCTGCTGTAGTACCGGCCGCCACATCTGCAGCGAGTGCTATGGTGATGATTTCGTCTACGAAGACACCTGCCCGCTTTCACAAATAGCCGAAGAACCGTTTATTGCACGGTGCTGCCGGGCAGAACGAAGCGGGATTGGCATCTACAACGGAAAGTTCGGTGCAGTTGTTCACTGGGGTTCGTCGCCCAGAACAATGCTTGAAGCCGTTGACGGGATGCTTATTGCATGGAAGAAGAGAAAAGAGGAGGAGGATCATGGTTAAACTCGGAATGCACGTCTCAATAGCAGGTGCACTTACAAACTCAGTAGAGCGGGCGCAGCTGCTTGGATGCGACACGTTTCAGATATTCACACGAAGTCCGCGAGTCTGGGCTGCAAAACCCATAGAACCTGCGGTAGCAGACGCATTCATCACAGCTCTTGCCGCGTCCGGTATCGGGCCGGTAGTGGATCACATGCCGTATCTGCCAAACCCTGCCGCGGAAAAACCGGAGGTTTACGATCGATCGGTCGCAACCCTCACTGAGGAACTGAACAGATGCGGTCAGCTGAAAATCCCGTACCTTGTGACCCATCTCGGCCATCACGGCGAAGAGGGTCACAAAAAAGGGCAGGAAAAAGTCATTGCCGCAATCGGTCATGCCCTTGACAATGCGGAGGGCACAACAATGATACTTCTGGAAAACACCGCCAACGAAAAAAATACCGTGGGCGGAACCTTCACGGACGTAGGAACTATTGCTGATGGACTGGGCCGCGAGGCGCGGGTCGGTTTCTGCTTTGACACCTGCCATGCCGCAGCAGCAGGATATGATCTCAAAGGTCACGGTGCGGCAACCGTCTTCGGCTGGTTCGCGGACGAAGCAGGAGATCTCTCCCGCCTCAAAGTGATTCACTTAAACGACATGAAAGGTGGTATCGGATCGCATCTTGACCGTCACGAACACATTGGTCTTGGCACGCTCGGCGAGGAAACGATCCGCGATGTGCTTACCTTTCCGAAAATTTCCCACTGTTCCTTTATCATGGAGACGCCGTCTGATGATCGCCGTGATGAGGCAGGCAATATGGCAGTGGCACGAAGACTCGCCGGAGAACACTAACCGTTACAACATCAGATGAGCTTTGCCAAAAGCTCATCACTGCTTTTCACCACTTCCGCGTTCGTCTCCAGCATCAGATTCACAAGCTCGTTCTCGCTGTACTGCCGAAAATCCGTCCGGATAGCAAGTACCCGTTTACCAAGCGCCGTCGCATACCCCATCTCCCATGCCGTCCCCGAATCTGCGTCTGAACCGTCAATCACCGCGACCACAATGTCACTGTTCTGCAATGCAGAAAGATTCCATCGGTAGATCAGCTCCTCACGGTTTTTACTTCGCGACTCAGCGGTATCTTCAAACTTCTGCGGCAGATGGACATCATAATACCGCGAAGAAAGCATCCCGGCAAGAGCTGCATTATAGGTTCTCTGAGACTCGGAAAACAACGGTGCTGCAAGATAAACCCGGTACTGTGCAAACTGCCGGACATCGAGTTGGGGAATATCAAAAAAACGTCTGAGAAAAACTCCGGCACCGGCCGATTTCTCATCACCGTAATAGGTCGTCGTAACACCACAGGCTGGTGACGAATTGACCCCGATAACTGCAAGCGGAGGTTCACCCCGCGTGGCAATCAGAGTACGAACGTCAGCCTCAAGCCGATCGAGCAGAGTCAAAAACTCCGGCGTGTTCAGCCGGTCAAGAAAAGAGCCGGGGCTGCGGGGCACACCCAGATACAATGTCTCAGGACACGGCAAAGGAACAATCTCAATGCCGAACTGTCTGCACCTTCCAGCAGCTGCAGCCCATACAGAGCGGTCTGCATCAGTAGTAATCCCTTCAGCACGGAGTTTCTCGTTTAGAATGCAGGGCGAGACAAGGACATACATTGGTAGTTTCATAGGGAGCCATGAGAGATAAAAGCCGCGGCAGTACCTTTCGCCGGAGAATCCGAAATAAAAGTACAAACGTTCAGACAAACGTTGCGTATTTTACTCCTGCGTATCCCACGGAAATTTTCAACACCACGGAATAGACAAGAAAATCACGGAAATAGATTTTTTTAGGATTCCGTGATGTTATTGGTTCCGTATGCCCAGTGTCTTCCGTGGGCTGAAATACGATTAATGACGAATAGCAAATGGCACTAAACGAATTTATCTGCAAGGCCGGTCAGACAGGACAATACTATTACTGATCAAACACCAATATGTACGGGATTAGTCGTGAGCTTCAAAGTACTTGTCAGCGATCCGCTTGCAGAAGAAGGAGTCGCCATTTTAAAAGGCTTTTGTGATGTTGATGAAAAAGCCGACCTGACCGAAGATGAACTTGTCAAGATTATCGGCCAGTATGATGCGCTGCTCGTCAGATCCGGAACACAGGTCACCGCCCGCATCATTGAAGCGGCGGACAAGATGAAGTATATCGGCCGTGCGGGTGTCGGTGTGGACAACATCGACTGCGATGCAGCAACGAAGAAGGGAATTATTGTCTCCAATGCTCCCGAAGGAAACACGCTTGCGGCAACCGAGCACACTGTTGCCATGATGATGGCACTTGCCAGAAACATTCCGCAGGCATCAGCGTCCCTGAAGAAAGGAGAATGGAAACGCTCCAAGTTCATGGGCAACGAGTTGAACGGAAAAGTTCTCGGTGTTGTCGGGTTCGGCAGAATCGGCAGAGAGGTTGCAAAGCGTGCACAGGCTCTCCAGATGACGGTTATCGCCTACGACCCGTTTATTCCGGCAGAAGTCGGCGCTGCGATGGGCGTTGAGATGATGAGCGTGGCCGAGCTTTTCACGAAGGCCGATGTTATCACTGTTCACACGCCGCTGATTCCCTCAACGACCCACATGGTCAACAAGGAGTCGATTGCAACCATGCGAGACGGCGTGCGCATCATCAACTGTGCCCGCGGCGGCATTATCGATGAGGCTGCACTCTATGATGCGGTTGTTTCCGGGAAAGTTGCAGGAGCAGCACTTGATGTGTTTGAGGAGGAACCGCCGACCAGTTCACCGCTTCTTACACTCGACAAGGTTATCGTGACCCCGCACCTTGGCGCAAGCACGGTTGAGGCACAGAAGAACGTGGCAATATCGGTTGCCCAGCAGTGCATTGAGGTGCTGAAGGGCGGTTCAGCCAGAAGCGCCGTGAACGCTCCGCTGATTGCCCCGGAAATTCGTCCAAAACTTGAGCCGTTTGCACTGCTCACCGAAAAGATGGGGAGCCTTGCGGCACAGCTTGCTGACGGCGCTATTACAGAAGTTGAGTTCGCCTATCTCGGCGAGGTTTCCGAGATGAAGCAGAACCTGAAATATGTGACCCGTATGGGTCTGAAAGGCCTGCTGGACAAAGCACTGCACGAGCCGGCAAACATTGTAAATGCTGAGTTCATTGCACAGCAGCGCGGTATGACGGTTGTTGAGAAGACGTCAGCAGATGCAGGAGACTACAAGTCACTTGTGGAGATGAGCTTTACGACGGCAAAGGGCAAGCAGATGATTTCGGGAATTGTTACCCGTGTCGGCCCCCGCATTACGTCTATTAACGGCTATACGATGGATCTTGTTCCGAAAGGAAACGTTATCATTGCTGATCACATCAACCGCCCGGGCGTTGTCGGACCGGTTTGCGTGCTGCTTGGCAAGTACAACATTAACATCTCAAATATGCAGGTCGGTAAAGTGGATGTGGGATCCGAGTCGCTGATGATTCTGGCGGTTGATGATCTGGTTCCGGCAAAGGTGATGAAGGAAGTCGCCGAAAGCGACGGCATTATCTCGGCAAGATTCATGCAGCTGTAGATTTACCCAATACTTTTTTTATGCACCCGCGAAACCGCGGTGTATATGCTTTGAGAAAATTTCTGAGTACTGTGGCGATGCGTATCATGATGGATGAAGCGAAAGTCGAACCGAATCCTGCAAGGATCAGAAGTCTGCGCCGCCCACGCTGATCAGAGAGAACACCAACCGGAAAACTGAGAAGTATGCCGGCAAACGGAGACACCGCGGAGATGAGGCCTATCACTGCGCTGCCTGCACCAAGGGAATCAGCATAGAGAGGAATCACGGGATTTTTTGCGATAGTTGTGGAGAATATGGCGAAAAGTCCGATAATACAGAGATAGTGTATCAGCCGTTTTTTGCGAGACTCAACTCCGGCAGAGTTCATGTCATACTTTATTGGAGGGAATATCGGATAAAGCAGAGCAGGAATTTACTTGAAAATATTTATATGACAGAATATCCTATGTATTAGAGCACACAGGTGCAAATCTTCGTGGACTCGTGGTCTAGTAGGCTATGACGTCGCCTTGACATGGCGGAGATCAAGGGTTCGACTCCCTTCGGGTCCACTTCTTTTGTAAAAATTATGTATTTCCGGTATCTTGCTGTATTCCTTGTTCTTGTTCTGCTGAGCGCAGGCTGTGTTTCTCCGCAGGGGTCTCCGGTACAGCTGACAGAAATGCCAAAACTTCCCTCCTATGACGGAGAAACTCTTTCGGACCGGTTCTCATGGGATTATGGGGGAACCACACACACCGTGACCATTACTACGCCAAAAGAATTGTATGAGTATTATCAAAGTCAGGATCATGCGAAAGGCAGCAGTTACGTGCGTTACGCACTCTCTGATTATGACAGAGACTATGTGAAAACAATCGCCGATGCCTTTACTGATGACGGAAAAAATTCGGGATACACCAGACAGGAAACGATAGAGAACTTCGTTGCCTTTGTTCAGTCGATCCCCTACACATCGGATATTCTGACAACCGGCATTCAGGAGTATCCGCGTTATCCTGTGGAGACGATCGTTGATCACGGCGGCGACTGCGAGGACCGGGCAATTTTGATTGCCGCAGTTCTGTATGAGATGGGGCACGGCACGGTTCTTCTCGAACTGCCGGATCATATGGCTGTCGGTATTGCAGGCGAGCCAATGATGCAGGGGACGCGGTATCTTCACGACGGAGTACTCTATTATTATCTGGAAACTACGGCAGGAGGATGGAAAATCGGCGTTCTTCCGGATGAGTTTTCCGGAAAACCCGTGAAGATCCTGCCGATGAATCGGCAGCCGGCACTGGAGTTCTGGTTTGATGTAACCTCCGTATCGGTCGGTTTTGACGAGACTGAATACGATATTGCAGGTTCAGTGAAAAACTTCGGACCGGGAACCGCTCGCGGCGTTACCTTAGACGTTACGGCAACGGTGGATGATGTCATCGCGGACCGGCAGACAATACAGGTGGATGACTGCGGGGAAAACGGTTCGGTTCAGATAAACGGATCCCTCAGACTTCCGCGAAAAACAACGGTGCTGGTGACAGCAGTACTTTCCGGCGGAAATGCCTATGGATCACTCACAGCGGATTCGGGTCTGATGCAGATTCCGTAAATGCACATAAAAAAAGAACAAAAACCGGCAGGGGATGCCGGATGTGCCAATTGTATGAAGTACTGAAGAAAATGATATGTGGGAAAATGCCTGGGTATGGTGTGTGGATTTTGGGCATTTTCCCTGTGTGTGGAACATAGTCTGATTCTATCTACAGGATTTGGTGTTCACCTCCGTTTTTTGATGACAGCGTCGTATGACGCTAACAATAATTAGTAGCACCCATTAGTATAAAAATATTATTTTGTAAAAACCACATCCGAATATCCGGCGAACTCCTTTGTGTCCATCATCTGAAAAGAGTCCTTTTCCAAAACACCAATACGATCGCACATCGCGAGCATCACTTGGGGATCGTGCGAGATGAACACGCAGGCCGTGGAGTTTTTT
Organism: uncultured Methanomicrobiales archaeon; assembly: GCA_964483485.1. Lineage (GTDB taxonomy): Archaea > Halobacteriota > Methanomicrobia > Methanomicrobiales > Methanocorpusculaceae > Methanocorpusculum. Next base: position 10,106 of record CAZABQ010000026.1, read on the forward strand.
CGCTGAAACTGTTTCATAAGAGTGAGAATCTGTGCCTGTACCGACATGTCAAGCATAGAAGTCGGCTCGTCTGCAATGATCAGTTTCGGCGACAATGAATAGATCTTCACCATCATCGCACGCTGAATCTCTCCGCCGGATAACTGGTTCGGATAACAGGAAAACTGATCTGACCGAAGACCAACAGCGGAAATCAGCGGCAGCAGATCCACGAATACGTCCGTTCGATCCCGTTTCTCATGATAGGCGAGGGGTTCAGCTACGCTGTCCATTAACCGCATATGGGGATCCATCGAAACCTCGGGATGCTGAAAGATCATCTGCATTGCAGGTCGTAGTTCCCGAAGACACCTTGCAGAAAGTTTCGTGATATCCTGACCGTCGAAGATCACCCGCCCACCCGAAAGACGTTCAAGACCTATCAGACATCTGCCGAGCGTTGACTTCCCCGACCCGCTCATTCCAAACAAACCAAGTGTCTCGCCCGCAGAAAGCGTGAAACTCACGTCACGGAAAATATCTCCGTGCCCATAGGTTTTGTACAAACATTCAGCACTCAACAGCGACTGCATCGTACCCTCCTGTTGCTGTATGCCTGCATCAGTGGATGTGCCGCCGCATTACACGGATGTGGGCAACGGTCGTGGAAGTAACAACCAGCCGGCATATTCACAAGACCCGGACATACGCCCGGCATCGGTTTCATGCCGTTTCTGGGAAGTGCAGCAATCAACCCCTGTGTATAGGGATGCTGCGGATCCAGAAACACCTCCGTCGCAGGTCCGCTCTCGATCAGTTCTCCGGAATACAGCACACCAACCGTATCGCCGATCATCTCCGCAAGCTCAAGATCGTGTGTGATCATCAAAATTGCATCAGCATCCCGCTCTTTGAGATCCAGAAACATCTCCATCGTACGTTTTCGTGCGGTGTAATCCAGTCCTTTTGTCGGCTCATCCGCAACCAGCAGCCGGGGTTGTGCAGCAAGTGCAATCCCGGTTGTCAGCCGCTGGCGCATACCGCCGGACAACTCATGCGGATAGGACGCAGCAACCAGATCCGGATCCGCAAAGGACAGAGAGGATAAAATATCCCTGATTCTCCGCGGCTGCACTTCCTTTTGTATTCCGCAGGTATCCAGTACCTCAGCAACCTGTCGTCCGCACCGCATCAGAGGGTCAAGAGAACCGGTCGGGTTCTGGGGAATCAGCGAGATCTCATGACCGCGTAGATGGGCATATGCCGACTCCCCAAGTGAAAGAATCTCTTCGCCGCAGTAACGGATACTTCCTGATACTTGGGCGTTTTCCGGGAGGAGATGTAGAACCGACTGTCCGATCACCGATTTTCCCGACCCGGTTTCCCCGATCAGTACACAGATCTCTCTTTCTTTTACCGAAAAAGAAACATGCTGCGATGCCCGGACAAGGCCGCGTCTGGTGGGAAACGCAACATTCAGATCTGACACTTCCAGAATATTCATACACTCCCCTCCGCATCCGTTCCCGGGTCCGTGATGTCACGAATACCCTCGCCTGCCAGATTGAACAACAGAGTTACCGTCGTGATAGCAAGACCCGGCACAATCACATTCAGGGGCGCGGTGCGTATACTGTCCAGACCCGCATTGATCATCGAACCCCATTCCGGAATCGACGGCGGAAGTCCGAGACCCAGAAACGACAGGGTTGAGATAGTAAGAATCGTGTGTCCCAGATCCATCGTTGCGAGTACAACCACCGGCATAATACAGTTTGGCAGCAGATGTTTCAGAAGAATCCACCAGCCGGGAAGACCTGCTGCACGTACGGACAGCACATACTCCGCGTTCTTCTCCGCGAGCACCTGTCCGCGCATCAGCCGGGCTAAAGATGCCCACTGCGCAATGACAAGCATGAAAATCATGTTCAGAATTCCTGAACCAAAGAGGGTCACCAGCGCAAGCGCCAGAATGATTGATGGAAACGCAAGAAAAACGTCAATGATGCGGGCAATGACATTGTCAATCCATCCTCCTTTGTATCCCGCGTAGCTACCGACAGCAGTTCCTATCACAAACGTGATTGCAATCGTGGTCACAGCAATTGCCATCGATGTCTGCAGACCGCAGACAACCCTGCTGAACAGATCCCGGCCAAGATAATCCGTGCCCAGCCAGTGTTCCGCAGACATCCACTGATTCTTGCCGTAGAGATCCTGCACTGTCGGATCCTGCGGGGCGATTGCCGGAGCAAAGACAGCCGCAACCAGAACAACGACAAGCAGGACAAACACAATCTGCAGTCCCGTTCGCTGTCTGAGGCGGAAATACCAGTCCGCATCGCGGATCTGGGCACGCCAGACCCGTACTCTGTTTGCAGTACTAACCTCACTCATAGGTAATCCTCGGATCAATGACGTGATAGAGCAGATCAATCACAAAATTCACAATCAGGAACATGAACACAATCACCATAATCGTACTTTCAATCAGGACAAGGTCACGTGCAGAGATGGCCTTCATCAGCATTGCGCCGATGCCCGGCCAGGAGAATATCGTTTCAATCACCACAGAACCTGCGAGCAGTGCGCCAAACGACATGCCGATCACGGTAAGCACCGGCAGAAGCGCATTCTTACAGGCATGGGAACATATCACCCGGACCCGCGGCAGCCCCTTCGCTCTGGCAAACGTGACAAACGGTTTATCCATCGTTTCCAGCATGCTGGTACGCATAATCCGGATAATGGATGCCGTTGTATGCAGACCAAGGGCAATTGCTGGAAGAATGATGTACTGGGGACCTCCATAGCCGGAGACCGGCGTCAGTCCAAGCCAGATGGAAAAAACCAGAATCAGCATTACGGCAACCCAGAACCCCGGCATGGAAACAGAAAATATCGTGGCAACGCGGATAATATGATCGGAGATTTTGTTCCGGTGCAGGGCTGAGTAGATGCCGAGCACAAGCCCAACGATCGCAGCAAACGCCATTGCAACCGTAGTCAGTAGAATCGTCGGTGGTAGATGAAGCATCAGCAGCCGGTCTACCGGTTTGTTGAAGAGGATGGAGTACCCCAGATCCCCGTGCAAAATTCCTCCTATCCAGCTGACGTACTGTTCCAGAAGCGGCCGGTTGAGATCATACCGGTCCGAAACCTCGGCGATAAGTTCCGGAGGTGCAACCTCTTCCAGACCTATGTACAAATGCCGGGCGAGGACCTCTGCCGGTTCTCCGGGCGTTGCATTGGCCACCACAAACGTGAACATCGACGCAATCACGAGTGTGAGCATGAGGTAGGCGGTCCGTTTGATGATGTAGTGGTGCATGATTCTACTCCTGTTTCGTTCCTGCAATCAGGTAATAGCACCAGTGATGACTGATCTTCTGGTACCAATCCAGCTGTTTTCGTTGATGTTCACGGATGTGCATGAGATTCTCAAGGGAAACGTCCGCAAGACCTGCATCAATGAAATATCTGCGTGCAACAGCCTCCGGAACCCCACCAAGATTCGGCAGGGCTGCCGAGACTTCTTCGGCATAGGGTGTCGGCGCCGGAAGCGGGTCAAAGACCTTTCCAAGAGCAGTACTTATCCTTCGGCGAATCTGTGTCGCGGTCTTTCCGTCATCCCACACACCATCGATGACGATAACACAGCCTTTCGGTCTGACTACCCGTTTCCAGGAAGCAAGAGCAATGTCTGGATGAGGAAGTGTCCAGAGCAGATGACGGTTGACAACAACATCAAAACTGTCATCGTCAAACGGTGGATTTTCCGCATCACCTTCCTGAAAGATCATGGAAAGCCCGCGTGCGGCATTCTTTTTTCTGCCGACATCCATCATCCCTTCCGAAATATCGATGCCGGTGACATCATGCCCCATTTCTGCGAGAATCAGACCCATTGCGCCAGTACCGCAGCCGACGTCGAGAATACGGAGTCTGCCGGCCGGCAGCACCTTCTGGAATGCATCCTTCCAGAGCTGTTTTTCCTCATCAGTCTTCACACCGTGCGAAACGTGCAGGTCGTACTGACCTGCACTTTTGTCCCATTTGCCGATGATACCGGATTTAATTTCACTGTCATCCATTTTTTCTCTCCAAATTACGAAACGGTCATGAACGGACTGAGACGATAGTCGTGGGCGGTCGGATCATACGTGAATCCCTGCACATTATCCCACAGAATGATCGCAACACCGTAGTAGGCGACATTGATGGTCGCAACTTCATCATACACAATACCTTCGGCGGTGCGGAAATGGGCATACCGCTCTTCGGGAGTGGTAAGGTTGTGGCCTTCCGCAACAATCCGGTCAACCTCTGTGTTGCTGTAGTGACCGCGGTTTGTTGTTCCATCGGTCGTGTACCAGGTCTTTAAGACATATTCGGGATCAGGGACCATGGCGAGGTTTGCCGCAATCAGATACAGATCCCAGTCGCCTTCGGCAAGCATCGGCGAGATTGCACCGGTTTCCATGGCGATCTCCTCAACTTCGATGCCGATTTCTTTCAGATTAGAGGAAATTGCCTCAAGCATTGGGACAAGTCCCGGGTGCTCGGTGTAGGTGAGCAGTTTGAAGCGCAGCTTTTTGCCGTCCTTGTCCACATATCCGTCTCCATTGGTATCCGTCCATCCGGCGTCGGTAAGATACTGTTTTGCAAGAGCCGGGTTGTAGGTATAAGGAGCGAGGCTCATGTTCGCCCACGCCATCGTTGGCAGGAATGGACCTGTCGCTACACTGCCGACACCGTAGAGCACATTGTCCACAATTCCCTGCCGATTAATCGCATAGGCAAGGGATTTTCTCACATTCAGGTCATCCAGTGGTGCATGGTCGAAATTCAGGTCAAGTTTGTAGGTGCGCGGCGTGTTGAACTTCAGTACATCAATCCCTTCAATCGCGTCCAGCCGTGCAACCTCGCTGTACGGCGGGTCAAAGGTCAGGTCCACATCATGGTTCTCAATGATCATGGCACGGGTGTTGGGGTTAGGATACCCGCGGTTGATGATCTTTGCAAGAGTTGGAGTCCCGCCCCACCACTGATCATGCCGGACCACCACAATCTCTCCGGTCTGCTCGTTGAAGGACTCAAGCTGCATCGGGCCGGTTCCAATCGTGGTGACATACGCACCGTCTGCATCATAGGACTTCGGACTGATGATCGCAGTATCCGGAGAATGCAATGCCGCAGGCAACATGGGATTCATGGCATTTGTCTGGATGCGGATGGTGTACGTGTCCACAACCTCGGAGTCCTTGTAGTCGATCAGCGTGGTTCTGCCCGGTTGTTTGGTGTTGATATTTTCAATCGAGAACTTCACATCCGCAGCCGTCATCTCATCGCCGTTATGAAACTTCACGCCTTCCCGGAGTTTGAACTCCCAGGTGGTGTCGTTGATCATCGTCCAGCTTTTCGCAAGATTTGGTTTGAGCGAGAAGTCCTCCTCGGTTGCAACAAGAGTCTCGGTGATGGTGATCTTTTCGGTGATCAGTGTTCCGGTACCGGTACCCTGATCCAGTTCACGGGCATCCGACATCAGATGGTTTCCGACGATCAGGACATCTTTCTCACTGCCGGAATCAATACAGCCCGCAGCAGCAGCGGCGAGGAACAGTACCATTACAAGACACAGAACTGATCTGGATCTCATACGCTCCTCTCCTTTCTGCCTGATATCAGATAGTAGGGACTGACCGAATTGATCTTCTGATACCAGTTCAGCCGCTGCCGCTGGTTTATCCGAATGCTGTCCAGACTCATTACGGAAATTCCGGCAAACCCAGCATTTTCCAGATATTTTCGTGCTTCAGCTTCCGGGACTCCGCCGCGGTTCGGTAGGACTTCACGGATCTCAGGGCTGTAGCCTTTATCTCCGTGCGGGTGCAGTTCAAGGATGCGGGAAAACGCAGAACTTGTTCCTCTTCGTACGGCAGAGAGGGCAGATCCGTCATCCCACACGCCGTCGATCACCATCACCACACCATCCGGCTTCAGCATCTGATACCAGCCTGCAAGGGCAGTGTCCGGATGCGGAAGCGTCCAGAGTAAGTGGCGGTTGATAACCGCGTCAAAGGTATGCTCCGCAAACGGCGGATGTTCCGCGTCGCCGGGCTGAAAGGTCATCGGAAGATGAGCGGACTCTGCCTTTTTGCGGCCGATATCCATCATCCCTTCCGAGAGATCGATGCCGGTAACGGTATGTCCCATCTCGGCGAGTATCAGGCCCATCGCACCGGTACCGCAGCCGACATCCAGAATGGAGAGACTGTCCCCCGGAGGAAGGACGGTTTGAAACGCATTCATCCAGAGCAGTTTTTCTTCCTCGGTCTGTATACCGTGGGAGACGTGTGTGTCATAGTATGCGGCCTCTTCGTTCCAGCTTTCGGCAATTTCGGATTTAACTGTTTTGTCATCCATTTATTTTACCTGAGGATACTACTGAGCGGGTCATGCCGCAATGGTCATGAACGGATCAATTCTGTAGTCGTGAGCGGTTGGATCAAACTTGTATCCGGTAACCGTGTCCTTCATCACGATGGCAACACCATAGTAGGCGACGTTGATGGTCGGTAGATCATCGTACACGATCCCCTCAATTTCGCGGAAGTGATCATACCGCTCATTAAGGTCGCTGATGTAGTGACCGTCAATGATCATCTGGTCAACTACAGGATTACTGTAGCCTGCTTTGTTACTCGTTCCTTCTGTGGTGTACCAGCCTTTGAGTACATACTCCGGATCCGGAACCATGGCAAGATTCGTTGCCGAAAGGTAGAGATCCCAGGTGCCGTCGGTCATTGCAGCGTTTAATGCACTGTTCTCCATGGAAACCTCTTCAACCTCAATACCGATTGCCTTCAGGTTGGCAGCAATTGCCTCTTGCATCGGGGGGAGACCCGGGCGTTCGGTGTAGGTACACATCTTGAGATGCAGGTTTTTGCCGTTCTTGTCAACATATCCGTCACCGTTCGTGTCCTTCCACCCGGCATTCGCGAGATACTGCTTCGCAAGGGCAGGATCATACGTGTAGGGAACAAGGCTCGTGTTCGCCCATGTCATCGTCGGCAGGAACGTTCCGCTGGCCTCAGAACCGATGCCGTAGAGAACATTGTCCACAATACCGGTCCGGTCAATCGCATGAGAAATCGCTTTTCGAACATTTTTATCCGTCATTGCCTCATGAGCGAGGTTCACATCGAGCTTGTAGATTCTCGGTGTATCGTACTTTTCCACATGTATACCCGCAAGGGCGTCGAGCCGGTTGACCTCGCTGTAGGGTGGATCAAAGGTCATGTCAACTCCGCCGGTTTCGATCATCATGGCACGGGTCGTCGGACTTTCGTATCCCCGCATAATCAGTTTGTCAAAGCCCTGCTCACCGCCCCACCAGTCGTCATGCTTTACCAGAACGACCTCTCCGGTCTGTTCGTTGAACGACTCAACCTTCATCGGACCGGTACCGATAACCTCCACAAAGGCACCGAACGCATCATAGGTTCCGGGCGCAAAAACTGCCGTTGCAGGATAATGCAGAACTCCGGGGACTAGCGGATTCAGCTCTTTTGTGTACAGGCGGATTGTGTAGGTGTCTACGACTTCAATTCTGTCACATTCAAGAAGGGAGGCAACCGTCGGGGACAGTGCAATGGATTTTTCCAGTGATGCTTTCACCTCGTTTGCAGTCATTGGGTTTCCGTTGTGGAAGATGACATCTTTCCGGAGTTTGAATTCCCAGCAGGTATCATTTATATGCTTCCAGCTATCGGCAAGATTCGGTGTCAGTTCAAATTGAGCGTTTGCGCCCACAAGAGTCTCCGTTGCAATCATTTTTTCGGCAACAACCGTACTCTGAAGAACCGGATCAATGCCGGCCAGTGCCCACATCTCCCCTACAACGAGAACTTTTTCGGAAGTCTCCGACGGGGTTACACAACCCGCACCAAAAACACAAGAGAGAACGATAAGAACAAGGAAGCAGCTATAGATTTTTTTCATACAAATTACCATTTTGAAAGATTATCTTAACCCGCCTTTGTCAAATACTGATTACTGGCACAGCCGGGATGTCATGTTCGCGAAAAATTGAGAGATAAATTCTCTCCATGATAATGGTTCACGCCGTAATGGTCATGAACGGATCAATTCTGTAGTCATGGGCAGTTGGATCAAACTTGTAGCCGGAAACCGTGTCCTTCATCACGATGGCAACACCGTAGTAGGCAATATTGATGGTCGGCAGTTCATCGTACACAATCCCCTCAATTTCACGGAAGTGATCATACCGCTCGTCCAGATCACTGATGTAGTGGCCTTCAACAATCAGACGGTCAACATCCGCGTTGCTGTACCCCGGTTTGTTTCCGGTACCGGTGGTAGTGTACCAGGACTTTAAGACATACTCGGGGTCGGGGACCATGGCAAGGTTCATTGCCGACAGATAGAGATCCCAGCTGCCGTCAGCCATTGCGGCACTCATGGCACTATTCTCCATTGAGATCTCCTCAACTTCAATACCGATGGCTTTGAGGTTTGCGGAAATTGCCTCAAGCATCGGCGGAAGACCCGGACGTTCGGTGTAGGTGTAGATCTTAACGTGCAGGTTTTTGCCGTTCTTGTCAACATATCCGTCGCCGTTGGTGTCCGTCCAGCCTGTGTTTGCGAGGTACTGTTTTGCAAGAGCTGGATCGTAAGAGTACGGGGTAAGACTCTTGTTCGACCAGGTCATGCTCGGCAGGAACACACCGCCTGCCGGAGTTCCGACACCATAGAGCACATTGTCCACAATACCGGTCCGGTCAATCGCATGCGAAATTGCTTTGCGGACATTCAGATCCGCCATTGCCTCGTGGGCGAGATTCACATCAAGTTTGTAAATCCTCGGCGTATTGTACTTCTCAACATGAATGCCCGGCAGTGCATCCAGCCGGTTGATGTCACTGTACGGTGGATCGGTGGTGAAGTCAACGTCTCCGTTTTCGATCATCATGGCACGGGTGGACGGGTTTTCATATCCGCGCATGATCATCTTGTCGAACCCAGAATCGCCGCCCCACCAGTTGGTGTTCTTGACAACAACAAGTTCGCCGGTCTGCTCGTTGAAGGACTCGACCTTCATCGGGCCAGTACCGATTGGATTGACAAAATTGCTGTTTGCATCATAGGACTTGCTGCTCACAATTGCGGTATCCGGGTAGTGAAGAACGCCCGGGACCAGCGGGTTCAGATCGGTTGTGTAGATGCGAATTGTGTACTTGTCCACAACCTCAGCATGATCATACGACATCAGTTTTGCCGTACTCGGCGAGAGACGGACGGTGTGGTCCAGCGATGTTTTGACGTCCGATGCGGCCATCTCATCGCCGTTGTGGAACTTCACGCCTTCGCGGAGTTTGAACTCCCAGCAGGTATCGTTGATCTGCTTCCAGCTTTCAGCAAGATTCGGCGTTAATTCAAATTGAGCATTTGCCCCGACGAGTGTTTCAGTTACAACTGCTTTTTCGGTGACAAAGGTTCCGCCGTCATGCCCGTCTCCTGGGTTGATGGAGGACACACGCCACATTTCTCCGACGACCAGTACCTTTTCCCCATTGGTACTGTCGCCTGCACCCACGCAGCCTGCTGCAAGAATGCAGATGGCAAGCGTGAGGATCACAAGAATTCCATAGACCTTTTTCATACAAATCCTCGAAACATTTCCAACTCCAATATTACGTGATATCTCGTATGAGATTTTTCATAATCATTGGTGATACTAAGTACCAATTTGAATCGGCATAAATCTTAATAATTTTTACATAAGTGTGAAAAATAACGATTGGGCCATACGCAGTTATGCACCCTGCATACTGTCAGAAGTATCTTTTAGCTGTACACCTGCTCGAAACACCAGTGTTCTAGATAAATCGAAACTATCAACGAACCTTCGTACGCTCCCAAAAAAAGATTAAAAAAACAACATGAGACTTCGTCTCAACCACCCCCATGAAAACAGATTGATGATCC
>CAZABQ010000027.1:0-19858 GCA_964483485.1 uncultured Methanomicrobiales archaeon
CGCATGCAGCACCGATGTCTGCCTGCTTGTTGATAAAAACGAACGGAATCTCTTTTTCGTCTGCAATTCCCGGAATGTGCATAACGATCTCTTCGGGTGCGACGTCTGCGCCGATAAGAACAAGGGCTGCAGTTCCGCGCTCGACGGCCTTGGTTGCCTCGTTTGCGCCTTTCTTAATCTTTCCGGTATCACGTGCAAGCTCAAGAGCTTCAAGTGCTTTGTTCTGAAGTTCTTCTGGGACTTCAAACATCTGGTAAATCTTTGCCATAATGACTCACTTCACTCGGGAGGGTTCAAAGACCATCCGTCATCGCTCATCAGCGGGCTTATCCTTAGAAGGTAACAGACCGTTGCTGGCGTAACTCTATATATGGGTAAGAGTCTGGCATAAAGGTTTGGACGGTCCGGGCATTCTGGATCAGATATTTTTCGGATAACTGCCTGCAATACGCATCCGCCAGGCAAGACGCACCACCGACCATCCCATGGAAAAAACATCAGATGTCCGCACATTGGTCTTATCTCCCTGTTTCCAGACGATCGGAATCTCGTCCACCGTATAGCCGTAACGCTGCGCGAGCGCAAGAATCTCGGTATCCCACGTCCATCCGCGCGAACGGACATACGGCATAAGCTGCATCAGCCGATCGCGGCGGAATGCCTTGAATCCGCACTGATGGTCGCGAACACTGCTCGAAAGGAGCAGCCGCACCAGCCGGTTGAACCCGACACTGGTAGCCTCGCGGTCTCCGGTTCTGACAACCTGACTGTCATCAAGAAACCGCGACCCGATCGCAATATCTGAACCGTTGCGGATTTTACGGATGAGCGGTTCAAGAGCTGCGAGGTCGGTGGAAAGGTCCACGTCGTAAAAACAAAAAATATCGCCGTGCGACATCACGAGCGCATCGGAAAGTGCCCCGCCCTTTCCTCTTCGGACATCGCTGTGATTCACGATGATACGCGTGTCCGCTGCCGCGAAGGCCTCTGCTGTCTCCAGGCTCCCGTCGTGACTTGCATCCTCACAGCAAATCAGCTCAAATGGTATCTTCAGACTCTCCAGTACTTCTATTGATGCGGGAATCGCGTGCCGCAGTGCCTCGGCGTCATTATAGACAGGAATGACGACGCTTAGTACCGGATGATCCATTGTGTCTAACACGTTAGTCACTGCGCTGATAAATAGTCACGCCGTCCGCGGCAAAAACTTTCGTCAGTCCGTTCTCAGGTAAATCAATCGTATACTTCTGCTGCTCAACATCGCCTACGAACAGATACTTCGCGTTGTACGTATCCATGAGCGCAAGCGTTCTCGCAGGATCTTCATAGATCGCTCGCACATCGCTCCACCGTGTCCCTGCATCGCTGACACCGCTGCGCCAGCCCGACTCATGGCCAACCCACCCGACAATTGTCGGAAGTCCGGTCATTGCCGAGACACGACCGTTGTACTCATACGACCCGTCAGCCGCCTCCACCACCACATCGCCGGATGCGGCCGCATCTGTCAGGAAAGCAATTCCCGCAGCATCTGACGGATGATGGCTATCGAGCCATGCCGCACCATCCAGCGTCCCTCCCGGATACCCGAGATGGATGCCGCACAGACCAATCAGTACGGCAAGAACAATAAACACCACTGCCGCAACCGCTAATGCACGCTCACGCGAAATATTCCCGCCCCGGTCAGAGACCCAGCGGCCGATCATCAGCAGTGTGGAAATCCCGAGCATAAACCATGCGCAGAAGCCGAACTTGAACACCGTGTTCATCCGGTAATACGCATCGCCCATGTAATCCTTGAGATACACAAACTCCATCAGAAACACTATTGCCAGACCGAGAACGCCAAACACCACCTCCGGTGCACTGCTCCGCTTTCCTGCGAGCAGCAGAATACAGAACAGCGCAACTCCTGCTGCTGCGTAACCCGCAACTGCAAAAACAACGGGCACGGCAATCAGCCAGGGATACTTCTTCAGAACGGAAAATCCGTAGATTACGAAAACCGCGATAAAGAACAAGTACACGCCAAAGAACTCATTGATAGCGGTTGGTGTTGTCACGAGGAAAAATCCCTGCACACTTGACCCTCCCCCGGAGATCATCGTAAAGAGGAACGGGGCGTACGATGCAAGCGACAAAACCGGCACCAGAGCAAGAGGAACTGCATCCCGCAGGCCATGCCCGCATTTTATCCACACAATCGCCGCTACTGCGATGTACACGCCTGCATACACCATCACGTCCCACGAATTCATTGCCGGCATTGTTCCAAGGGAGAGGGCAAGCATCAGTGCAAGAAGATATTTTCCTGCGTTCGGCAACAGCTTCCACTTCACCAGCATCACCGCAAGCAGACAGAGGAAGAACAGCTGGTTGAAACAGCCGAGCACGTGGGCGTGCGGGTCTCCCCAGAGGAACGAGAACAGCGGATACTCGTTAATCGTATTCTCAATCACGCGGGTTGACGCCCACCAGATACCCACTGCACCGCCTCCGGCAAAGAGGTGCCAGATAAGCGCAGCATTGGGAAGGACCAGCACCAGCATGGGAATCCACTGATGCCGCTTCAGCAGAAGCGTTCCAATTGCATAGGCAGAGACTGCTGCCAACGCGAAAACGGTCGGCAGCATCAGATTGAAGATAACGGTCGGAGCGCCGCCGGAGAGAACCCCGAGTACCCCGCACATCCAGTGTCCGAGATAGTAATAGATAGAGAGTTCCCCGCCCGCATACCAGGGATCAAGCGGCGTCACTGACGGGTTCAGCATGATGCTTCCCAGGAATGCCGCATCCATAAACTTCTCCCCGCTTGGAACAATCCCCGGCGTCAGGAAGCGTGAGATAAGCATCAGGGCAAATGTCCCAAGGAACACCAGATCCCAGCGAAGACTCTGCCGGATTTCTGCCGTATCGTATTTTTTGCGGAAAAGTGCATATACACCTGCGGCTGCAAACGGCAACAGGGCGAGCTGAACCGGAAGACCTGTCACGCCGAGATACCATGAGATAAACGTCAGAAGAAGAATGGAGAACGGATAGGACAAACCGTATGACAAGTCAGCAACAGCTGTCTTCAGATATGGATAGATCGCCATCTGACAGAACTTGATTACGATTAGCCAGAGGATGACCGTCAGTATCTGTGCTTCAGGAGGAACCATGTTCCTCCTTCAGTTTCTTTGCATCCTCGCGGAACAGTCTCTTTAAGAGAGAGACCGCCCAGTCTCCGAAGTAGTAGAGGGAGACAACTCCGCCTGCAAGGGTGATGAGATTTTTGATCAGATGGTCAACGACTGCAATGAGAGTCGCCGTTGCCGCAGGTACGCCGCCCAGCTCAAAGGTGATCACGAGCGCCAGTTCATATGTTCCGATACCGCCCGGCGTAATAGGTACAGCCTTGACAAGATTACCAATGACAATTGCGAGCAGAACCAGCATGAACGGAATCGCTACCCCAAACATCAGGGACACCAGATAACAGATGATGACGTCCATCATCCAGATGATTGCCGAAGAGATGGACAGCGCCGCAAGAGACCCGGCTGTTGACGAGACCTGCCTGAGCTGATCGAAAATCTCCAGGATTTTTTTCAGGATTTTATTCTCTGCATGCAGACGCCGGGAAAAGATAAGGAAGATACAAAATGCTGCACCTGCTGCAAGAACAAAGAGAATCATCCAGACAAACCAGTCAGGAACAATACTGATGAGTACCGGTAGTGCAAGAAGACCGAGAACTGCGATGATGACGATATCGTAAACCCGTTCGGCAATGATGGAGGTAAAACCCTTGGTATAGGTGGTACCTTTCTCATGCTTGAGAATAAACAGTCTGACAAAATCCCCGAGACGCGCCGGAATTATCAGATTCGCCGTCTGGGATACGTAGATGCAGGCTGTGGAAAAGGACAGGCTGATCGTAGTTCCAAGACGCTCTATAATATACTGGTATCGCCACCCGCGGAGATACCATGCGCCAAGGCAGATGAGAACAGCTCCTGCCAGATAGATCGGAACAATATGCTGAACAGCAATCAGGAGATCGTCCCATACGCGATAGAGCATGAAGATGATCAGGGCGGCTGCGATCAGGGTCGGGATGAGAATCGCACTAATTTTTTTCCACATGCAATCGCCACCACATCTTCAGAATGTCACTACCCATTCCATATACATCCTTAAACCGGACGGTTGTCCCGGGTCCCTGTGTCCAGACAACCGGGAACTCGTCAACCCGCAGTCCGGCGTGCTGGGCGAGCACCAGGGACTCGGTGTCCCAGAACCAGTGCGGTGCACGGATTTTTGGGACAAGTTCTTTCAAGGTATCTGCCCGGTAGGCTTTGAACCCGCACTGATGATCGTGCAGTTTGCTTCCAAGAAACAGTCGCACCAGTGTGTTGTATCCGCGGCTTGCGACTTCACGGTCGCCGCTGCGGATGATCCGGCTCTCCGGCATCAGTCGTGAACCTGTTGCAACTGCCGCGCCATTCTCAATCCGCGTCAAGAGTTCCGGCAGATGACTGATGTCGGTTGCAAGGTCAACGTCATAGTAGCAGAATATTTCGCCGCACGATTCTGAGAACGCACGGTTTAAGGCGCGACCGCGTCCCTGTCGCTCATCGCTGTGAAGCAGACGGACGCGGGGATCTTTTTTCTCCCACGCTTCCACACACTCACGGCTGCCGTCAGTACTGCCGTCTTCAGCAACGATCAGTTCAAACGTTCTCCCAAACTCTGTCAGGGTTTCAAGAGATTTCGGGATTGCTACTTTGAGCGCCTCCACATCATTATAGACCGGAAGTACTACGGTGACTTGTACGGTACTCACGAATTTTTCTCCTCAAGCAGGGCAGCTGCGCGATGCCCTGCACGAATGGATCCTTCCATGCTCCGTTCCGGGTAGTTATCGGAGGAAAACATTCCGGCGATGAACAGATTGTGTCCACAGTCAGCATCCGGAATTCTGTTCCGGTAGCCGGTTGTATATACAGGGCCTGCGAATTTGTCGATGTACAGGTCGGCGTGATGGATTATCTCTTTGCCGATTCCAAACCTCTGGCAGAAGTCATCGATCATCTTCTCTTCGAGGTTTTCCGCCGGGCTGTCCTTGAAGTATGAGGCAAGGTAGACGACGTGTTCTTTGTACCAGTCGTAGGGAACAAAGTTTGTGTGAACAACGACTGCGCCGTACGGTGCGGAATCGCCCATGTTGGTCCAGTAAATTCCTTTTGCCGGATCTGCACCAAGGCCGAGCGTCATGCATGCCGCTCCCTGATACGGAAGATCCGGCAGGTTGTACTGTTTCTTCGTGTCCGCATCCATCAGGGTGGTGGTTATCTGAGGCGGCAGTGTTGAGATGACGGCGTCAAACTCTTCGTTATTGATGATCCATTTTTCGTTTTCGTACCGGAGCTCTTCGACGGTTGTATTCAGTCGGAGTTCAACGTTATTTTCAGAGAGTTTCCTCTCCATTGCGTCGATAAGGCGATGCCAGCCGCCCTTGAGATAGCCGAGCCGTTCTCCTTCCGCACCGCGATCGGATCGGATTGCGATTCTGCTCATGAGCCACGCCGCAGAAACTTCTTCTTTCATTGGCCCGAATTTGCTTGCAAGAAGCGGGGCAAAGAATGCAGTATAGATATCCTCGCCGACTTTTTCGTAGAGATACTCCTTTGCGGTGATGTTGTCAAGCGCCGCCATATCGATCTTTCTTGAACTTAAGACGAATTTGCCGAGCCGCACTTTCTGGAAAAAACTGAGACAAGGATACCGGAGAATTTCCACCGGCGTTGTTAGCGGGTGGAGTGTGCCTCGCATATAGTAGCCGGTTGATCCTTTCAGCCAGATAAGGTCCTGTCTGAGTTCCAGATTGTCCAGAAGAGCAAACAGCTCTGCATCTCCTGAAAAACAGTGATGATACAGGGTCTCCAGCGTATATTCTCCGTAATTCTTCGATGCAAGGCATCCTCCGGCCATTGCATTCTTTTCAAAGACAACAACCGTGCCGGTTTCTGCCAGACGGAGGGCAGCGGCAAGTCCGGTCAGGCCTGCACCGAGAATACCTATCTTCATTACTCTATTAGATATACCCGGCTTCATAAGAAAGTTTTTGACCAACGTAGCCGTATAACTAATGCAGTCATATATATCCAAGAAATGACATACATACACTCAACAAAAAGGTGTCAGTGTAAATGCGGGTATTTTTTATAGGATTCGGACAGGCAGGAGGCAAGCTTGTGGATATGTTCCTTGCACAGGACAGAAAACTCGGTTCCACAAGTTTCCGTGGTATTGTTATCAATACCGCCCGGACCGATCTGATGGGAATTAAAAACATTCCCATGGAAGATCGTCTCCTGATCGGTCAGACAATGGTTAAGGGTCACGGAGTCGGTACCGACAACGTGACTGGTGCAAAAGTAGCAGCAGATGAAATTGACACAATTATTAGTGCAATTGATCGTCGCGGAACTCACGACATTGATGCATTCATCGTCTGTGCAGGTCTTGGCGGCGGAACGGGTTCCGGAGGATCTCCGGTGCTTTGCCGCCACCTGAAACGTATTTATCGTGAGCCGGTTTACGCTGTCGGTGTTATTCCTGCTCCGGAAGAGGGACGTCTCTACTCTTTAAACGCTGCACGCAGTCTTTCAACGCTGGTCAACGAGGCGGACAACGTCATTGTGTTTGATAACAGTGCCTGGAAGAATGATGGTGAAAGTGTTAAGAGTGCATACGACCGCCTGAACGAGGAAATTGTACGACGGTTCGGTGTCCTGTTCCGCGCAGGGGAAGTCAGCAAGTACGGTGTTGGTGAAATGGTTGTTGATTCCAGTGAAATCATCAACACACTCCGCGGCGGAGGTATTTCCTCAGTCGGTTACGCTATCAGCGAAGCAATTCCTGTTATGAAGGGAGGAAAGCCGGTAGCGAAGAAGGACAGCGGCGGAGGTCTTCTCTCCGGTATTCTTGGTAAGAAGGAAAGAAAGGCAGAGCCGCATGTTGATATTGCATCCGGAGAAGACAAATCTGCAAAGATTATCGGTCTCGTCCGCCGTGCAATGCTCGGCCGCCTGACGCTTCCGTGTGATTACTCAACCGCAGAACGTGCTCTTGTTCTGGTGGCAGGTCCGCCAAGCGAACTCGACCGTAAAGGTGTTGAGAAGTCCAAGAGCTGGGTTGAGGAAAACATCGCGGGTGTTGAGGTCCGTGGTGGTGACTATCCGGTTGACAGTGGATATGTTGCAGCAGTTGTTCTGCTCGCAACAATCGGTGATGCGCCGCGTATCCGTGAACTGATGGAACTTGCAAAAGAGGCAAAGGAAGAGGTCGTGAAGTCACGCGAGAGATCTCATACGGCAATGTTTGAGGACGGCGTTGACCCGCTCTTTGAATGAGGTATATTATGAAGAAAATCACATATTTTTTGATTGCTCTTCTGCTCTGTGCAGCATTTGTTGGAACCGTGAGTGCTTGGAACAGTAATTCCAACGCAAATGTTAACCCATCCGGCAGTCTGATGCCGGGAGATTCTGTCTCGGCAACGATGACGGTGAAGATTCTGAAGGACAGCACCGTATATCGAATCAATATGTACACGGACCTGACCTCCGCGGTATGGACCGGTTCTCTTACCGGAACTGATGGTACTCCAATCACCGAGTTTCCGGCAGGAAAACGCTACATTGACGGATACCCGCTGACAAAACTTCCTCAGGATACTGTTCTGACCATATATCTCGATGGAAAAGTCCCGGATAATAAGGCCGGTAGTGAAATAACTGTTATGAAGGTTGAGGAAGTCAGCAGTTCGGAAAGTGTTATCTCAACCTACTCATCTCCAAAGCAGACAGTCTACAACCCTGATGATATTCCGAAACAGATCACCGAGATTAACGCAGGTATCACTGAACTGGATGCGGAAATCACTGAGCTTTCCAAACAGGGAGCTGATGTGTCTGCGGCTCTTGCAAAACTGGAAACGGCAAGATCTGATGTAAAAGCTGCTGATAATGACAAGAACGATATTCCTACCGCAACAAAAGAACTTGTTTCTGCTGCTGCTGCTCTTGTTGATGCAGAAAAGCAGATGGTCAACGCTGCTCTGACCAAGACCAAGAGCAATCTGGATCTTATTGAGCAGAACATTGCCAACCTGAATGCAAAGGGCTGGAACTCGGACAGCAGAGTAATTCTTCTGTCGACATCGAAGCAGACAGCACAGAACCTGTACAACACTGCCAAGAATGCATATGATTCGTCAACCAGCTCGGTATCGGATGCAACCAAGACTCAGTCTCTGGACGCACTCAAGAACTCTGCAAGTGCTCTGACTGAATCGAATCTGCTCTGGGAAGAGGCACAAAAGGGTATTGCCGGTGCAGTTGGCCCCTATCTCATGTACATCGTTATCGGCGTTGTTGCAGTTATCGTGGTGATTGGCGCAATCTTTGTGATTCGCCGCAGAAACGATGACTGGGACGAACTTGGATAATCCTTTTGAGGATTTTCCTGACACCTGTTTTTACAATTTTTCCAAAAGAGTTAATGGAAAAGGCTGTCCATGTACTCAACGGACCTGCCTTCTGATTCTTTCTTGGTGAATACGGTTATAACATCATTCGGCTGAAATGTTACGTTTCCTGAGGGAATAATGAGTTTTCCCCCGCGGCGGATGGCGATGTAGAGCATATCTTTGACATCTGATGTTTCGCGTACGGTTTTATTGACACCTTCTGCTCCGTCTCGAACGGTAATTTCAAAGATGCTTCCTCCTTCAATGGATGCAAGCAGTTGTGTTTCCGGGTTTTCTGCCCAGACATACAAACTTCTTGCCACGATCTCATCCGGGTTTTCACTGATGCGGACTCCCACCTCTTTGAAGAGTTCGGCGTGTTCCTTCTGATTCACAATCGAGACTAATGTTCGTACATTGTATCGTTTTGCAAGCCAACATGCCATGAGATTCAGTGCATCATCACTTGTTGTTGCAACAAGTGCGTCCGCACGATCAACTCCTGCATCCTCAAGTACTGCTTTGTCAGTCGCATTTCCGGCGATCGCCAGCAGATCATACTGAGCAAGAATATCGGCACACCGCTCTTCGTCACGATCGATCACCACCACACTATGCCCGCTCTCAGATGCGATGCCTGCAAGACTTCTCCCGATTCCTCCAAGCCCGACGATGATGAGATACATACTGAATCGTATGCTATCATGGGGTATTATACCTATTCCCTGTGATAGATACTGATCAAGATGAATATCTGCGGGGTTGATGAAGCTGGCAAAGGCTCGGTTCTCGGGCCTATGGTAACGGGCGGAGTTCTCGTATATGATCTCACCGAGCTTGAAGGTCTCGGACTCAGAGACTCCAAACAGCTTACGCCGCACAAACGAGAGGAGCTGTACGAGGAGATTATCCGCCGGTGGAGAACAGCGGTGGTGGTGAAAAGTCCGTATGATATCGATTCGCGATCCGGAACAATGAACGCACTTACCGCATCCTGCCATGCGGAGATCATCCGGCAGCTTGTACCGGATCAGGCATATGTGGATGCGTGTGATGTAAACGCGGGACGGTTTGGTGTGACGGTAAAGGAGATTTCCGGGTTGTCTGAGGTTGAGATCATTTCCGAACATAAAGCAGATGACAAATTCCTGATTGTCGGAGCGGCAAGTATTGTTGCAAAAGTTACGCGTGACCGACTGGTAGTGGAACTTTCTGATGAGTTCGGCGATATCGGCAGCGGGTATCCGTCTGATCCGGTAACGATTGCATTTCTGGAATCATACATCCGGCAGGCCGGCAAGCCGCCTCTCTGTGCCCGCAGGACATGGAAGACAATTGATGAGATCCTTGCAAAGTGTTCGCAGCAAAGCCTCGCGGATTTTTTCTGAGTAATCGAAGATCAACATCTTAACCTTTCAGGCAAAACATTACGGAGCAATGGAGTTTGGTTGGGTAGTCCCGGTACTTATTTGTGTGATCGTCTATGCCCTTGTCTGCTGGACGATCAAAAAACGTAGTTACCGGCCGGATATCTTTGCATTTATGGGGCCGTGCCTGATGATTCGCACGTCCCGTACCGGCATTTTTGATGTGCTCGCGAGGTTTCGCAGGACATTTCTGGTTTACGGCACGCTCGGCGTTATCGTGACTGCGATCTGCGGCATACTGATGACAGCTATGATTATTGTCACGGCATACCTGACGATGCTTCTTCAGCCTGATCCGTCTCCGGTTATTCAGCCGCAGAATCTTCTTCTGATTCCCGGGATCAATGATTTTGTTCCCTCAACATTTGCGGTCTGGTTTGCTCTGGTCTTTGCGGTTGTCATCCATGAGTTTGGTCACGGTCTGCTTTCCCGCGTAGAAAATATCCGCGTGAAGTACACCGGTATTCTGGCTCTGGTAATTCCGGTTGGCGCGTTCGTCGAACCGGACGAAGAGGAGATCGAGAAATCTCCGCTTTCCACGAAACTGCGAATGTTCGCTGCGGGAATCACGAACAATATGGTGGTTGGAGCACTGTGCATTCTTGGACTCGTCGTACTGCTCGGGATGGTGGTTCCGGGAACCGTTCCCTTTGTGCAGGGAATCTATCAGGGGTATCCCGCAGATCTTGCCGGGATGCAGCCTGGAACAGTAATTCTTGCTGTTGACGGTATTCCTGTTTCAAATACAACTGATGTATCGGCGCTTCTTTCGAACACCATTCCCGGTCAGACAATTCAGGTGCTTGGTGAATACAAAGGGGCTCAGCAGATGTATGACATTACGCTCACTGCTATTCCGCCGGAGGCTGCCGGTTCTGTTGTCGGAAATGCCAGTTCTGGGTTCATGGGTGTATACTATGGTAATCCGAAAACAGTTACGGATACATTGTATGCGTGGACGCATCCTTCCTCCCCAATGGGGGCAGTCGTGTCCTTCCTGAACTTCCTGGTACTGCCGTTCTCGTCCATCACAGGCGGCAACTCCTTTAGTATGCTGGTCACCGATACTCCTGATCCCGCATATCTGTCAGCACCATTTGAAGGATTCTGGGAAGTCGTCCACATTCTCTACTGGTGTGCATGGGTGAACATTCTGCTGGGTACGTTTAACGCTCTGCCGCTCGGCCCTCTGGACGGCGGTCAGATGCTGCGCGAGGGCGTGAAGAGTTTCCTTGCCAAACGCGGTAAAGAGGGATATGCTCAGACCGTGTGCAGTATGATTACCAATCTTCTGATTGTTGTGATCATTATCCCTATTGTGATGCCGTACTTCTTCCGTTAAGTGAAAGGACAGCGCTTATGAGGGTACAACCCTCATAAGAATACATCTCTATGAACAGCCGCTGGCTTTTGTTTCCCTTTCTGGTTTTTCTTGGCGGGTGTTGTTACGGTCCGTCATCGCCGACAATTAAGCTTGCTTATTCAGTGGGTTTTTCGGCAAACGATGTGGTAATGAGTCAGTATTTTTTTGGCTGGATAATTTTGCTGGTTCTGGTGTCCGGCGGATTTGTTTTTGGCTTTTTACATCGTTCTAAGAAGGCAACCCCGTGGACGCTCAGGCGCGTTTTGCGGCTGACTGCAACCGGCGCGTCAATTGCACTGGTGAGTGTGTGCTACTGTTTTTCCTTGCAGAGCGTACCTGCATCGGTATCGGTAATTCTGCTGTTCCAGTTTACGTGGATAGGGGTAATCATCCAGTCTCTGGTAGAACGTCGTCTGCCGTCCAGGCGAACGATTTCTGCTGTTGCAATGCTGATTTTTGGAACCGTTTTTGCGGCAGGATTTGTAGGAACAGATGTTCCCTTAACAGCTCCGGGAGTTTTCTTTGGGATGCTTTCGGCACTGTTTTACGCACTTTACATGTTCCTGCTCGGTCGCACGGAAACAGAAATGCATCCTCTGACGCGAAGTTTTGTTATTATGTCGTGTTCTCTTGCACTGCTGCTGTGCATTTTCTCTCCGACATTTGTCATGAGCGGCACGGCATTTTTTTCCGGGATCTGGATATACGGCATAATTCTCGGACTTTTTGGATGCGCTCTTCCGATGTTTCTCTTCTCCATAGCAGCCCCGAAGGTTTCCACGGGTGCGGCAACCATTCTGAGTTCATCTGAACTTCCGGCATCCATCATCTGTGCGGTACTCATTCTTTCTGAGGCAGTTTCTTGGATACAATGGGTAGGTGTTGCGCTGATCTTTTTCGGTATTGCCTATCCGTATCTTGGCCACAGCGGATTGGATTCTGCAGTCACTGCCGAAACGTAATAATCCGGTTATGTCCAATATATCTGTATCATGAAGAGAATTGCAGTGCTTGCATCGGGGCGCGGGTCAAATTTTCAGGCGATATTAGACGCACTTTCCCGTGGGGAGATTAATGGTAGGTGTGTTGCTTTGTTTACCGACAACAAAGATGCCTACGCAATTGAGCGGGCACATGCAGCGGGTGTCCCGGCTGTGGTGATCAACTTCAGGGATTATCCAACCAAAGCCCTCTATGAAGCGGAACTTCTTGCGGCCATGAAAGCGGCAGATGCGGATCTGTTTGTATGTGCCGGATATATGCGGATTATCGGTACAGAAATTATCCGGGCGTTCGCCGGTAAAATGATCAATATCCATCCTGCACTTCTTCCGGCATTCGCCGGTCTTCACGGTCAGCGTCAGGCTCTGGAATACGGGGTAAAAATTGCGGGATGTACTGTGCATTTCGTGGATGAGGGTCTTGATTCGGGTCCGATTATTTTGCAAAAAGCGGTTCCGGTTCTGGATGATGACGATGAAGCGGCGCTTGATGAACGGATATTGTCGCAGGAGCATATTGCTTTCCCCGAGGCGGTCGCACTGTTTTGTGATGACAGACTTGTGGTGTCCGGGCGTCATGTGAAAATTCTTCCGGAGAAAAACGAATCTTATGGCTCAGCATAAAGGTCCGTCCCCGAAAAAAATTGCATCGGAACGTATTGAGATTCTCTTTGATCAGGCGTACCGGAATCGTTTCGATCCTGAACGTGCAAGCCGGTACGTTTCACTTGCCCGTGAGATTGCGATGCGGCAGCGATTGCGTATGCCAAAGGAGTATCGCAGATCGTTTTGCCCGGGCTGCCGGACGTATTTTGTACCGGGAAAAAATCTCCGTGTACGTATTCAGCATGGAAAAGTAATCTATACGTGCGGGGTTTGCGGTTTGGTTACGCGTTATCCTCTTTTACGATAGCAGTCCCCAAATTGGTTTCATTACCGCTATTTTTTATGATTTTTTTGGGAGATCTCCGTTGTTCATTCCAGTTTGTTGCGTAATCCCGGCTTATTTTGCAAATGCCTGCATTTATCGCGTTCTCTATTGGAAATATTGATTATCCTAAGCCTTCAATAAGTAAACGATTTATGTGGTGAGCCGTCGTCTTCTCCTCTCCCTTGTCATTCTCGTCGCTGTTCTCTGTGTGGGTACATCAGTGATGATTTCCCTGACCGCATCATCTACCATGCAGGATGTGCAGGTTTCGGATGATATGATGAGGATGTCAGAGGATTTCTCTCAAAATATTGGTAATATTACCGGAAGAATAAGTCTTTCAATGCACTCCTGTGCAAAGGAGTTGGCCACACTTACTCCGGATGATCCAAGAACCGTACAGGTTCTTCGTGAGATGCATTATGGGTATCCCAAATCCGCAGGGGTTGCCTGGGTCTCTGCTGATACGAATGTAGTTACGTATCCTGTGTTCAGCCTGAGTCTTGTTCTGACTGCTCCTGAACTGAGGACTATTACTGAACAGTCTTTTGCATCAGCCGATATTTTGCTGATCGGTCCGGTTCAATCGAATATCTACGGAATGGTCATCTGTTTTGTTGTTCCGGTTTATGCAGAGGATGGCAGCTATAACGGATATCTCTGTTTTGCGCAGTCGCCAATTACGCTGTTGAACGAAACACCCGGGACACCATACTACAAAGATACGAATTATGAGTTGTGGATTGCGAACTCCAGTGGTGTGATATTGTTCCATCCGGATGCGGGTCTGATTGGTTCAAACTATTATACCAGCTCTTATTTCCAGAAGGATGCCAACCTTGCCGCGGGTCTTCTCCCCATTTTCGTAAATCCTGAGGGAACTACTACCTATCGGTTCTATGCACTGGGAAGTACTGATATCGTTGATAAAACGACTATCTGGAGGACTCTATCATTTGGGGGGCAGGATCTTCGTCTGATACTCTCGGATTTTCCGCATAAAGATCAGATACTATCTTTTCCGGAAAATACTGATATGACGGAAATTACGAATATCACCGAGGACCTGTTCCTTTACGCGAAAAAGTATGGTAAAGAGCAGACGTTTGCAGCGATGAATGATCGCCGCGGTCCATTTTCAAATACGGATTGTGAAATTTTCGCTATATCTTCAGAGGGGGTCATTCTCTCGATGCCCTCACGAAACAATGTTGTGGGAGAGAATTTTATCAATTTCCAGGACTCGTACGGTATACGCCCGGTTGCATCCATGATTAACCGGTACATGCAGGGAGGAGGATATGTTCATTCTTATGCAACCATTCCCTATTCAGGAGATCAAACAATCTTTAATCTTGCATATGTGCTTCCGGTAGATGATACCTGGTTTGTTGGTGCGCAAAAGCCGATGTTTAACCATACTGTCACCTATGACTATCTGAAGCGGCCGACATTAGTTCGTGCAGTACAGGCAGCCCAGAATTACATCATGATACATGGAAAAGAGCAGGCCCTTTCTACTTTGATGGATCCGTCCGGCGAACTGGCAAACACGGGTGCCCATCTCTTTGCTGTGAGTTATGACGGAAAGCTTCTGGCAGATATTGCGAATCCAACGATGATTGGCAATGATATCTTTTCCTTTACCGATCCCCACGGTACGTCTGTAACCCGCGGGCTTGTTTTAATCGCGAAACAGGGTGGGGGGTATGGGTATGCGGAGACACTCGATGATAATACTCATCTTTCATCTTTGTCTCTCATCTATGTTGAACCGGTAGACAGCGACTGGTTTATCGGGGGTGCGATTGATTTGAACGAATATCCTCTCTCACCAACCAAAAGTGATCAGACATGAGCGGGTCTTCAGGTACCAAGAGTTTCTCTCCTTTGCTGGGGGTGGTCCTTATTGTGATCATTATCATTGTTCTGGTATTCGTGGGAATGTTTGCTATGAATCAGATCGTAGACCAGTCATACAGCAATGTCGATGTGACTGTTATGGTCTCCGGAAATGATGTGGTGGTGACTATTCTTGGAGGATCCAAGGTATCGGATGTCATTGCTCTTCGCGCCTGTATTGATGGTACCTCAAAAGGCCGCATCAATAGTAAGTATGTGCGTGATATATCACTCGCTAAACCAATCGTCTTCTCTGATCTTGCATCAGGTGTTTCCGGATCAGCTTTTGTCGTTGTGGAAGCGATGTTTTCCAACGGCGATATCGGAGTAGTCAATTATGTCCGTTTGCAGTTCACCTGAATTTTCTCTTGATCATCCCTCCCCTGTATTTCTTTAAACCCGTGTCATTTTCGAATTTGTACCAATACTTCTTCTGAGGGAATTGCCAAATTCACCTGTTGCCATACCGCAGATAATGTTTTACTTTACCTTTTCTGTATCTGTTATGGGTAAGATTTATTGATATTATTCAGCAATTATTCCCATACGTCCTGCTTTTTCGGTAACTATATGTGCAGATACGTATGATTAGTTATATCTGATGAGTTGGCGCAGGGTATTACCGATCGCAGTTCTCTTTCTGCTTGTGCTGGGTATTGTCGCAGGAGTACTGTTTTTCTCTCCCCCTCAAAGTGATGCAGGTCCTCAGATCGTGGCAACCCCGGCAGAACTGAACGCGAGTCTGAACGATCTGAGAGAATCAGTCATTTCACGAAGTATGGAGATACAGGATGCACTTCTTGTGACTGCCGACGCTATTTCTGATATTGATCGCGGTGATCCGGAACTTGATGTCATTCTTCGGGAGTTGTACAACAAGATACCAACGTCCCTCGGTGTCTGCTATGTGGACCGCGAGATCGGCGTCGGTCGCAGTGTTCCGCTGGGAAGCCTGTACTCATTAATTAGTAGTAAAGAATTTCCGGAACTTACCGAGTCATCCTTTGCAGGGAAACCTCTGTTGCTTATCGGTCCGATCTATTCACTGGGTTACGGAGAAGTGATTGTATTTGCGTCTCCGGTACACTATCAGAATGGCGATTACCGCGGATACCTGTGTACAGCAATCTACCCGTCTGACATTATCGATGAAGAGCAGTATCCGGGCAGCCGTTATTATACTGACTCAGGATATCTGTTCTGGATCATATCTGCGGAGGGCACCATATTTTACGCGCCTGAGAATGATTTTATCGGCATGAATCTGTCTGGTTTTCCACTTTATCCCAGCTTGCAGGATAGAGAAACAATGACTTTGATTCTCAATCATCCTCTGGGCGCAATAGAGTATCTGTCTCCGACCTCAAAGGTCCTGACTGCTGCATGGACTACGGTGACTGTTGATGGCAGAGAGCTGCGGCTTCTTCTTGCAATGCCGAAGGGGTATGACTCGATACCGATTCTCCCGATAAATCCTCGTGTAGATCAGGTGACTGCTGCGGCCCAGTCTCTCTACCTGTACGCGACTGAGAATGGTAAAGATACTACTCTTGCCGAACTGAAAAAGACTCAGAATACTTTTCCAAGATTTGGGACTCTCTATTTCGCCTATACGATGAACGGTACTGTTCTGTATGATGATCTGTATCCCCTAAAGACCGGAATAAATCGGATAAACAGTCGCGACGCATATGGATTACGGCCTGTATCAACAGAGATTCTCCGTGCTCATCATGGAGGCGGTTTTGTATATAGTTACCAACCGGTTCATCTTCCTGACGGAGACAAGGCACTTTTGTACCTCTCTTATGTAATGCCGGTAGATGAGGAGTGGTTTGTTGGTGCCCGAATGCCGATTATGTCTCGTCTGGTTGACATCGATACTGAAAAGCGCAGTGTGGTGCTGTCCACCGTGAATAATATGACAAGTTACGTCCTTATTCATGGAAAGGATGCAGCTCTCGAGGAGTTTAATAATCCTGCGGGCAGGTTTTACTCAGACAACATCAGCGTCTCGGCATTGGATTACAATGGAACGGTCCTCGCTGATTCTCTGTCTCCTGACTGGGTGGGCAGGGATGCATTTTATTATGCCGATGCGTTTGGTGCGTCCAGTATGCGGGAGGCCGTAATGCAGGCAAAACTTGGCGGAGGCTACATGTACTTCGGTGTCCGCGATCCGGTAACCGATGAGCTACTTCTCATTCTGATTTATGTTCTTCCCATGGGAGATGACTGGTGTATCGCCAGTGGTGTTCTGCTGGATCGCATATCAGCCTGATTTCCACTTCCTTTTCAGGAATAATCGTTCTGATTTTGATGTTGTTTCCTCTTGTTTTTTGAGGGGAACTCTTATCACTACTGCCGTATAATATATACGGCACGAGGGAATACCACACGTGCCCAATCCATCCGATACCGAATCTTATATTCAAACATTGAAACCCACCATCTGGGTAGGCAAAAACGGCTGTACGGACGATCTCGTCGAGGAGACACGCCGACAGCTTGAGGCGCGCAAAGTTATCAAGATCAAATGGCTTCAGAGTTGTGATCTGGATGAAGCAGAAATCCTTGAGCTTGCAGGGAAAACTTCAGCGGAAGTACTGGATTCACGAGGGAGAATGGTGGTGCTCGGGGCAAAAAACCGCGGAAAACTCCCGGTTGCTACTTTGACAAAGGGAAAGAAGCCGGCGAGAAAACCATCAGCCCGCGACAGAATCAAATCATTCTATCTGGAAAAAAAATAATTTTCATTCTCTTTTCACGAACATATTTATTGTTCAAAGTCCAATTGATACAGACTGTTAATGTCATGTGTTGCAGAGATAAACTCTCGCAACCAAATCATGCCGAAAGGCATGGGCTTACAGTGAGGAAAAGTCTATGACTACAGTATTTGATATCCCGGCCAACGATCTCATTGCAAAGGCTGCCGACGAACTCAAGAACGAGTCCGCAATTAAGGCACCCGAGTGGTCCGAGTACGTGAAAACGGGAGTACACAAGCAGATGCCGCCGGAAAATCCGGACTGGTGGTATATCCGTTCCGCAGCTGTGCTGCGTCGTATCTATGTTGACGGCCCGATTGGCGTTGAGCGCATGCGCTCCGTCTACGGCGGTATGCAGGACAATGGTTCCAAACCGTCCCACTTCAGAAAGGGAAGCGGCAGCATTGCACGCAAAGTAATGCAGCAGCTTGAGGCAGCAGGTTTCATTGAGAAAGTTACCGGCGGTCGCAACGTTTCCGCAAAAGGTCGTAAGTTCCTTGACAACATTGCTCACTCCTTAAAGGAAGACGCAGTCAAGGCAGTACCCGGCCTTGAGAAGTACTAACGAACATCTGACAAACACAATGGTGACCAGAAATGGGAGACGATGAACTCGCAGAAATTCGCCGGCAGCGCATGATGCAGCTCCAGCAGCAGCAGATGGCAGAGCAGGAACAGGTACAGCGCCAGCAGGCAATGCAGGCGCAGATTCAGACCGTTCTCATGCAGGCAATGGAGCCTGAAGCCCGTGAGCGGCTCAACACTATCAAACTCGCTAAACCCGAGTTTGCCGCCGCAGTCGAGCAGCAGATTGTCGCTCTCGCCCAGTCAGGGCGCCTGCGTCAGAAAATAACCGATGCACAGCTCAAACAACTGCTCTCGCAGATTGTGCCGCAGAAAAAGGAATTCAATATTCGCAGGGTTGGATGATTGCGGGTGTGCTCTACAGCGGCGGCAAAGACAGTACTCTTGCCGCAGTTCTGCTTGCGCGGGACTATGAGGTAGAGCTCATAACATTCGTGTTCGATCCAAACCATGCTGTCCCATCCATAGAGGCGGCGGCAAAGGCAACGGGTCTTCCCTGGAAGAAACATGTCTTTGCGTCAGGTTTCCTTGATGAGATCATCAACATGATCGTTGATGACGGGCATCCTGCAAATGCCATCAACGAAATTCACCGACGGTCTCTCTGT
This sequence comes from uncultured Methanomicrobiales archaeon, assembly GCA_964483485.1. GTDB lineage: Archaea > Halobacteriota > Methanomicrobia > Methanomicrobiales > Methanocorpusculaceae > Methanocorpusculum. Next base: position 19,113 of record CAZABQ010000027.1, read on the forward strand.
GCAATTGCGCAGGAATATGAGGTGGTCGCCGATGGAACCCGCCGTGATGACCGGGTTCCGATGCGGACACCGTCTGAAGTGCAGAGTATTGAAATGAAGTATGGGGTCAGCTATGTGCGACCTCTGCTTGGTATCGGAAAAAAAGAGATCATCCGGTTGTGTGAACAATCCTTTGAAGTAGCCTATGGTGAAACAGGATCCATTCCAAACGGTGATTTCGAAAGTGAGATCAGAGCCGAAATGGTTCGGCGGGGGATTGACTTTGTGCCGCTCTTCCCGAAAAACCATGAACAGTCTCTGATAATTCGAAAAAAGACTGGTGATTAACCATGAGCAAACTTACCAAAAGCCGTAAGATTCGTCTTGCAAAGGCAACCCAGCAGAACCGCCGTGTTCCTGCCTGGGTCATGATCAAAACCAAGCGCAATGTTGTGTCTCACCCGTGCAGACGCAACTGGAGACGCAGCACTCTGAAGGTGTAAGAAAAATGGTAGACGCACAAAAGGAACAGGTATACGTAATTCCGCTCCGTGATGTTAAACGCGTTCCATGCTACAAGCGTGCCAACGCTGCAATCAAAGACATCCGCAGCTACCTTGAGCATCACATGAAAAGTGATGACGTTAAGCTCGACAAGAGCATTAACGAAGCAGTCTGGGCACGCGGATCCCAGAAACCGCCAAGACGCATTCGTGTTCGTGCTATGAAGTTCGAAGACGGACAGGTCCAGGCAGAACTTGCTGAGG
>CAZABQ010000028.1:0-19446 GCA_964483485.1 uncultured Methanomicrobiales archaeon
CAACCACAACCCCTACTCGGGACGCGACCACAACTCCTACGCAACCTGCAACCCACACGCAAATCCCGACCGTAGCCCCGATTGAAACCACCACACTCCCGCCCACTCCCACTCAGGTCCAGTATCTCACCGGTGGAAACCGGTTGCCGTACCCGCAGTCCGGCTCAACACCCGTAGTATATCCGGGCAACAACGTATTCGTCTACGAACAGGTCAAAATAAAAATCCTCGACTCACCCGAAACCTACGCAACCTCCATCGCCTACATGAGCGATGGCACCTACCCCACTCCCTTAAACACCATCCCGGCTGACGCAAACGGCGTCATCAACCTCCTTGATGTTTCCGTCAACGGCTACACCGGTGCATACCGCATCTATGACAACGGCGTCTGGACCGGAAGTTACGTCTTCGTCTGGATGCCGGAACTTAGCCTCGACGCATGGTATGCAGGTTCCACCGACTCGGTCAATGGCCAGACCGTATCCAAAAGCAGCAGCATCAACTATGTTATCAACTCACCCAAAGTAGGTCCTTCAGGTATTGGTGCAGTTGCAGGTATCGTCATCACCACACCGGTAGGCGGAAAAACCACCATGCTCGGCTACACCGATCTCTCCTCCATCTCCATCAACTCTGCACAGATCATAACACCGGCCGTCCCCTTAAGTGACACCACCCTTGTCGGCGGAATTTACCAGTCGCAGGCCGAATGGAACATCCCGCAGGCCTTCGCAAACTATGCCAAAAACTCCAACATCATCTCCTTCTCCCTTGGCAGTTCGGAAACCCTCACCATCACCGCAGCCAAAGACAGCGTCATCCGCAGCAACCCCTTTACCGTCACCATCACTGGAAACCCGAACACCCCCTACATAGTCTCCATCGACTCAGGCGGCGGTCAGGTAGTACCGCAGATGATCCCCGGACAGATTGGTGTCACCCGCGGCGACGCAAACCCAACCGTACTGATTGACGGCGTCATCAAATCCGTCCTCATCCCAGGCACCGCCGCATCCGGCGCACAATCGTGGGGAGTTGTCGTCACTGCGTCCGACGGAAGCCGCATTATTCAGTACTCCACCAACCCGGTCAATGGCGTCTCCATTCCCGAAGGGACCTACACAATCCGTGTCAACAGCATCACCAGCTACAGCCAGACAACCGCCGGTGCAGGCAGTAACTACGACACCACCAAAATCAGAATCAACGTTGGCGGCCTCACCATTGCCACCACCGACGGCTCGTACACCTACTACATGGGTCAGGAGATCAAACTCACCGGTGTTAACACCGACTCAGACACCACCTACCTCTTCCTTACCGGCGCGAACCTCAACAGCAACGGTGTCAGCCTTGACGGCTCGGGAACATTCTCCAAAGCCCCGGTACAAACCGACAACATCTGGTCCTACACTTGGGACACCGGCGGCAGCGGACTTGACGTAGGATCGTACACCATCTATGCCGTTGGCTCGATGAGCGATAAATCACAGCTCTCGGGTGCCCAGTATGCGACAATATCCGTCCAGCTTGTCCAGCCGGCACTCAGTATTGGAACAACACAGCTCACCGCGGCAAAAGGTGATTATGTCCATATTGCAGGTTCAGCCTCAGGAAACCCGTCAGGCGTTGCAATATTTATCTTTGGCACAAACTACTACCAGCGCGTCACAACATCTGTCGACAACGGCAGATATGACTACAAAATGTACCTGCCGGACAGCATGTCATCAGGCCAGTATTACATTGTTGTTGAGCATCCCATGTATGACGGAAAATTCGGCGTAGTCGAACTGACCTCAGGCGGCCAGACCTCTCTTGCCCTGCTCTCACCAACCGGTGGTATCCAGAGTTCCTTCATCGTGGAAGGACCAAACCGGCTCCAGGGTTCCCAGGCCGCAAACGCACTGGTACAGATGCTGTCATCTCCCTACATCGACGACATCTACACAACCATGAAACTGACCGTACAGGAGCCGTCCATTACCATCAACCCGATTGGTAATCAGGAAGCAGGCATCCCGTTCGTCGTATCAGGAACAACCAACCTCGCGGCAAATGATCAGCTCCTGATAGAAATCGCCCCGACCTCGTTTGTACCGGGCGACAAAAACCAGCAGTTCCCGCAGTCCGGCATCTCAGGAACCGTGACCGTGGCTGCGGCAAGTCCGGCAAACAGCTGGTCGTATCCGGTTAGCGGTTCTGCACTCAAAATTGATTCATACACCGTTCGCGTCTCCGGGATCTCGGTTTCGACAAGTGTATCTGCCGGATTTAATGTCGTCAACTCCCCACCGTTTGTCCCGACTGCAACTCCCACCACCACCGCACCTACCACTGCTCCGACCGCCACCGCACCACAGCCGACCCCGTTCGGCATTGGTGTTCTCCTCGGCGCAGCAGTAGTTACTGCTGCTGTACTGCGGAGACACTAATCCTTTTTTTTAACTTACCAAATATGCGAAAAAACAGACTGCCCGTGATAAGAAAAAAAGATTAGTGGACCTTGGTTCCCGGTGCCACATCGCGAAGCGGGATAAGGAGTGACGCAGGCTCTCCTGCGGCGAACAGCATACCGTTACTCTCCTCTCCCCTGAACTTCGCGGGCTTTAAGTTCACAATCACCACAATCTTCTTCCCGACCATCTCCTCAGGGGTATAATCCAGCGCAATACTTGAAATGATCTGACGGACCTCTTTTCCAATATCCACCTGCAGCCGGAGAAGTTTCTCTGTCTTTGGGACCTTCTCAGCCTTAACTACCAGACCCACGCGGAGATCAAGCTTTGCTACATCATCGATACTTACAATCTCTTCCGAGAACGGTTCAATCTCTACTTCTGTCATACTTTTTCCCATAGCTTTTTTCTGTGCCTCAATGGCACGCTTTGCAAGAGTAGCCTCAAGGTCTTCGCGCTGTTTATCCTCAATTCTTGCAAACAGCGGTGCAACTATACCAAGTTCCTTATTCTCAAACGGTATCAGGGCATCGGCAATCGGACGGGCAGCAACACTGTCGGTGTAACCGAGCATCGTCCACAGCTTCTGCGCCGAGTCCGGCATAACCGGCTGAATCAGCAGTGCACAGGCCTTTACAATCTGCAGACAGTTCTTCAGCACCTGTGCCGCTGCTGCCGGATCTTCCTTTATCAGTTTCCACGGAGCAGCATTTGAAATGTAGCTGTTGCCGTAGCCTGCGAGGAGAAGGATACCGTCAACGGCAGCCTTGAACTCAAACGTCCGCACCGACTCCTCGACAGCTGCAAGAGTCTTTGCAATCTCGTCAAAGATTGTCTGCTCAACCGGCACATCCGGCACCGTCCCGAACTTTGTTTTGACCAGCGTCATACTGCGGTTTGCGAAGTTGCCGAAGGTATTGACCAGCTCATTGTTAATCCGCGCCTGAAACTCCTTCCATGAAAAGTCCAGCTCGCGCGTGTGGCTGGTATAATCAAGCAGATAATATCTGAGATAGTCTGCCGGCAGACCCTTCTCAAGATAATCTTCCTTTGTCCAGACCACATACCCGCGTGACTTGGAAAACTTCTGGCCGTCGATCGTCACCATGCCGCTCGCAACGACTGCGGACGGCGGCTGGTATCCTGCTCCGTGCAGCATCGCAGGCCAGAACACACAGTGGTGGTAGATGATGTCAGATCCGATGAAATGCACGCGGTCTCCCTCGCACCAGTATTTCTGCCAGCTTTCGCCGACGGCGGCAGCCCACTCCTCGGTAAAGGAAATGTAACCGATTGGCGCGTCAACCCATACATAACAGACGAGACCCTCGGCATCTGCTGCCGGGAATTTCACGCCCCAGTCCATCATCCGCGTAATACACCAGTCCTTTAACTCATTCTCAACCCAGCCGATTGCATAGTTGCGGGCGTTAATCGTTCCGCCGAGTGTCGGGAGGTATTCAAGCAGATAATTTCTGAACTCGCTGAGTTTGAAGTAGTAATGCTTCTGCTCGCGCAGCTCTGCTTTTGTGCCGCAGGTCGCGCAGACCGGGTCGAGAATTTCCCCCGGCTCAAGGTGTCTGCCGCATCCCTGATCGCACTCATCGCCGCGGGCGTGCTTGCCGCAGTAAGGGCAGGTGCCTTCCACATACCGGTCCGGTAAGAACCGTTTACAGCTTGGGCAGTAGCTCTGCTGAATCGTCTTCTCGTAGACATAGCCCTTCTCTATCAGCGTCTTGAGAATCGATGTGGTCCGGTGATGGTTGGTCGGATCATCCGTCATACCGAACTGGTCGAACTGTATTCCCATCGATTTGAAGACTTCATCGAAGTGTGCGTGGTAATGTTCGCAGACGGCACGCGGCGTCGTGTGTTCCGTCTCCGCCGTGACAACGATCGGTGTTCCGTGGTTATCCGAACCGCAGATGAATACGATATCATCGCCAAGCCGCCGGAGATAGCGGACGTAAAAGTCGCCCGGAATGTAGGTCCTCAGGTGGCCAAGGTGGCACAGACCGTTGGTATAGGGAAGACCGCAGGTGACGACTGTCGGCTTATTGGTCATAGTGGTTAGTAATTTGGCGCGGAAATGGTATTAGGGTTTTTACCCTCCCCATGCCGGAGGGGCTTTGCATTTTTATTCCTGATCAGCTCACGAATCGCACTTCCTGTGGCCTTGCGATCCGTGGACTGAAATATGATCGATGACGAACGTTGGTTGTTAATAAATGAATTTAGATGCAAGGCTTGCCAGAGGCATTGGAAGTATATGGTTAAATACTTCAGGCACGCATCTGCTGATAAGTGAATCAAATTGCGTGAACGCTCATTTCCAGTACGAAGCCTCGGGTCTGCAAAACCTGCACCGCCTGCGGCAGAAGATCTTGGAAGATGGATTTTGGATCACAAAGGAAAAACTGCGGATCTAACAACATGGGAGATAGAATCTGCTCTTTCTTCTCAGATTCCTGCTGTCTCGACTCCTGCCGCCGGCGGTATGTTCTATAGTTCCCGCATCACCAACGCATTCTCAAATATTTCTGATCAGACCATCATCGCCGAGTTTGACCTTTCCCCCGGGGATATTCTCGCTGACTGCTTGGCAGCGGGAAAAATTGTCCGCGGATACTGGTGGGCGATTCCGGCACCTCCCGCACTGCATTATACCGACGCCTATTTCGGAGACGAGGAAGATGCGTCAGCGGAACTTACGGATGCCGTAACGAATCTCTGCCGGCTGATGCGGGATGCCGGGACTTTGGGGCACGTACTGCTGTATGATGATGCGCCTGACGCAGTTGATCTGGAGCATTTCTCCGGCAGACGCTACCTCCGCTACGTCCCCGACGCATTTCTCGCCGACGTTTTGGGTGTGCAGCGGGATCTTATTCTCTCGAAAAATGCAGTGCCAAAACTTGAAGAGCTTGCCGACTGCTACACCATCCGGCAGGTGTATATAACCGATCCCGACTCAGAGGCGCTTACCGCTGTCTGCCGGTTGTTTGATCCTGATGATGTGTATATTGCGGGCACTGCTCCTGAATCCGACCGGCAGGAGTACTGGAAAAATCTTGCAGATCTTCGGATCCGAATTTCGGATCTGTAAAACGATTTTACCAAAAAAAAATTATTTTCTTCCGCCAACAATCACGACGGTCTTCTCTGTCAGCCGGGCAAAAATACCGTTTCCCAGAACGCCCGGAATGGCATTGATTGCGGCCTCCAGTCCTGCCGGGTCTGCAATCGTGCCGAAGGAACAGTCAATCACATAGTTCCCGTTGTCAGAAATTACCGGCCCGTCCTTTTTCACACCGTTTCTCATTACCGGTTCGCCGCCAAGCTCACGAAGCCGCCTTGTCACACTGCCGTATGCAAACGGCAGCACCTCGATTGGCACCGCTGCATCAAGCTTTGCAACCTCCTTTCCTGCGTCAATAACCACCACGAACTGCTTCGCCGCATCAGCAACGACCTTCTCCCGCAGATGTGCCGCACCGCGACCCTTAATCATCTGCTTCTTTGGGTCCACCTGATCAGCCCCGTCAATTGCCAGATCAAGTTCCGGATGCAGGGTCAGCGTTGTTAAAGGAATTCCATACTCTTCTGCCCGCATCGCCGTCTGGTTCGACGTCGGCACGCCGAAGACATGCAGACCTTCAGACCTTATCCGCTCTCCCAGCCTCTCCATTGCGAAAAAGACCGTCGAGCCGGTTCCAAGCCCCACAATCATACCATCTTTTATCATATTTGCCGCACGAATACCGGCATCTCTCTTTGCCTCAACGACAGGATCACTCATGATAATCTCGTATGTCCGAATTGCATATAAGCGCTTGGTGAATCAGGGGTAAAACAGATCAAACTAACATTTTTATCTAAATCATTCGTAACACTCTACATAATGCAGAGTGAACATCCATCCGGTTTTGCGTTAACGCTGATTCTCATATCAGCATCCCTTGCAACCTTTATGTCCGCCCTTGACGGAACTATCGTTAATATTGCCCTACCCACCATCTCTGAATCATTCGATCTCACAACCTCTTCAGTTGCCTGGGTCTCCACCATCTACCTGCTGGTCATGGCAGGATGCCTCTTAATCATTGGTAAAATTGCCGACGTCATCGGGTTCAAAAAAATATTTCTCGCCGGATTCATCCTCTTCACCATAGGTTCCTTTGCCTGCGGATTTTTACCGGATTTCACCGGACAGTTCTCGACTCTTCTCCTCTCCCGTATATTGCAGGCTATCGGCGGTGCAATGATGACCGTTATTGCCCCTGCCATGCTCTCTTCCTATCTGCCCGGCGACCAGAAAGCAAAAGGCATGTCTCTTGTTGTCCTCTTCGCCGCGGTTGGTATGGCTCTTGGTCCGACCCTTGGTGGCTACCTCACCGAGTACTTCTCTTGGCACTGGATCTTCTTTATCAATGTCCCGGTCGGAATCTTTGCCGTGATCCTTGGATACTGGGCAATTCCAAAATCATCAACTGCTAAAACATCACTGAAAGGCTTTGACGCCGTCGGTGCTGTTCTTGTCTTCGTTGGGCTTGCCGCACTTCTCTTTACCTTCTCCGAAGGAGTCGTGCTCGGCTGGACCTCTGCACCGATTCTGCTATCCATTGTACTCGCCGTCGTCGGTCTTGGCGGATTCCTCTGGCGCGAACTGCACTATACCGACCCGCTTCTTGACCTCAGCCTCTTCCGCAGCAGATCGTTCATCGTCCTTAATGTCGTATTCTGCCTGCTTTTCTTCACTTTTGCCGGCGTAAATTATCTCCTTCCGTTCTACCTTGAACATGTCCATGGCTACACTACCTCCTTTGCAGGACTCATCATCACCTCCATGTCGGTCGGCATGATGATCACGGGCATCATTGCAGGACTCGTCTACACAAAACTCACCGGCAAAATCCGGTACCTCGTAATGCTCGGCGTCGCCATGATTGCGGCCGGATTCTATCCTCTCATGCACCTGACACCGACAACCGACCTCGGCATGATAGTCTCTGCTCTTGGCGTTATTGGTCTTGGTCTTGGCCTCACCACAACACCCCTCACCACACTCATTATGAACGCCGCCTCCCCTTCCAAGCAGGGTATGGTCTCCAGCCTCACCGGTCTTGAACGGTTTGCTCCGATGACCATCGGTGTTGCCGTCTACAACATCATCTTCGTCTACGGCATCATGACTGCCGTCCGCAACTCCGGCATCACCGAAAAACCACCTGCAACAATCGCGGTTGATATTCTCAACCATGGATTTGATCTGGCCTTCACGCTGTCTGTAACTCTTGCGATCGTTATTTTCTTTCTCTGTATCTTCATCCGCGAGGAAAAAACGGCTGACCAATAATCACCTCTTTTTTTCCTGCCTCCGTACCGGAACCGGTCCATGGTAATTATTACCAATGAAATCTGTTTTTCATCAGTAGTTTAAAAATTGCCTTACGCTTCTCCGCTATCCGGGTATCCCGAAGAGATCAGAAAGATATATTTGGTCTTAAAGACGACTGTTTTGAAATGTCAGATTCCACTATAGGAAAAGCAACGACAGCAGGCGTAGGACTGCTGATCTTTGTAGTTGCCCTTGCAGCCTTCATGTCTGCACTTGACGGTACCATCGTTAACATAGCAATTCCGACCATTTCAGAGATCTTCGATCTTTCCGCATCCTCAGTCAGCTGGGTTGCGACCATTTACCTGCTGGTCATGGCAGGCTGTATCCTCATCTGTGGGAAAGTCGCGGATGTCGTTGGATTCAAAAAGATTTTTCTTGCCGGCTTTGCCATTTTTACGATAGGCTCGTTTGCCTGCGGATTTTTCCCCGGGCTGTTGGACTCCTATCCGTCGCTTCTGATAGGTCGTGTTCTTCAGGCAATCGGCGGTGCTATGCTCATGGCAATCGCTCCGGCAATGATTACCACCTTTATTCCGCTGGAACAGAAAGGGAAAGCCATGGGAATTCTGATGACCATTGCCGCTCTTGGAACAGCTCTTGGTCCGGTTCTCGGAGGATTTTTAACCCAGTATCTTTCCTGGGAATGGATCTTCTACATCAACGTCCCGGTCGGTATCATTGCGATTGCCCTCGGACTCAAGGCAATCCCTGTGCAGGATAAAAGTACGGCGACTCTCAAAACCTTCGACAAATATGGGTCTGTCCTTATCTTCCTCGGCCTTGCAACCCTCCTGTATGCCTTTTCCGAAGGACTTACGCTTGGCTGGACAAACCCGGTGATTCTCGGATGCTTCGCAGTTGCCGCAATCACCCTTGCGGGATTTGTTATCCGCCAGCTCAGATATGCCGAACCACTGCTGGATCTCCGGCTCTTTAAAAATCCGAACTTCTTCTTAACAAATCTGATGTTCGTCCTTGTCATCGCAAGTTTTGCCGGAATTAACTATCTGATGCCGTTCTTCCTGGAATACGTCCGCAACTTTACCGTTGCCGACGCCGGCATGGTTCTGACGGCCCTTTCTCTTGGTATGATGATTACCGGTATCCTCTCAGGAATTCTGTTCAATAAAATTGGTGGAAAAATTCTCTGTATTATTGGAGCCCTTCTGCTGCTTGCCGGCTACTTCCAGCTCTGGCATATGAACTCGATGACGGAAACGAGTTACATCATTGGTGCGCTCTTTGTGGTCGGCCTTGGTCTTGGCATGATGATGTCGCCGCTGACCAACATGGTCCTCTCCTCAGTTGCCAAATCCAAACAGGGCATGGTCTCCAGTCTTACCGGTCTTGAGCAGTTTGCTCCGATGACGATCGGAATTGCTATCTATAACCTCATTCTGGTCTGGGGAATTACCACGATTGCTACTGCGGAAAATATTACGGAAACAACACCGATCGATATCCAGATGAATCTGCTTGCCCACGGGTTTGATGTGGCGTTTCTTGCATCCTTCATCCTTGCCGTGTTCGTGCTGATCCTTTCTTTCATCATCCGCCAGAAGACGCATCCTGATCATCAGGGAACTACCGAACTTGAACACGCAGGCGGAATTATTTAATCCCCCATCTTTTTTCAGGCGAAATCTTTAGGATTCATGACGCGTAATACTCCTTATTACGCGGAGTGTTTTGTCGTTACGAAAAAATGTTTCCTTCTCATCATTCTTCTCAGCGTCGCAGCTGTTGCCGGCTGTATCTCAGTTCCGGTAGCAGACAGTAGCAGTCCGGTCATTCTCGTCACCGTTCCACCGATGACTGAGATCGTTTCCGCAGTTGCAGGTGATGCCTTCACCGTCATCTCTGTTGTACCGGAAGGAGTCTCGCCTCATACCTATGAGCCCTCGCCATCAGATATGGCCTCTTTTGGATCTGCGGATCTCTGGTTTACGCTTGGCCGGGATTTTCTCCCGTTTGAGGACCGGGTGACCGACTCCCTGCCGGAGCTATCGATCATTGCAACCGGGACCTCAATTCGTGCGCTTGCCGAAACCGGGGGTAAAGAGGGAGAGATGGACCCCCATATCTGGCTTTCGGCAAAGAATGGTATCCTGATGACCGAGTCTGTTCGCGACGGACTGGCGCATCAATATCCTGAACTGGCGGATGAGTTCTCCAAAAATGCGGATGAGTTCATATCCCGCCTGGAACAAGCAGATGTACGGTTGTCAGCCGCGACAGAGCGTATGCACCCGAAAACGTTTCTTACCACCCATGGTTCGTTCGGTTATGTATCCTCTGATTACAACATCACCCAGCTGGTAATAACAATGGAAGGAAAGGAACCTTCTGCACGCGAACTTGCAGGAATCATCGATTCTGCAAAATCTTCGGGTGTCCGTCTGATCATAACCGAGCCTTTGTCCGGAGAACGGACTGCGGCTGTGCTTGCTGAAGAGCTGGGTGTTGTCCCGGTAAAAATTGACACTCTATCTGCGAGATACCTGAATACCCTGAATACCATTGCCGAGGTGTTGGAAAATGCATGAAATACTGGAAATTGACCATCTGGTGGTGGAACGATCCGGCCACGTGGTGCTGGATGATCTGAATTTTGTACTGTACAAAGGTGATATAGCTGCAATTATCGGTCCGAACGGCGGGGGAAAAACGTCATTTTTGATGACAATTCTTGGTCTGCTTGCGCCGAAATCCGGGTCGGTCAAAATATTTGGCGAGTCTCCGGTGCAGGCACGGTCACGAATCGGATATGTGCCGCAGCTGCACACCTTCGACTTCTCCTATCCGATGACAGTTCAGCAGCTGGTAATGACAGGGCGGCTTGGTCACATTCCCGGTCTTGTCAAACGGTACCATGAAAAGGATTATGCAGCTGCAAAGGCGGCTCTTTCGGCGATGGGTCTGGACGGGTATGAGAATCGTCCGATTGCAGAACTTTCCGGGGGTGAACAGCAGCGTGCAGTGATCTCCCGTGCGCTTGCCGGAGAACCGGAACTCCTGATTATGGATGAACCGACGGTATATGTGGACGGACCAACCGGTGAACGGTTAATGAATCTTCTTGGAGAACTGCGTACCCGAACAACGGTTCTGATGGTGACGCATGATATCAGTGCCATTTCCGGACACGTAAACCGCGTTGCCTGCCTGAACCGGAAACTGTTCACGCATGATACTGATAAGATAACAAGTGACATGGTAGCGGCTGCATACGGGTGTCCGGTAGAACTAATCACCCACGGTCACGTGCCGCACCGCGTTCTTGCTGAACATGAGGAGGGGGGAAAATGACAGATCTGCTTTCGTATGTGTTCATGCAGCATGCATTTCTTGCCGCAGTACTTGCCAGTGTTGTCTGCGGGATTATTGGCAGCTACATTATTGTGCGGCAGATGACGGCGGTTTCAGGAGGAATTTCCCATGCAACCTTTGGCGGTGTGGGTCTCGGGTATCTACTCGGATTCTCTCCGCTTGCCGGTGCCGCAGGTTTTGCTGTCGCGGCAGCTTTGGTTATTGGTGTTTTGAAAGAGTATGGTAAACAGAAGGTTGACACACTGATTGGTGCGGTCTGGGCCGTTGGTATGGCGCTTGGTGTTCTGTTCGTTGCGCTGACACCCGGGTATGTGCCTGACATTGAGTCGTATTTATTTGGAAATATTCTGCTGGTAACAACCGCTGACCTTGCGGTCGCGGGCGTTCTTGCGGCAGTGATCGTCGCGGCGGTTTTTCTGTTCTACCATTCCCTGATGGCGGTTACGTTTGATGAGGAGTATGCAACCATCATGAACCTCCCGGTTCGTGCACTGAATCTGCTTCTGCTCCTGCTGATCGCGCTGACGGTTGTGATGTTGATTCAGGTGGTAGGAATTATTCTGGTGATAGCGCTGCTGACACTGCCTGCAGCAAGCTGCCGGATGCTGACCTCGCGGCTGTCGGTGATGATGGCAGGATCAGTTGCAGTGAGTATGGTTGTGTCGTTTGGCGGAATTCTGCTGTCGTACTTCTGGAATATTCCGTCCGGTGCAACGATTACCCTTCTTGCAGCAGCGGTGTATCTGCTGGTGGTGTGTGGTGTGCGGATGAGGCATTCCTGCTCGCGATGAAAAAAGGTGGTCTTGTTCAGGAAAAATCCTGAACATTATATTTTCAGCTGCCGGTAGTTTTCTGCCGCATTTTTTGCGACCTCGGCAAACAGATCCCCTCCGTGCGCATCAATGCCTACAACAAGCGGCATATCAGAGATCCGAATCTCCCACACAGCCTCGGCCATCCCAAGTTCCGGGTAGTGGCAGGTGACAAGCTCCATGCAGGACGCCGCCAGTGCAGCGCAGCCTCCCGTGAACGCAAAGTAGACTGCTCTGCCCGCGAGAGCCTCGCGGGCTTCGGCCGACATCCCGCCTTTTCCGATCAGTGCCCGAACCCCGGCATCAATCATTGCTCTGGTCAGGCTGTTCATCCGCGCTGACGTGGTGGGGCCTGCGGCAACAATCCTGTTTTTTTCCGTATCTACGACCGGGCCGCAGTGGTAGATCACTGCCCCCTCCGGGTCGAACGGAAATCCCTCCTCACGGATCTTCAGATGCGCCTCATCACGTGCTGTATAGATCGTGCCGGAAAGCAGTACGCGGTCGCCTGCCTTCAGTCCCAGAACCTCTGCCCCCAGTGGGGTTGTCAGAGGGATCACAGTTCCACCTCCCGGACGCCGCGCCGGCAGCACCAGCACTGAATATTCACCGCAACCGGCAGTGATGCGGTATGACAGAACCCGCGCTTCACCTTCACCGCAAGTGCTGTCGTATCACCGCCAAGGCCCATCGGTCCGATACCAAGGGTATTGACGGCATTGCAGAGCTTCTGCTCGTACTCATCCATCACATCAATTGGTTCGAGCAGTGCCTCTTTCGCAAGAGCCGCAGCTCCGTCAAACGTTCCTCCGATGCCAACCCCTACCACGATTGGCGGGCATGGTCTGGCACCGGCGGCAAGCACCACGTCCACTACGAACTTTGGAATTTTCGCAGCCTCAGAAGGAAGCATCATCTTTATCTGCGACATGTTTTCCGACCCTGCCCCTTTCGGGAGCACTGTTACTCGAAGTGAGTGCCCGGGTAGAATATGCACCGGCGGCAGCCCTTCGCCGGTATTGTCTCCGCTGTTGTGCCGTGAGATGGGATCTACACCGTTTGGTCGGAGAGGCACCAGTTTTGTTGCTCGTCTGATGCCTTCCGTGACCGCATCGTAGAGTTCTTGTGTCACCGGCACCTCCGGTGGTACGGTCAGATATACTACGGGAATTCCTGTGTCCTGACAGATGGGGACCGAGAGGTCCTTTGCCTTTCTGAGATTTTCCAAAATATTGGCAAGCTCTCCGCGTGCAACCGGATTTGTCTCCTTTTCGGCTGCATTCACCAGTGCGGTTTCCACGTCAACTGGCAGAAAAATCTCCGCATCGCGTGTAGCCTCAAAAACAGCAGATGCAAGGCGTTCGAACAACAGAGGATTCATGTGAATCTATATTGCAGAAGAAAAAGGTTAATACTGTCGCTATGGAATGCGGGAAAATTGAAAATATGGTATTGATTGAGAGCCGGGATTGGCTTAATTCTCAACAATAACACGGGTCGGCGTAGGAAGCTTGTATCCGCTGTGCTTCAGAGCATCCTTTGCCTGATCAACGTACTGCTCGGAGGTCCAGACGGTGAAGACACGCTGTCTCTCATCGACACGTGCTGCAGTACCGACTGCCTTACCGAATGCAAGGCGCATACCCTCAGAAACACGGTCTGCACCGGCACCGGTTGCCTGCTTGTGTTCACGGAGAACGTGGTGCGGGTAGGTGCGGATCTTGAGGTGGAAGTTGTTTCTTCCAACATCCTTCATCAGACGTCTGTTCATATTGATACGTGCCGCTTCCATTGCAGTGTGGCGGATCTGGCATGCCTCAAGTACTTCAAGGTGAATTGCAACCGGGAATTCGGCTGAAAGATTCCCCATATCAAACTGTACAACCTTTACGCCCGGCACACCACCCATGTATTCACGGCGGCAGTATGCCTTTTTGGCAACGTTGCGGTACATTCTTGCTGGTTTTCTTACCATGTTGAATAACTCCTCGCTCTCTAAATGTGCTAATCAGGTTTGGTGGAAATCCTATTAAATGTTCTGATTGCCGGTTTCCAGTTCTTCAATAATGTGCAGTACATTTTTGCGGTACTGGGCAAACTCAACACTTGTTCTGTCTCGCGGTCTTGGGAGGGAAATCGTATCGATTTCATGTACACGGCCTGGTCGCGGCGTCAGAATCACAATTCTGTCGGCAAGATAGACTGCTTCATCAACACTGTGTGTCACAAAGAGAATTGTTTTTTTCGTCTCCTGCCAGATGTTGAGCAGTTCGCGCTGCATTTTGTTTCTGGTCTGGGCATCAAGAGCGCCAAACGGCTCGTCCATCAGCATGACTGCCGGATCAGTTGCAAGAGCGCGCGCAACTGCTGCACGCTGGCGCATACCGCCCGACAGCTCATACGGATAACTATCGGCAAATGCTTCAAGACCCACGAGTTTCAGCCGTTTTTCCACCTCTGTTTTCCTCTGCTCCAGAGGAACACCTGTCATCTCAAGACCGAATCCCACGTTTTCGGCAACCGTGCGCCAGGGATAGAGTGAGTATTCCTGAAAGACCATGGTCATTTTCGGTGACGGGCCGTTGACGACTTTTCCGTCAATGGTGATCTCGCCGGATGTCGGGATGTCAAGGCCGCCAATCATGCGAAGCAGGGTCGTCTTGCCGCAGCCTGACGGCCCGAGAAGACAGACAAACTCTCCGTCGTGAATCTCAAGATTAACGTCTTCGAGAGCAGTAACTGCTCCTTTCCGCGTCTCAAACTTCTTTGTTGCGTTTTTAATCCGCACCCAGATCTTATCATAATCGCTCATTTGTCCAGTGCCTCCCATGCGAACTTTTTCTTCTGGACGTACTGGAAGAACTGGTCCATCACAATACCAATGATACCAATCGCAATCATACCGGCAATAACAGCCTGAACCTGTCCCCATCCATAGGTCTGCATAATCAGATATCCAAGACCTGAGGTTGTTCCGGGCAGCATTTCGGCAGCTACCACGCTCATCCATGCAATACCAAAGCCGACCCTGAGACCGCTCCAGATAGCAGGACCTGCTGCGGGAACAATAACTTTTGTCAGAACCTGAACCTCGCTTGCCTGATAAATTCGTGCAGTCTCAACCCAGCTCTTTCTGACGCGTTTGACCCCATCGATGGTGTTGACCAGAATCGGAAAAATACATCCGATGACGATGATGAACTCAATTGCGGCAAGACCGATACCAAACCATGCGAGGGATAATGGAACCCAGGCAATTGGAGGGATAGGCCGCAGGATCTGAATCATCCCGTCGGAAAACTCCTCAAGTATTTTGTAACGGCCGAGAATTATTCCTAAAGGAACTGCGATAACACTGGCAATGATGAATCCAAGCGATACACGGTAGATACTGACAAATGAATTTTCCGCCAGACTGCCAAAACTGAACATATCTGCGAACGGTGTTGCCAGAATTGCAAGAACATTCCCCACTCGTGGCAAAATAAAGGCATTATTTATCATAATTGCTGCAATTTCCCAACCGAGAATGAACAGGACTGGGAGTATCAGCTTAAAGTACCATTTCATGGATGTTATATCACCACCGGATTTTCTGCTAATACTATGAAACCTGACCGGTTATCAACTATGCGGGAGTGGGAAAAAAAGGAATTTAGGTGTTGTCGAGTCCTGCAATATACTTGTAGAAGAATGCTGCAAGGACTGCACCAATGATAGGGCCGACAACATAGATCGGGAACGTGGTAATGAGCGCATTTGATCCGCCCATGACTGTCGCGATGAGATCCGGACCAAAGGTACGCGCCGGGTTGATTGAACCGCCGGAGATATTGCCAATTACAATGATAACACCAGTAACCGCCATACCAATTACAAGCCCTGCAAATCCGGGGGTAGCATGTCGGTCAACGGCAACACCCATAATCGCAAGCATCAGGATGAATGTTCCGATAATTTCTGCAACCAGTGCCTGCCAGATGGTGATACCCGGGAACGGTGCGGTCGCACCAAGTCCACCGATGGCAAGAGCATCCGGACCTGCGATAAACAGGAACAGGGCTGATCCGATCGCAGCACCGATACACTGGGCGATGATGTAGGCCACCGTATCCTTTGCCGGGAATTTCTTAATCGCCCACAGAGCGATACTGACCGCCGGATTGATATGGGCACCGGATACCCCGCCGAGTGCGTAGATGACCACAGCCACTGCAAGACCGAATGCCGCGCCGACCGCAAGCCAGTCTCCCAAACCACCGAGTGTTCCGATACCGATATCAAACGGTGTTCCTGCCGGTGTTCCTGCGGCAAGCATCAGCAGGATGCAGACCGATCCGCACCCGACAAAGACAAGGAGCATCGTTCCGACCAGTTCGGCAAGACTCCTCTTGAGAAGATCACTCATAGGAGATCACCCGTTTAGTGCATTGTGACACTCGGGACAGAGAATCCGCGGAATCGGCTTTTTCAGCTTCTTCGCCGGGAAGGGGTATCCCCCTTCCCACACGGACACATCGGCACGGATCATATGCTCGGTGCAAAGCCCCATCCCGCACACGATACAGATGCCGGTTGCCTCCCGGTCAACTCCAAGCTGTTCACACACATAGCACTTCATTTTACACAGCCTCGCGGTACTGGCAGTACTGATGGCGGGACCCTACCAGACAGGCCGTCGCACAGCTCTTACAGGCACGTGCCGGGGCTGCGGGTGTTCCTTTGTCCAGAGCAATGATGTTGGTCATCATGGTTGCCGTAATTGGCTCGCTTGTCAAAAGACACGGATAGTCTGCAATCCGCATCAGGGCAGATGCCCTGACCGTGATGGCGCAGGCAGGATATGCATAGCGCTGCGGGTTCATGAGGACTTCATTCTCGTGAATCGGCGACAGGTCAATGAGTGCACCACCGGAACGTGCGGCAAGTGCCTTTCCTGAGCCGTTCTTTACACGGTGTGCCTTGTCGAGAATCTTCCATCCGCGATAGATCATGTCCATGAAGTCGCAGTTGTGCAGCTCTGCCGCCGCACCGCGTGTCGGCCGGATCATCACCAGATTGTGGTAGCGTTTGGTCAGAAGGTCAACAATCATGGGTGCATTAAATCCGTCAAGTTCCAGCAGGTACTCTGCCGCCACTGCGGACGCACCGGTTGCAACGTCAAGCAGCTGATAGCCGCTCTTCGCGTCAGGCAGAGCTGCATGCAGAGTCTTATCAATGACACCGGTCACTGCCTCAATCGTTGCCATGACAACATCGTCTTTACACATGTTGTAGGTGGACTGCGAGATGTGGTGGGAGATGTCGCCCACACAGTAGGCAGGAATTGTGGCGATGTTTCCGTAGTGGACACCGTCATCAACGGCTGTCTTGACGTAGGATTCCATACCTTTGCGGTAGTTGTCCATGTACTTTTTTGGATCAAAGGAGGACATGCCGGAGTTGTGCATCAGCTCAACCTGTGCCGCAATCGGGTGCTTGTAGAGCGCCTGCAACTGCTTTACCTCCTTATCGGACGCCTCGGCAAGAGTGTCGCCTGATTCGATGCGTTTTGCAAACAGATCACCGATACCGTAGGAGGTGTTCATACCCCATGATTTTGCGGCGAGAATTGCCTGTTTATGATCTGTCGGAATGTCGGTCTTTTGCAGAATCTGGTTGACCACATTGCTGGTGGACCCTGGCATCAGCGCAAAGTCAACGACACAGCTGGGTCCGTAGAATCCTGCGTAGCAGCGTGCCGCCTCTTTTCCGACAATATTTTCGTTCTTCTTGATAGAGTCAGCAAAGATTTCCATGCTCTTTGCAAACTTTTTATCCTCATCGCAGAGTATTTCAAGAATCGCCGGTGTCTGGTAGTGCTCAACGAACGGATCGTCTTCCGGTCGGACATAACCGGTAAGACTCGAAAGTACCTCAAAGTGAGTTTTTACTGATGCTTTGTGGAGATTGATAACTGCCGCACTCTGACCGTCAGCGACGGTCATCTTTTCGACTGCGTCAACGTACGGTTTCGCATCAGAGAGAGAAAATTTCGTACCTCTCTTTTGTTTGAGGACATTGACGTCTGCATACTGCGCACCAAGCGCTTCTTCGACCATTTTCTTGTATATGTCAGACATTTTGGTTTTTCACCTCTTTTATTACAATTGAATCATTATGTTGTGAGAATAAATAGTTGCCGACCGTAACAAAAATAATTTCACAAATAATTGTAATAATTATGAAAAAAGTGTTATTTTGTCAAAAATCTATTCATATGGTAAATAGGTGCCGATCGCCGGTAATGCCAAAAAGGCCAGAACGCACCCCGCAATCCAGCCATCCATACCCGTAAGAAAAATGGGTAAGGGCACCAACTTCGTCCCCGTCGGATAAAACCACCTTTGCGCGATTGAATTCGTCGTTCGCAGTGTTTTGAATCTTTGCAGCAGCCTGATACATCGGTGTCTCCGTGTCAGGGAGAATTACCACAGAGCTCAAGGCTTCGGTGAGCATACGCTTGTATCGGTGCGTTTTTTCGTCAAGGTGCTCCCTGAGCGGTTCAGGCATCTCTCCGGTAACATTTTCCGGACTGCCTGACATGGTTCCGTTTACAAATCCAAGCATACATCCGGCATCAAGCCATCCGTACCCGTAGGCAAAAGAGGCAACCGCATTGACCAGATCTCCTTTATGGAAAAAAACCATGCCGTCATATGCATAGCAGGTTACCATCTCAAGTATTTCTGAGGCAGTTAATCCGAGAGCTGTCCCCGCCGGTACGGCAACAGCAGCTTTCAGAGCCGCCGACTGATATTCTTCGCCATAGGTTTCTATTAACACAGGCCTGCAAACCTCCGGAGGTATTCACGTTCAATGTCATGAAGCTCTCCCGGGACGATGAGAATATGCAGCGGACTCCCAAAATCAAAACTTCTCATCTCATCTGCATCGCCTGCGTGTACTGCGGGATTCTCAGATCCTGCCCGTGCGATACCGATATAGAGCGGTATTTTGGCACCGGTTCGCGATGCCTGTTCTTCGAGGAGGTCAACGGCCTCGGAAATTTTCATGTACCGCTCTTTGTCCTTCTGGATATCCAGAAAAACCAGTGTATGGAGATTGTGGGAGAGGTTTTCTGTGATGACCTCTATTGGTGTCATCGGAAACCATTTCCCGTAGGGGAAAGGTACGGACACGGATTTTCCGAACCGGTAGTTCTGGAGACCCGACAGACCGCAGACCGCAGTGGTGATGGAGGAACCGTGAATAATTTTTGTGGCAATTCCCCGTTCAGCAGCCCGGATACGGATGTCCGCATGGGTTGTTGCGACCATCGAATCTCCTGCGGTGAGAAAAACTGCCTCGCCCGCTGCCGCCGCATCAAGGATAGGCTCCGGATGCAGCTCGACATCTTCACGGTAGAGAGGCGTGATCTTTTTTCCGTAATACTCTTCCA
>CAZABQ010000029.1:0-19160 GCA_964483485.1 uncultured Methanomicrobiales archaeon
CCGGAAATCCGCTATCTTGATTAGCGCACAGCACTTTCTACTTAGTATCATGATAACGGTACTGTCCGGCGGCACCGGCACGCCGAAACTCATTCGCGGTCTTCGTCAGATTCTGCGGGACAATGAGATCACGGTCGTGGTCAACACGGCCGAGGATGTGTGGATGTCAGGTCTGTATGTTTCGCCCGACATTGACACGGTGCAGTATCTTTTTTCCGGCCTTTTGAATACTGATTCATGGTGGGGCATTCGCGGTGACTCGTTTGAGACGTTTCATGCGATGGAAAAACTCGGATACACTGAACCACTGCCGCTCGGTGATAAGGACCGTGCGACCAATGTCTGCCGCGCCGAGTTTCTCCGGCAGGGCATGACGCTTACGCAGGCGACGGAAAAGATCGCAAAAGGGTACGGCGTGCAGGCAACAATTCTGCCGATGTCGGATCAGGAAGTGACGACCTATGTCAAAACCGAGGACGGCAGTCTGATGCACTATCAGGAGTACTGGGTCGGCCGCCGCGGTAATGTGCCTATTACGGGAATTGTCCGAAAGACCGAGAGCGGCGCACCTCTTCTGGCAACTCCCGAGGTCATCGCCGCAATCGAAAATAGTGACGGTGTCATTATCGGCCCCTCCAATCCGGTGACCAGTATCGGCCCGATTCTTGAGTGCGCCGGCGTGCGTGAGGCTCTCTCTCATAAGTTCACCATTGCCGTGAGTCCCTTCATTGGCAGCCGTCCGTTCAGCGGACCGGCAGCCGCACTCATGCGTGCGTGGGGATATGAACCGACTTCGTACGGTACATGGCAGGTCTACAAAGACTGCGTCAGTATGTTTATTCAGGATACCCGCGACACCGAGATCGAGGTTCCGGGAGCGCACCGGCTTGACACGATGATGACGAGCGAGAAAAAAGCCGAGTCTCTCGCCTGGGATCTTCTGTCCTACTTCCCGCGGAAATGAATGCAGGGTTCGCTGCATGCGGGATGATCTGTTCGGTCTGTTACCGTCATCTTGCAAAAACTTCCTGTCCCGGATGCCTGTACACAGGATCCGGGAAACCGGATCACTGTCGCACCTGCCGAATTGCTGCCTGTGTTCGTGAACACGAATACATCTTCTGTTTTTCGTGTAGTGAGTTTCCCTGCGGCCTGATCAAATCTCTTGACAAAAGTTATGTGAAACGATACGGTGTCAGCCTGATCGCCTTTAGTCTGCGTGCCAAAGATATCGGTGTCGAAAATTTTCTTGCCGAAGAAGTACTGAAGCGGACCTGCGACTGCGGCGGTATCTTTTCTCTGCATGACAGAGTGTGCGAAAGATGCGGACGGCAGTTTCCACAAGATCCTTAGAAAATAAAACGGATGTACTCTCTGAAGAAAGTAAAAATTACCGTATGATCCTTGACAAAGAACTTGCCGCAGAATACGAAACAGAAGGACTGACTGCGTGTCTGATGCTGAAGATCGGACATTCCCTCGCTGATAACGTATCAGCCGGTCCGCGAAAAAATCAGGAATTTTTTCAAAAAAATATTGTTATCTTGCCCGCACACGGAACTCGTGTGCCGCAGCTTTGGGGTCGGCTGCCTCGTAGATCGCACGACCTACGATGATACCGTCCACATATTTTTTCACATCTTCAGGACTTGCTCCCTGAGCGCCGACCCCGGGCGAGTAAATCTTCATCGAACTGCCGATGATACCGCGAAGAGCAGCCGTCCGCTCCGGCCGGGTCGCGGGCGCAATAATACCATCTGCTCCGGCAGCCTTTGCCATCTCCGCCATCCTCTCTGCATTACCACCGCTCAGAAAGTCCAGCGCTCCCGGATGACTCATCTCGCAGACCACAAAGCAGACACCGCCGTGATCATGTGATGCGTCCACACACGCCGCAAGGGAATCATGGCCGCAGAATGCGTGGGTAATAATTCCCGCACATCCCGCTCCAAACACCTCCTCGCAGATAAGCGAGTTCGTGTTCGGGATATCAGCCACTTTAAAATCCGCAATGATAGGGATATCGGCTTTCGCCAGATCCTTCACAATGCCGAGGCCGGTTGAAAGTACCAGCGGATATCCTATCTTGATAGCGTCAAGCTCGCCCGTGCAGGCATTTGCCACGCGGACCGCTTCCTCACGCCCTTTCACGTCCAGTGCAAGCAGCAGGTCAGCCATTTATCTCCTCTCCAGCCGCTCAAGCGTTGCCGTTGCAAGAATCGGCAGCGTGATCGTTGCATCGCCGTAGACTGTCACCCCAACACCGCCCTCGCCGATCTTTCCCCAGGACTTTGCCTCGTCCAGTGTCGCGCCGGAAAGTCCGCCGAGATCCGGCCGGTCACCGGTCAGCTGGACAACATACGTGAATGCATTCTCGGTCATCAGCATCGTCTGAAGAGTGAAGTTCTTTGGAACACCACCGCCGACAAGGACAGCTCCTGCCTTCTTCACGTTAAACGCCGTGTTTAACAGGTCATGCATATCGCCGATTGCGTCTAAAATCGTTTTTTTGTGGAACTGAGAAAACATCCAGTACTGCAGTCCGAGAACCGAATCCTGAAACGCCGGACAGTAAACCGGAACGTCATGCTTTGCCGCGCTCGCAAGAATTCCCGTGTCCAGCTGTTCACCGATCACGCGCAGAAGTTTGCTGATGGTGATCGGCTGTTCCGGAAGACCGGTATAGACATCCTGAATAAATTCTTCGAGTTCCTCGTACGCCTCGTTGGGCAGGAAGATATCATAGATTCTGTTAATCTCCTCTCTCCGGAGTTCCAGATCGTCGCACTCTGCTTTGCCGTGGTAGTGGTGGCAGCCGATAGCCTCGATTAAATCGTGCGTGAGGTTTGCACCCGTCGACGTAAGAATGTCGATATGTCCTTTCTCGATAAGCGTTGACACAATCCCGCCCATACCTGCCGGAACCATCGCACCGGACAGGCCGAAAAATTTCGTCATATCAGGATCTTGCAGCATCTTCTCATAAACGTCCACAGCGTGGAAGAGGCTGCCGCCGTTGTATGCTCCCGCACCTCCCATCTCCAGAACAAGTTCGTTCACCGTCATACCTGCGCGGGGAATAAACTGTCTGACCGGATCATTACAGTGTTTATGCATGTATTGTACCTTGCCTAAAGCGTGATAGCATACAGTTGGGCGAGACAGGGCAATAAGATATTGGAAAACAGTTATGGGTGTGGTGAGGGCAGCAGTATCCACACTGCTTTGTACTCCACATCCCCCACCTAAGTATATTATTTGCGTTAACAAGTTTTAATCTTGCCGTCTCTTCCCTTGATGAATCCCTGTTTGCGGAGATCATTGAGAACGCCTGAGAGATAGTCGGCGCTCAGATCAAAGGAGATCACGTCCTCCGTGTCACCCAGAGGGAAAGCAGGCGCATCAAAGGCCTTCAGCAGTGCCTCTTCTGTTGTGATACCGCCCGAAACGAGTTCATGGATCTTTGCAATAAGCGCCTGTTTGAAAAATATCGCGTCTACAAAGCGTCCTGCCTCGTCATCATCGACATCGAGGTGGTCAAGGAAGTCTCCCAGATCATCAATACCGGAGGTGAGTACAATCTCAGGACCCGTGGTAACCACATAGCCGGTTGTCGACGAGGTGCGGACGTGACTGGTAATACCTGAGCCGTCAAGATCTTCTGGGGAGATGCCGCCGAGATCGGTGTATGCGTACATGACGCGCATCTCTTTGGGATCTTTGACACCTGTCAGGGTGTACTCGGGAGTTTCTCCGCAGACGCTCAGAAGCTCGTTGTCCTCAAGGGTTCCAAGGATCATCAGCGAGTTGACGAACTTTTCCGTTGCAGTCTTTTGGATATCCTCGTTTCCGTTTGCTTCAATTGTCTCCAGCTGCGCCAGCATCTGGGACGGTGTCGCATCGGTCAGGATATCGCCGACTTTGTGTCCGGTAAAAAATTCGGTAAGGGTTTTTTCCCGGCTGAGCAGATCCGTTTTGATCTCGGAGAGTTCGCTGTCCTCTTCTCTGGCAGTGATAGTGTCGATGAGTGCTGCAAATGCGGCGATGGTTCCTTCGAAATAGGGAGTCCCGGAGAAGAGATGCTCTACTGATATGCGGGCGGAACAATCCTTCTCCTTGAGATATTTCTGAAACTCTGCGGCATCCTCCCGCGAGTAAAATGTGATCTTTTCCTCAAGCGTCATGGTTATCCTATCTTTTTGACGCGGAAGGGGTTATCTTTTCCGCCGCAGTGGTCTCCTTCCCATCATTTTGGGCATTCGTCCTGCATCCGGACGACGGGTTTTGCCAGATGCCGCCGTGCTCCCGGCGGAACTTCATACCATCCTGTTGCGATGTCACGCGGCATCTTTGCGATCTCACGAACGCGGCCCGAACAGCTGCGGCACTTGTAGCCTTTCCCCCGTCCGGCGGACGTCATACGCCCGCCGCAGACCGGACACTTCGGGGATGTCCGAAGCTCCGCGGTCGCGGGGGTACAGAGACAGAACTTTTCCAGATGCAGAACACCGTTCTGATAACTGCCGCAGAGAATGACACCGTCCCCCGGGAGAAGTTTTCTGACCATATGCCGAAACTCCTTGGTCGGCTCAAACGCAAACACCGTGAGTTTCCCTCCCTCCGTCTCCGGCTGAAAATCGAACTGTACGTGCCCGCCGCATCCGGTTTTTGGCATCGTTGCAACGGTACCGGCAATTTTGTATGATAGTCCCTCTTCCAGCGCTCCGGTATAGTCAATCAGATGCGCATCAGTTCCCTGATTTGTTTTCCAGATTTTTCCAAAGAGCGGCTGCTCGGACCTGACCAACTCTGCTGAAGCGGTGACCCACTCCGGTGACTCGCCGCGGATACCGTAGAGTACCGGGTCTTTCCCGTGCGGTACGCAGACGACCGTTCCTGCGGCAGAGTCCACGGTATCCCATGTGTGCGGTGCGGTTGCTGCGGCGGAGACGAAGAAGCTCTCCGGCTCGATCTCCCGCGGCGTTCCGAACCGGTCCGGGGACCGGTATGCGAGATACTCATAGGTTGCGTCCGGTAGAACCGACGACACCGCTGCAAGGGCGCCGATGAGTCCCCTGCCGCATTTGTATCCCTGATACTGCGCTCCAATCGCTTCCAGCCGCTGAACCGTCTCTTCAATGGTACAGAACCTCTGCAGAGCCTGATAATAGAACGCAGGATTGGGTCTCTCCTTCACGGCAACCACGCCCGGATTGGTTTTTTCGCAGTCGAACTCCGCGTACTCTTCGACGATCCTGCATGCGAGACCAAATACCTCTTTTGTATCATCACCGAAAACTTCCAGACACACCGCCGCATTTCCCCGTGTCTTCCACACCACATTCGGATTCAGCCGCACCAGCCGCAGTTCTCCGACACGGTATCCTGCGCGCTGAAGCTTTTCTGCAAGCATCGCGCCTAAATATGTGGTACACATCCCGTCTGCGGAGTCCGTGTCGTCCATTCCGATGAACATGATATCGATACTATTTTATTGAACTGCATTACTATTACGATTATACCATTGTATGTCCAACGACCGGCTGCTTCAGAACGTGGTCAGCATCCTGATCATGGCAGGCTATAACGTATCGGAACGCTGTGAGATTCGTCCGCGGAGTTTCGATCTGATGACGTCCGACGGTGAACATCTGCTCGTCATCAAGGTCGTGTCCCAGATTGACAGTGTCAATGAAGACATTGCCTGGGATCTGGACAAAATTGCGCGGCATCTTGGTGCCGTTCCTTTAATCATCGGTGAGCGGGCGCGCGACGCGCCACTGGAGCGCGGCGCCATTTATCTTCGCTACGGCATCAATGCGGTATCTTCTGCTACCCTCTACGACTATCTCGCGGAAGGTGAACTTCCCCTCGTCTATGCGTCTCCCGGCGGTCTCTATGTCAACATTGATGCCGACCGGCTTCGTGAACTCCGCGAGGCACAGGAGATGTCTCTGGGAGACCTTGCCCATATGCTCGGCGTTTCCCGACGGACCATCAGCAAATATGAGGGAGGTATGGGAACCACGCTTGATGTTGCCATGCGGCTTGAAGAACTGTTCGACGATGACATTGTCATGCCGATCGATCTCTTCTGCTACACTCCCCTCGCCGAAGCAAAAAGTCCTGCCTCTCTGCCGGCAGGTCACGGCGGCGATACTGATCCGCATCAACAGCCTGTCGACCGCCTGAGATCGATCGGCATCAGCGTTCATGAACTCCGTCGTGCTCCGTTCCATGCCTTTGCGGTTTTTGAGGATGAAACTATTCTCACCTGTTACGGCACAGCCCAGAAAACCGTTCGTCGTGCAGAGCTTGTCGGCAATATTTCTCAGATCTCAGGAACGCACTCCCTCTGCGTTGTCTCAGACTACCGGAAGGAAAAAAAGATTGGCAAAACTCTGGTGATCGGCGAGGAGCGCCTCAAGGACGTTTCCGACGGATCGGATCTGCTGGAGATGGTTTCTGATAAACAGTAAAAAGGGGGTCGGGGAGTACCCTTTCGTGTTCCTGTTTTGATTATATTTTTGTTGGATAGAAGATGTTCTTGCCCGATGAGTTGAGAGGAATACCATAGACCATGGTACATGCATTCATCAGGTGCAGTCTCTGGGCAACAACACCCACGGTGTACATAATCCGGTTGTCCACATTGTTCTGACTCGCACACTTCACCGCTGATCCCAGTGCGACTCCCAGATCCGTCACTTTGATAACACAGTTCGGGCCGGGATACTCGGTATACTCAGTGGCGGAATGGCTCCGGACAGCCTTCGTGAACTCTCTGCAGGTGGGGTAACCGCATCCGCCGCAGTTTGCGCCGACGGTCATCCAGCCTTTTACGCCGATCAAAACGATTGCATCGCATTTTCGTATCTGTTTTGCGTTGTCTGCAAAGTATCCCACGCCTTTTTCCTTGGCATACTCTTCCATCTCTGTGGCAAGTCGTGCGATATCATTTCCGGAAATAACCGTTGCAATAATCGAATCAAGCCCCATCGCTTTTGGTGCAGTCCGTGCCGCAACGACCATCAGGCCGGCAACCGATTTTACTACTTCTGTTTCTGAAACCATAGTCTCTTTTTGTCTTTCAAACAAAAATAGCGAAAAGTAATCCGAATGATACTGAGTATCATTGAGATTACTAAGGGGTGGCTGTCTGCTTTCGGGGGACAGAGAGCATATATGAAATGAGGACTTAACTCCTAATTATCAAGAGGATAACCACCGGTAGCAATGACTGTGAAAGAAAATACATACCAGTGTCCTGTTGAAGCCGCATTTGACTGTATCAGCGGAAGATGGAAATCCCTGATTATCTGGTGCATCGCCTATGACAAAGTCCGTTACTCGGACATCAAGGCCTGCCTTATGACAATCAGCCCCCACATCCTTTCCCGCCAGCTGAAAAGTCTCGAAAATGATGGTCTCGTTGTCAGAACACAGTATGAGGAAATCCCGCCGCGTGTTGAGTATCATCTGACACCGGTAGGTCTTGAACTGCTTCCGATACTTGGATGCCTATGTGGTTGGGCATCGTTGCATTTTCCCGACAAAATTTCCCAGCCGGCAGAGAAAAACTGCCGGAAGTTTTTCTGCCGGCAAAATCCGGAAAATCTTTGTCACTGCTCATCAGTGAAAACATCGTCTGAAAAATAAATTAGTTTAATGCTGTACCGGCCCGGCAAAGAAAATATTCCTGCCTGATGCTTTGAGGGGAATGCCGTAGACAATACTGCAGTCCTCCATCATGCACAGTTTTCGTGCCGCAACACCTGCGGTATACATCACTCTGTTATCCACGGTATGGGTTGCTGCGCACTTCACCGCAGACCCGACCGCGATGCCAAGGTCCGAGACCTTGAAGATACAGTTTGGTCCCGGATAATCTGTATCGTTTTTTCCTTCAGAAACGGATTTTGCAAACTCTGCACAGGTCGCATACCCGCATCCGCCGCAGTTTGCGCCCAGTGCCCGACGGCCATTTACTCCGATGAGCACCATGGCGTCACCGTCTCTCACCAGTGCAGCATTACTGTTGAAAAACATCATGCCGGTTTGTTCTCCCTGATCCTCCATCGTTTTTGCTATTGTTTCCAGCTCCCTGCCGGTGATGATCTTTGTTTGGATCGAATCAATTCCCATGGATTTCGGCGCGGTTCTTGCTGCCACCGTCATGAGTCCGGCAACAATTTCCACGGCATCTGTTTCAGATATCATGGATACTTCTTTTGTGATTTTCGCATAAATAGAAAAAAGTATCAGGAGTCAGATTCGGTATCATACATGATACCTGGGTTCTGCGTGAGAAATAAATGACATGAGGATGTACCTAAATCATACGAGTTGCTCTTTCTTCCATGACAAAAAATACCCGCAACCATCCGTATCACTGTCCGGTTGAGGCTGCGTTTGACCGCATCGGCGGACGGTGGAAGGCAGCTGTTATCTGGATCATCGGTTACGGCAGTGTCCGGTACTCAAAGATCAAAGACCAGCTCCCCAACATCACCGCGCATATGCTGTCTCTGCAGCTGAAAAGTCTTGAAGAGGACGGTCTTATTATAAGGATACAGTATGAAGAAATTCCGCCGCGTGTCGAGTATCATCTCACCGAATCAGGACTGGCTCTTCTCCCGATTCTTAGTACCTTATGCGACTGGGCATCTCTTCATTATCCTGATCAGGTTCCGTCAGGCTACGTCAGAAAAAGTCCGGGCGGGAGTACGTGTCCTGCATCATCGCCATCGCATTGTTCCGGTACACATGATCAGGTCTGAGATTCAGGCGCGCCTCAAAGGTCTGCGAAGGTCCCTTCGTATTCGTCCCACATAACTGTCTCTCCGAACTCTCAATATAATTAACTTTATATAGAACCACAAAGCAACCTAATCTGCATACATTACTCTGCACGTCAGAGTATTTGGAGATAATAACCATGTCAGCACAACTTGGCGGACAGCCCATTCTGATTCTTAAGGAAGGCGGATCCCGTACCCGCGGACGGGACGCACAGAGCATGAACATTGCTGCAGCAAAGGCGGTTGCCGGTGCAGTAAGAACCACCCTCGGTCCGAAGGGTATGGACAAGATGCTCGTCGACACCATTGGTGACGTCGTTATCACAAACGACGGTGTGACCATCCTCAAAGAGATGGACATTGAACACCCGGCAGCAAAGATGATGGTCGAGGTCGCAAAGACTCAGGACGACGAAGTCGGAGACGGAACCACCACGGCAGTCGTCATCGCAGGCGAGCTTCTGAAGAAATCCGAAGAGCTTCTTGAGCAGGACGTTCACCCGACCGTTATCACGCTCGGTTACCGTCAGGCAGCAGAGAAGGCACAGGAGCTTCTTAAGACCATTGCAATTGACGTTAAGGCAAAGGACAAGGAAATCCTTTCCAAGATCGCAGGAACCGCAATGACCGGCAAGAACGCCGAGGCATCCAAGGAAAAGCTCTGCGACTTAATCGTTCGTGCAATCACTCTCGTCGCAGACGCAGACGGAACGGTTGACACCGAGAACGTCAAGGTCGAGAAACGTGTCGGCGGTGCAATTGAGGACTCCGAGATTGTCGAAGGCATGATCATCGACAAAGAGCGTGTCCACCCGGGCATGCCGAAGACCGTCAAGAACGCAAAGATCCTCCTTCTCAACGCAGCCGTTGAGTACAAGAAGACCGAAGTTGACGCAGAGATCAGCATCACCAGCCCTGACCAGCTCCAGCTGTTCCTTGATGAGGAAGAGCGCATGATTAAGGGCATCGTCGAGAAGATTAAGGCATCCGGCGCAAACGTCCTCTTCTGTCAGAAGGGTATCGACGACATCGCACAGCACTACCTTGCAAAGGCAGGCATCTTTGCAACCCGCCGTGTCAAGAAGTCCGATATGGAGAAGCTCGCCCGTGCAACCGGCGGCGCACTGATCTCCTCGATCGATGCAATCAGCGCAGATGAACTTGGTATCGCAGGTCTTGTTGAGGAACGCAAGGTTGGCGGCGAAGAGATGATCTTCGTTGAGAAGTGTAAGAACCCGAAGGCAGTTTCCATCATCATCAAAGGCGGAACCGAGCATGTCGTCGACGAGCTTGGCCGTGCACTGGAAGACGCACTCCGCGTTGTCGGTGTTGTTGTTGAGGACAAGAAGGTCGTTGCAGGCGGAGGAGCACCGGAAGTTGAGCTTTCCCTCAGACTCCGTGAGTACGCAGCAACTCAGGGTGGACGTATTCAGCTCGCAATCGAGGCATTTGCATCCGCACTTGAAGTCATTCCGAGAACTCTTGCCGAGAACGCAGGTCTTGACCCAATTGACAAGCTGGTCGAACTCCGTGCAGCTCACGAGAAGGGCATGAAGACCTTCGGTCTTGATGTCTTTGAAGGCAAGCCAGTTGACATGTGGGAAGCAGGCGTTGTTGAGCCGCTCCGTGTGAAGACCCAGGCAATTGCATCCGCAGCAGAAGCAGCAGTCATGATTCTCAGAATCGATGACGTCATCGCATCCGCAAAGTCCGCAGGTCCGTCACCCGAAGAGATGGCGGCAATGGGCGGCGGCATGGGTGGAATGCCCGGCGGAATGCCCCCGGGAATGATGTAAATACCCAATACCCCTTTTTCTTTTTTAAACGAAACGTGTGATTGTATCCGGGCCGGTACAATACGGGGGATAATCACAACCTGACACGTTTTCCTTGCCCTGAAACGCTATATTCTTCTGCGACCAATATGGTAGCAGCTCATGGATTTACTGACCGTTCTTTTCGTATATTTCTCCACCTGGGTTAATACACTCAACTATACCCTTGGAGCTGCGGTCATTGCCCTTGCCCTTGTCTATTTCACCCGGGCACTTCCAACCGTTCAGAGGATCGCCGTTTCTGCGGGTGTCGGTGTGATCGTCTCCGTCATCGGTACCGGTATTCTGATTCCTGCATCAGCTCTTCCGCAGCTTGGCTATCCGCTCTGTTTGTTTGCTCTCGGCAGCGGGTCTGCGGTCGGGTACCTTGCTGTTACCTCATGGACGAAACGCAATCTCGGTTGGGTTTTGATCCTTGTCTGTTCGCATCTTGCTTCTTACGGCGTGATGATCTCCTCGGCATTTGTTCCGGTTATCGGTGCATCGATCTTCGGATTTTTTGCGGTAGCTGCTCTCTTCTCAGCGATTATCTGCTGCATTGTCACATGGTGCGTTCTGCACTGGAACCCTGGGTGGACGCCGTGGTGGATTTCCGGTGACCGCGAGGGCCGCAACGCGTTTCTCAGGAAAATTCGGAGAAAGAAAAAAGCGTGATGTTCCGGTGTCAAAGTACCTCGCGTGCGTTGAGTGCGCGAAACGTTTCATGCACTTTTGGACACTGTGGACTTACTAAGTTTAACTAAGAACCAGCACCAATATATCTCCAGTATTTGGGACGATACTGTGCGACACGACGTTCTCTATGAATACGATCTCCCGATTGAGGTTCTGGACGACATTCCTCCCGGCGAAGAGGTACTGGAGGTTTTGTATGCCCGCAGTAGTGAGAACTATCATCTGCCGATTTTGTTCACGCGTCTGCGAATTCTCGGGGCATATCCCGAGACGTCGGTGACCTACCGGCTGTTTGTGATCAATTACGTGGATCTGGCGCAGGTTCATGTGAAGTTTACCCGTGGTCTGTCGACGGTTCTTACCGTTACCCGTATCGACGGCGAGAAAAATATTTTCAACGGTATCAGAAACACCGCCGAGGAGATGCGCCGGGCGCTTCTGACGCTTCGCGAGGTGATGCTCGACAAAGTCGGCGGCGAGTGGAAGTTTTTGCACCGGCAGAATATTTTGTTCGATGAGTATCTGTTGCGGGAGAACGATCCGGTGCTCTCTTCGGTTCCGACAATTCCTGCCGAGGATCTGTTTGAGGATAAGGATATGCCGGGTATCGGATGTTATGAACCAACAGAGAAACTGTTCGAGCACTTCCCTCCTGCCTTAGAGGATGAGGATGTGTTTGAAGATCTGCCGGAGTCGGTTTCGGTTGTTGCAGAGGAGATGAACTCGGTTGCGGTCAGTTCGCGTATTCAGCGGATGGTGGAAACTGCTGAACTTGCGGCAGAGGCGGAGGAGCGTGGAACAGAAATGGGGTCGCCCCTTAATGATGCAACGGTTCTTGACAAGGGTGCAGGAGTTACGGATGATCAGTGGGCGAACGAGGAGGGGGGCGATGCCCTGATTCTTCCGGAGAATCATCCCCCGGCACGGACTTCCGGCGGAGGGAGACTTGCGAAGCTTGCCACAGAGCCTCTTGTCCCTCAGGATGAGGATGATTCCGAGGTGTATGTTTCAGAAAAGAAGCCGTCTCCCAAAAAAGCGAAGCTTGAGGAGGAGGCGGCAGCGGTTATTTCCCGGGAACTGGAGAGTCTGCCAACTCCAAAAGAGCCGGAGGAGAAGGAACCGGTGAAGTGTTCACTGCCAACACCTCTGCCGCGTGCGGCAGGTGTGCAGCAGCCGGCATCTGCCGCGCCTTCGTCATCGCCTGCGGAGACGAAGAAATCTATTCCGATGTCAATTACGCTTGAGCCGCAGGATGCTATTGCAGAAGAGATGATTGATGCGTGTCTTGATTCGCTGAAGCTTCTGCGGGATACCGGTGTGATCACGGAGGAGGAGTACAAAGACCGGTGCCTCCGCCTTTTCAAGCAGACCGGCATCTGATTATTTTTTCCTCAGTGCTCCATAGATGACGGCTATGGTGAATGCGATCACGAGTATGCCAAATCCTGATGTCTTTTTGGTGATCTGCATGGCTCTTTCGTTCAGCAGTTCTATCTCTGTTACGGCGGTGACCGGTGCGTCGAGTGCCGAGATTTTCAGCGTGTAGTTTCCTGCTTTCAGTCCTGCGGTGTCGATGGTAACTTCCCAGATGTTTGCGGTGTCAACAATTTTACTGTATACTCTTGCAGGCGTTGTTCTGATGTATCCGGTTCGGATTTCTGCAAGGGATGTGTAGAGTCCTTTCGGCACAAGTTCGTACACCAGTGTTGTTCTGTTTTGGGTGTCAGTACTCCCCTGTACGGTGAAGGGAAGACCTGCGACAGGTGCTTCTTCTTTTGCGATAATTACGATTGTGTAGTCATCTGAATTTCCATTGCCGAAAAGGAGGAAGGTTTGGTTTTGCGTGACGAGATCATAGTCAATGCCGGATGCCTCCACCCGGTACATGTCAGGCGGGAACGTGGTCGTGTCAAGAGAGATGTTCCACTGATAGTCTGTTGGTTCCTCCGGGACAGTCACCAGTATCTGTTTCACGAAGGGAAGGGGTTCTACGGTGTCCGGAGCGGTGTTGTGATCGAACCATACCGGCTGTATAGTGATGAGGAGTCTTCCTTTCTGCGGCTGGAACACGGAGCCGGTTATCGTGACGGTGGTTCCGCGATGTTGATTCAGGATTGGGTTGATGATGACCCAGGGGGTTTCCGGCGTTGGTTCGAGGAGGTTGTAGGTGGTACTAATTCGGGCAGGTGTGTCGAGTGAATTAATTTTTGCCAAAAATTTTCGTACATATCCGAACTCAGAGGTATTCATGACTGTACTCCAGAGATTTGTGTCCCCGGTACCCTGCTGTACCTGCGTTACATATGATATCTCTCCGGAATTTTTCGGCTTGCAGCATACACGTGTGTCATGGCATTCCCAGTCAGCCCAGTAATGTTCAAAGAGTAGTTTGCTTCCCGCGGGCAGATTTGTTTCTCCGGAGATTATGTACGTTGTTCCGAGCATCTGATCCGGTATCGGATCGATGGTTATCCAGTACTCTTCCTCCGCCGCAACTCCTGCGGAAAACATGATCAGTCCGCACAGTAGTGCCGCGAAAAATACTTTCTCCGTTTTCATGTCCCCTTCCTTTGTGTGGTATGTTCACGTGAGATGTATAAATAAGATCTGACCAAAGTCTCATCACTTGCGCGAGAAGATCAGTGCCGCAACTGCGGCGACGAGTGTCGCGATGAATGCAAAACCCGGTGCCTGTGTTTCTTTCGGCGATTCCGGTTCCTTTGGCGGGACAAAATTCTCCGGATAGAGGTCAAACTCCGTACGGGGCGCAGTAACATCCACTTCGATTCCTATTACTTTCACCACATAGGTTTCTGCTACCCAGTTCCGGGTGTCAATTGGCACATTCCAGATGTTGACATTGTCTTCTCCTTGTACAATCGTCGTCGTCACGGATGTTCCGGAGACGATGCTGTAGCAGGCTTTGGAATCATGGGCAAGTACCTCGTCAACAAACTTCCTTGGTAAAACCTCGATTAAGATATGCATTCCTTTGCTAAGACCGGTTGTACCGGAAAGAGTGAAGCTGGAGTTTTGCGTAACAAACGGTATTGGATCAACAGCGATCCACTGCTGCCTCTCCGGGACCGTAAGCGAAAAGACCGGACCGGAAAGGTAGGGGGCATCCGCAGCAACGACCGTGTACTTTCCCATGCGAATATCCGTGGTGTCCAGTTCCGCTGACCATACGGATCCTGATTCGATTAGTATCTCTTTGGAAAATACCGGCTGATCCGGTTTTTCTGGAGATGCTCCCCAGCCGACTTTGTACACCTCAACCGTGATCCACTCTCCGGGCGGAAGGTTTGTTGTTCCGGAAAGGGTGATCACATCACCGGTTGCGGCGTCGTCAACTGCGTCAACAGTTGTCCAGTTTCCGGAGCCGTGGATAGTACGGGTAGCGGAAACAGTTTTTGGCATCTCTGGAAGGAATGCCGCAGCTGCGTACCTGACATTTGGTTCTGTCAGACTATGCGGGGTTAAGGCCGACTGAATTGCCCAGTGATTCACTCCGTTCTCTCCTCTAATTACCACTGCGGAAGTACGGTATATCTTTGGGCACGAGGAGAGATCTTCGGGTGTACCGGAGATCGTTGCATCAATTCGGCACACCTCAAGTGTGACGCTTGTTCCGAGCGGAGCGGTTGTACTGCCGGAGAATATGTACGGATCATCTGCACCCGATGTCCGAACTTCGTTCATGGTGATCCAGTATCCATCCCGCGAGACTGCGGCAGACCGGTACTGGATGAAGGAACTCCACACTTTGGTTTTCGTCTCCGGTTCTGTGACCGTCACCTCGTACTCGTCTTCATGTCTTGACTGAATCTCTGCTGCGATGCTCCAGAAGTTGATACCGGCTTCTCCTTCCTGTACCGTTGCGGTTCCGGTGAATGCTTTCGGATATTCGGGTCCTGTAACGGACAAACCGGATGATTTTATCACAATGTCGAGCGGTGTTCCTGCGGCAAAATTTGTCGCGCCGGAGATGGTGAACGAGACACCGATGGGTTGGTTAGAGAGCGGGTCGAAGCTGATCCACCATGGACTCACGTTCGTCATGGGATTCAGCCTGAAGACAGGACCCTGTTGATGCAGGACATTGTTGAGGGTCACGGCATACGTCCCCGGAGAAAATCCTGCGGTGTCCATCACTACTGTCCACGTGTTTCCTCCATCGTCTCCGGAGTCTACGGTGACTCTCTGTTGAAACGCGGGCTTTTGTCCGGAGGTCTGCGTCGCTTCGAGGAGAACTGTATCTCCTTTCGCAATGTTTGTAGTGCCGGAGATGCGAACGGCATCGCCGACCGTCCGGTCGGGGATGGGATAGACTGCCGCCCAGAACTCCGGTTTTGGTAAGGATGCAACGGCAAGCAGTTCATCATCCTGATACATCAGACTGGCTGTCGCAACATAGCCGTAGTTTCCGGCAGACAGGGATTTGGAGTTCGGTCCGTTCACCGACCAGCTGCGGATCGGGTCGTCTCCGTTGACAATCATCGTAGTGGTGAATGTAGCGGGAAGATTTTGGATCGCTTTTCCGTCCGGCATCGGAAGTGCTGCGTCATACTGATATATTTTGAGAACGATTGCCGTGTCATCCGGAGTGTTTGTACTTCCGGTGATGATGTACGGTTCTCCTGTCTTTGGCTGCTGGACCGGATCGATGGTGATCCATGTGTCATCTGCTGCCGCTGCGGTTCCGGCAAGCATCAGCAGTATGCACAGTGCCGCGAAAAATATTTTCTGCATCGTTCATCACATCCCAATGCTGGTATGTAGATCAAAAGAGTATAAAAAAAGATTGACCAAAGTCTCATCACTTGCGCGAGAAGATCAGTGCCGCAGCTGTGGCGACGAGTGTCG
The DNA here is from genome assembly GCA_964483485.1 of uncultured Methanomicrobiales archaeon. GTDB lineage: Archaea > Halobacteriota > Methanomicrobia > Methanomicrobiales > Methanocorpusculaceae > Methanocorpusculum. Next base: position 16,178 of record CAZABQ010000029.1, read on the forward strand.
CGATGATCGAAAATCCTGCTGATTCTGGTATTTTTGTCGGTCCGGGCGTGGTGTATCCTGCCGGATAGGTCATAAAATACTCTCCGATCTTTACATCATCCACAATTCCATAGACCACTATCCTATACTCCTTTGGAGGCAGACGGGTTGTTGCATTTATTGAGATATTCCATGTCTGGATTGTGTCTGTTCCACTTTGGATAGTTGTCACCACGGAGCGTCCGAACAGGTTGTTGGTCCCGTTTGGGGAGCCATCCGTGTTTATGATCTCCACCAATACCTCCCTCCCTACCGGGATAGTTGTTGTCCCGGAGATGGTTACGTTGCCCATATCTGCGGTGATAAAGGGAATCGGGTCGATTTTTATCCAGTATTCTTTCGGAGACAGGGAGGTCGTCGGTCCGGGCGTGGCGTATCCTGCCGGATAGATCATGAAATACTCTCTGACTGATCTGTCAACTTCAATTCCATAGACCATTATGATATACTCCTTTGGAGGTAGACCGGTTGTATTTATTGAGATATTCCATGTCTGGATCGTATCTGTCCCGTTTTGGACATCGATAATCCCATTCCTTCCGTAAAACGGCCCGGCGGTTGTGGCATCCGAGTTTATGATCTCCACTAACACTTCCTTCCCTGCGGCAATCGTTGTTGTCCCGGAGAAGGTGACATTGTCCATGTCTGCGGCAACGAACGGCAGCGGATCGATTTTGATCCAGATATCCGAGAGGGAAAATTCTGCAATGTCTGAAATATCAGGATGCTCCGACTCGGCGATCATGGTTATCGTACAGGGACCCGGTGGAAACTCAGTCAGTCGTGTATTGAATCTCCAATAGTATGCTCCTTCTTCTGTCGCATCCCTCTCGTTTGTAACCTGTACTGTTCCCGATTCAGAGACTCCATTTACGAGTGAGGTTATGTTGAATTTCAACACACTTCCTGTTGGAAGGTTTGTCGATCCTGCAAAAATATATGGCGCTCCGTCATACTCCTGCGGAACCGACTTGATGTTAACCCATGCCTCCTCCTCTGCTGCCGCCACTCCTGTCAAACTCAGCATCAGTACACAAAGTACAATCACAGCAAACTGTTTTTTCACTCTCATCAGACTCCAATGCTGGTATGTAGATCAAAAGAGTATAAAAAAAGATTGACCAAAGTCTCATCACCTCCGTAAGGGCAGCACTGCTGCCGCCATACCAAAAAAACCGCCGTCCTTCCCCCGGTATCGCGGGAACCTTTGGTCCGGTCACTATAAACTGACGCATCGTTGATACCATCGCCTGCCGGATATCTGTCTGACATCACATCATCGCGGTAAGCGACAGAACGTACTCCTCCAGTCGCGATATCGTATCCTCACGGGAGATTACAGAATTACTTTGTATTTTTTTGCGTAGAGAACTCTGAAAGCTCGCAGTCATCAGGGGTTCATTGAAAAAATATGCTGCCGTTTGCCCCATTTTATCGAGAACGAATGCCCCTGTCCTCTCTTTCACCTGCATTACGTAAGGCTCTTTCGCCGAGTGAATCACTGCGTGATAGGAGGGGCATGTCCTGAGAAGAAAAATGATCTGCCGCAGATGGGCACAAAACTCCTCCTGAGTGTACCATAAAATCGGAGCCTCAGGATAGGATACATGGGGAACCCGGATCTTTCCCTCCATCACCATCTCAGGGTCCGGAAGACGAATGAGTTCATACACCTCACACCACGACAACTGCCGCCGGACATGTTCAGCCCTTCCCTGCACAGACACAGAATGACCCTGCCGGCCTGCACGACTACAGCAGGCAGTCATAAAATCAGAGGGGAAGGAGATCTCCGAAAGATACTCAGGCATCAGATGGATCGTTCCGCCCGTTTCCTCCCACTCTTCTAAAATCGTCTGATATGCGGAGTTCGCAGAGAGCAGCGAATATTTTTGCATCAGCGGTTTACAGATACTGATATAATCCTCGAACTCTTTTGTAAATGCAGCTATCGCCTCGGGATCGGTGACATACAGGTTCGGTGCGGCATCAATATTATCCTGAATAGAAAACGAGCTGATTGCGGCTGTTTTCGGAGCGATAAACAGTGTCCTCCGGTAAATGCCGTCTTTTGGTTCCGGACAGTAGTAGGGATGAATCTTGTCTGTGGTATAGAGAGGGAGCCATCCGCGTATCGCAGCATCCATCTCCTGACCTTTGCGGCTTACGGTATGAATTATTTTAATATGATTTCCCTTCTGTAACACCCGCATCAGAAGAGTTCCCCATTGGCGGAAAAATGCCGGCTCTGTCATCCAGTCCATGTTCTCATCACTGAACAAAAGCAGTGTCTGGGTACCTTCGTGCCGGATAATCTCGGTTAAAAATCTGACAACCGCATCCTGTTTTCCTTTACCGCCGTAGTAGAGCGTGTCCGTTGACTGGCAGCCGGTCTTTGGTGTTTTCCAGGTATCCGCACCGGTTTGCAGCGAAGTCTTTTCCTTGACATCGGTTTCGGAAAGCCATTGTATCAGAATCGCAGCGAGGAGAACTTTATCCTCGGGGAATGCTCCGTCCATTTCGCATGCCTGCATAATAGACTGTTTTTGAAAAGTATCAGTGATTTTTCCGGCAAAGTATTCCCCCATGGGTTGCAGAAGGTCACTGTTTCTGGGAAGAGGCCGCTGTCCGTTTCGGAGACGACAGATGTAGGAGGGAACCACGGAGAGTAAGAGTGCAAGAGAGGTGTTCGTGGTTTTCGTAATATTCATAAGGCTGTCAAGTTTTTGACTAAACTGAATGCTGGTCACCCCCCAAAGGTATTGGAAACAAGGAGTCTGTTCCATCAGGACCCGCCTTAGGCGGACTGATTTCTTTTAAATTACCTCCTAATACCTTAGGATATTAGTTGTAGGTTCATATAATGCTACGTGAAAATCATCCACAAACATCCCAAGAGCGCTTTGTGAAAGTATTCTCCGGTAATTCCCAAAGAGAGAGGGAT
>CAZABQ010000030.1:0-19128 GCA_964483485.1 uncultured Methanomicrobiales archaeon
GTACACAGTCTCTCATGAATCGTAGTTCAGCCTTCGCATGCCTTCGGCTTGCTCACCGCTTCGCGTGGATTCGCGGTTCCTTTTTCATAGTGCCATACTGGAGGTTCAACAGTACAACCATCACGAAGAAAAACCACAGAGGAGACTTCGCCAAAAACTTCAGCCCGTAAGTTCCGAGCCGGCGTCAATTCGCGGTTCTTTTTCCCATAGTACCACGCATCACCACTCACCCGCGCCACCACAAGAGTAAACTCATGAACGTACGGAACACAGCCGCGGACCCTTATTTGTGATACGGTTCATTCCTGAGAATCCGAAACCCGCGATAGATCTGCTCAAAAAGAATCAGCCGGATCAGAGTATGCGTAAAGGTCAGGCGGGAAAACGACACCTTCCGATCAGCAGATGCGATCACCTGCGGTGACAGACCCAGCGGACCTCCTATGATAAAACAGAGATTTCTGCCCCCGATTTCAGCAGAACCAAACAACGCCGACAACTCCTCGCTTGAAATCAGCGGAGCAAACGGATCCAGTACAACCGTCATAAATCCGCTCCGCACACTACTCAGAATTTTTTCCCCCTCCCGCACCTTCACCAGCATCTCTGAAGACTTGGACGCACCATCAGGAACTTTTACCTCCGGCAGCTCAGTAACAAAAACAGATGCGTAGGGTTTCAGCCGTTTGGAAAACTCGGCAATACCCTCATTCAGATACCCATCCTTAATCCTGCCCACACACAGGATCTGAATCTGCATAGATTAGATATCTCCGCTTTCCGAAAGCTCAACGACTTTGGATAAACACTCCACCGCCTCCCGAAGATGACCCGACGACTCAAGGGCGCGTCCCTTCAGATGCCAGGCAGGAACATGATCGGGATGATCCGCCAGAATCTTTTCAGCCGCAGCCACAGCAAGATCGAACCTGCTCTGCTGTAAACAGATAAGACCGCGACAGTAGTAGATATCAGGATCAACAGCACCCGCACGTTCCGCCTTCTCCAGCTGAGCGAGAGCCTCCGCAGGCCGGCCGCAAAGCATCTGCATAAACGCCAGACCGGAAAGTACAAACGGATTTTTCGGATCGACCAGAAGCGCCGCATCAAATGCCTCAATAGACAGAGGAAGATTCCCGAGCTTTACCAGCATCATCGCCTTCTGGAGATGGGCAAGACTGCTCTTCGGATACAGACTGATCAGCTTGTCATAACACTTCGCAGACTCAAGATACTTCCCTGACCTGCCCAGCACATCGGCAAGCGCAAACAGTGCCGTACCATTATCCGCATTCTTAGACACCAGCTCGGTCAGCTCCCGGACAGACTCGGCGGTTTGTCCTGCACTGGCAAGAGCTGATGCATAGGCGTAGCGTGCCGCATCATCAGCCGGCCGCTCAAGAAGTACATCCGCATAAGCAGACGCCGACTCCTCATACCTGCCAAGCTGAAGCAGAGCCTCAGCACGCAGACGAAGCGTAACCGGATCTTTCGGATTCGTATCAAGCAGCATATCGTAACCCGCGAGAGCTTCATCATAGTTCCCCTGAATCAGATAGATGGAAGACAGCTTTCGGATCACATCCGAACTCGTCGCACCACTGCCAAGATACCGGGCATAAATCTCAAGAACCTCATCATACATCTGCGTCTGCTCAAGAACCGCCGCCAGATCCAGCATGGCTTTAGTATCGTTCTCATCCGTATCTATAAGCTTTCGCAGGACATCCGCAGCCTCCGGGAACTTGCCAAGAGCCGTCAGGGCCGCTGCCTTGTCGCGGAGTGCCCCCGTATTCTTCGGCTCAAGCTCCAGAACTTTGTCCATGCCGATTGCTGCCTCGCGGAAATCGCCGCTGATTAAATGCAGATGACCAAGACCAAACCACACATGGGCGTTACCCGGAACAATCTTCGCCACACGCGAGTAGTAGTCCGCAGCTTCATCATATCTCCCAAGAGCAGTACAGAGATCGCCGCCGAGCGTCAGAAGATCAGCACCATCCTCACCGTTCCCGACAGCGCAGGCAACAGCATCCGCAGCCTCTTCGTTTCTGCCAAGAACAGCGCAGAGCTTTGCGACCTGCACCGCGACTCCCGGAATAGTTGGATAATCACGAAGAACGGTAAAATACGTCTCAACAGCTGCCGCCGCGTTACCGCCCTCAGCCTGCACCCGGGCAAGCGCAATCAGCACACCGGGATGTCCCGGAAGAATCTGTTCTGCTGCGGCGAAAGCCTCGCCTGCCTCAGCATATTTCCCAAGCATCTCCTGACATTGAGCAGCACCGAGGTATCCTGCCGGCGTTTCCGGCGACAGACTGACTGCCTGTTCGTAATAGGATAAAGCCTCCGCATAGTTACCGCTGCGGAAAAGAGCGTCAGCTGACCCGAAGATAAGAGAAACATCATGCGGCATACTTTCCAGAAGATGAGAGTACGCGGTTTTCGCCTCGGCATATTTTCCAATACCTGCCCATGCATCCGCAACACCGAAGAACGCCGGATTATTCTCAGGAGCCATACGGATAATATCCTCCCAGGACTCCGCCGCCTCCTTGTACCTGCCGATACGCATCATGGAAGAAGCATACAGCTCGTGTGCCGCGAGGGATTCGGGATCTTTAGCAATAACACGGGACGCAACATCAGCTGCCTGCTGATAATGGGAAAGTGCCGCCAGGCACTTTCCATGCAGAAGCTGAAGATCAAGACGGTCCGGCGCAGCATCAAGTACCCGCACTGCGGTCTTATCTGCCTCCGCATACCGCCCGAGAGCAGAAAGGGCAAAACTCTGCATCGTCGCAAGCCCCACCCTGACCGCACCGATCTCCGGCTTTGTCATAGCCGCCGCACCCACCGGAGCAGGATTGTTAAACAGCTGCATATCGTTGTCCTCATCCTGGAACCACTTCATTCTGGACTGGGGTCTGCCTCCGTCACCGCCAAGCTTGTCCATGCGGGCAAAACTATCGATAGCCTCCTTATACCTGCCGGAAAGATACTCGGCACATCCCTTCATGTACCAGACCGACGCATTACCCGCATTGAGATGAATCATCTCAAGGAACGCTTCAGAAGCACGCTTCATATTTCCTGACAGGAATGAAACGATACCAAGAAGATACCAGAGCTCCGCGTTCGCATAGCCGCGTGCGATGACCTTTTCGAGCTGGACCGCCGACTCACGACTGTTTCCGTCCCAGAAAAGACAGAGAGCACGCCGGACGGTAACGGTGATATCGGTATCGGATGCATACTGCTGCACCATCCCATAGGATGCGGCTGCCTCCTGATATTTTCCCATACTCTCCTCAAGCCGGGCGCGGCGGTACCAGCCCGACGACTCACCTTCCGCAAGAGTTGCATAGCGCTGAAGGGCACCGTCGCGGTCGCCGAGCATTTCACAGCAGAACGCAGCAGACGAGGTGAAGATACCGCGGTTTTCTCCAAGGGCAGAACCAAGCTGGTCGAACATAGTCTTTGCCTCGGAAAAATTCCCTGCCCGCATCGTAAGTTCTGCGAGTCGGGTTTTCAGACGCCGGTCCTCGGGTCTGAGTGACAAGAGATGACTGCATACTGCCGCCGCATCGGCATATCTGCCGATGCGCTCCATCCATTCGCATTTGAGTTCCTGAAGGTATGGCTCACTATCGCCGAGAGTAACATGACCGATAGCAGAAACCGCCTCATCAAACCTTCCCGCATCGGCAAGGAGAGTGGACAGGGTAATCCATGCATCCGCATTTTTCGGGTCGAGATCGGTTGCTTTCTGTAAAGATTTCGCGGCATTTTCATGCTGACCGGACCGGTTCTGCGAAACACCAAGACGATACCAGAGAGAGCTGTTCTGGGGTTCATGCTCTACCGCCCGGGCGAAACTCTTCGCCGCATCTTCGTAGAGTCCCTTCTCAAACGACAGCTCACCGCGGGGGGTCCACGGGTTCTGCCGATCATTTTTGCCAAACAGGCCGCCAATATCAACCATATACGTATTCCTCAGATTAAGAGTACAATATGTTTGGTCTTACATACTATACGATGTTTCTGCCCGAAAACAAAATCCCCTCGCACTGCCGGGTGCCTTTTCGCTTGGAATTATATAGGACCATCGCCCATAGGATAAGTTATGGAAAATAGTGGCGAAATGCCGGCACAGGATCTTCCGTACGACCCGGAGACCCTCCGGCGTATCAATGAACACCCCTGTTACAGTCCGGAAGCACGACATTCATTCGGCCGCTGCCATGTGGCAGTCGCCCCGAAATGTAATATTCAGTGCAACTACTGTGTCCGGGATTTCGACTGCGTCAACGAGTCGCGTCCGGGCGTAACGAGCGTAGTCCTCAATCCCGGAGAGGCACTTGAGCGCATTGACGAAGTTGTTTCCACGATGAAGCACATCAAAGTAGTAGGTATCGCAGGACCGGGCGATCCGCTTGCAAACCCCGAGACCTTTGAAACGCTGAAACTCGTTCATGACAAATATCCAGATACGATTCTCTGTATCAGTACAAACGGTCTTTTACTGCCCGACAAAATTGACGAGCTGGAGAAGTATGGGGTACGAAATATCACAGTAACGCTGAACGCAATCGACCCTGCAATCGGCGAAAAGATCTACTCGTTCGTTGAGTACGGCGGTACAAAGTATCACGGACAAGAAGGTGCCAAGCTGCTGCTGAAGCAGCAGCTTGCCGGAATTGAGGAGGCAGTCAGGCGAAAGATGCTGGTCAAGATCAATACCGTGTATGTACCGGGAGTAAATGACCACCACATCCCAGACATTGCCAAGAAGGTAGGGGCAATCGGTGTGTTCAACTTCAATATCATCCCGCTGATTCCCCAGTACAAGTTCAAGGATATCGTGCCGCCGACTGCTGCCGAAAAAGCACAGATGCATGAGCAGTGCGCCCCCTACGTCCGCCAGATGCGCCACTGTCAGCGCTGCCGTGCCGATGCGGTCGGACTTCTCGGAAAAGATGTCCAGAATGAATTCGGCTGTTGCGGTAAAGGCGACGGCTCCGGCACCGGCTGCCGGTAAATATACGCTTTTTTCAGGGCATCCCCTGCCAGAACATATTTACGAAGTCGACACTTACAATATGTAAGCTGTATATGATGGATCAGGATGCGATAGCTCATCTCCTTGACATTCTTGGAAACAAGAACAGGAGGAGGATATTAGAACTTCTTCGACAGAAGCCCTGCTTTGTCACGGAAATATCCGACCGGCTTGTTATCAATCCAAAAGCGGTTATCGAACATCTCGCAATCATGCAGAAAGAAGATGTTATCTCCTTTTATCAGGATGAGAAACGGAGAAAATACTATTATCTCGTGCAGGATTTCCAGTTATCCGTTCAGATCAAAGAGCCGGAACAGCCGCCGCAAAACCGCATGGAAACAGGAAATACCGGAGATCAGGACGTCCCGCCGCTTACTGACAAAATTCTGATGATACGCAGACTGCTCGACTCCCGCGAAAAGCTCATCGAACACCTCGAAGCCGTGGAAAAAGACATCGATGAAATGATGAACGATGTCATTGTCAGCGGTCGCGGTGTGTTTCAGAACAATACGGAAGCAGAAATTCTGCTGGCGCTTATCTATACGCCGTTGACGCCGATAGAACTCTCTGACACCATCGGTCATCCAATCCCCGAAGTCACCGGATCCCTCCGCAGTCTGGCAGCAAAAGGATACGTTGAATCCAAAGGAGGACGCTACCACATCAAAGGAACCCAGAAATCTCTTGCTCCTCCACAGACATCATCACACCCGATCAAACTATGAAAAGGAGCAACTTCTATATTCCCCAACCGCAAAATAACATACTGCATGCGGTAATGGTCTAATGGCATGACAGGGGCTTCCCAAGCCTCTAATCCGGGTTCGATCCCCGGTTATCGCACTCATTTTTATGGACGCTGTCAGGAATTACGCAATCAGTCTCGTTGCCGAGAACCAGAAAGGTATACTGCGTGACATCGGCGCCGTCTGCGCCGAACATAACGCGAATATCATACTGACCCAGCAGGAGACCGTAACCCGTGGGCCGGACCTCGGCTACTCATGGGTCGATATTGAGCTTGAAGACTGCGAAGATGTAGACAACCTCATTTCAGCACTCAGGATGATACCCGGTATCCGCGAGGTTGAACAGCACGACACCTTTGCGACAGTGTTTGGGAAACGTGTAATTGTGATGGGAGGCGGCGCTCAGGTGGCGCAGGTGGCAATGGGTGCCGTAAACGAAGCCGACCGCCACAACATCCGCGGTGAGAGAATCTCGGTTGACACCATCCCGCTGGTCGGCGAGGAAAACCTCGCCGGAGCAGTAGAAGCGGTTGCCCGCCTGCCCCGCGCATCAATTCTGGTTCTTGCCGGATCAATTATGGGAGGAAACATTACCGCAGCAATCCGTACGGTTCAGGCTGAGGGAATCCCCGTGATCTGTCTGAAAATGGTCGGCAGCGCATCAGGTGCCGCCGACCTCGTAGTAACCGACCCTATTCAGGCAGGCGTAATGGCAGTCATGCACATCAGCTCCATCGGCGTCTTCGATCTCAGCCGGGTAAAAGGCCGGGAGTTTTAAAGAGATGAGGAAATACATATGACAAAACCACCAAAAACAGATGAATCATGCCCGTGTTCCGCTCAGTACAGCTATGACCGCGACACCGTGACAGCATCAATGGAAGCTGCAATAGAGAAAGCCGTACACGTACTATCCCGCGACGGACTGGTCGTGTATCCTACCGAAACCATTTACGGACTTGGTGCCGACGCCCTGTCGGAAACTGCCGTCTACAAAGTCTACGAAGCAAAACAGCGGCCAATGGGGAAACCCATATCAGTCGCAGTCTGCGACATCGACATGATCCACGGCATCGCATACGTAGATGATTTCGCCGAACGATTCATGCAGAAATTTCTGCCCGGGCCGGTCACCGTCGTCCTGCCGGTGAAAAGCTGCCTGCCGGGAGACCTGTCGGGAGGAACCGGAACAATCGGTATCCGCTATCCTGATCACGCAGTCGCGCTGGAAATAATCCGGCAGCTTGACAGCCCGATTACCGCAACCTCCGCAAACCTCTCCGGCGAGATATCGCCGGTAACCGCAGATCAGGTAAACGTACCGCACGACTACCTCATCGACGGTGGAAAACTGCCGGGAACACCGAGTACCGTAATCAATCTCGCCGAGAAAAAAATCGAGCGACCCGGCGCGATGCTTGAAGAGATAGCAACATTCCTCAAAGAGGAAAGCTGAATACTTTTTTTGCAAACTCTAGTACACAAGTGGACAGACGCTGCCGTTTGACACGCCATCGGCATACATCATCACGTTTCTATCAATTACCGCAGAATCAATCGACACCGCAAGACGGCGGTTAAACTCCCGCATCAGTCGCTCGGACAAAATACAGCGTGAACTTACCTCATACTGGCGGTGAAGGCGGCCCTCAGACACCATATCAACTACAACACGATCAACCATTGACGTCATCGCAGGCTCCATCAGATCCATTACACATGCCCCTCTGGATTTACCTGCCGGAATTACACGACCGTAAAGAGACCCGACCTCAGGATCAAGCCCTGCACCGGTCGCTGCAACGGCAATACTCGCATACAACACCGCATAGCCATGGGCAAACATCGCATTCACAGGATCCATGTACGGCGGCTTTTCCCTGCGGCGGTATTCCAGCTCCGGCATAACGACACGGGAAAGGATTTCGTAGTACATATTACGCGTCAGAGAAAAAATCCGCCCAAGCTCAGGAAGAGTAATCAAAAACTCAAGTTCCCGTGAAGCATCATTCAGAATTTCGAGTTCTCCCTTGTAGAACAGCCCATCCTCGCGTCCTGACGCAAGCTCATTCAGATACATCATCCGCGACTTCAGCGCAGACGTAATCACTGACATTGCCGAACTGTGTACCGGAAGATTCCGCTGGCAGGATTTAAGAGAATACGCCTCATACCCGGACGGACGGATGAAACCCACCGGCTCACCGTGAACATCAAAAAACGAAACCGAGATGTTTCGATTAATCAGATGAGCAACTGCCGCCGTCTCAAGCGTATGACCCCCGGCAATCAGGAGGTGACGAAAAGAAGAAAGTGGATACGCAGATTTCACGGACTTCTCCCGCACAATGAGTGTCTGAGGAGTCGCGCGAATGTCCGCACCATACCCCCACACCGTTACCCACGGCACCTCAGGCTCCATCAGTACAGATCTCCTTCCTTCTGACCGTTCAGCTGTATCCGGCATCTCCCGCAGAAATATTTCCGTTTACGGTCCAGATCATCAAGATTGCGGGGACAGTACATAATACAGCCGGGGTTGTCACAGTGCTCAAGACCAAACAGATGGCCGATTTCGTGCGCTCCCTCCTTAACGATGCGATCAATGAGCGCATCGTCATCAGGATGGCGACCGTAGAACTCATTCGTAAGGCGTGCAGGCGAAACAACAGATACTCCCAGAGACGGGTATGCAAGACCAAAGACGAAATCTGCCAGAGGCTCAAAAATATCCACCGGTGTCACGAGCAGAACTTTCTCGTGAAGATGATTGAACTTATTGTAATACCCAATATCGATGTTAGCCGGTTTGAAAAGCTGAGGATATCGCTGGCGGAATATATCAAGCTTCGTGAGTATTTTTACAGCATCGCACTGCTGGCGCATCGGATCAAACCCTTCGAGCGGAAACGTGCCGTTATCGATGCGGGATACAGGCATCTCAAGAACCCCCGAAAGTTCCTCGGTAACCGGTCTGCTCAGACCGATAGGAACTCTGCTGTCCCAGAAAACATGTACTCCCATAGTGGTAGATAATTTCAGTGTGGCGGGACATAAACATATTGAACATTTCGGACGGGATTTTTGTGGTTGTCCATCAGATTGAAACAAAGGTCGGCGAGTATATCCGTGACCACTACCGCTCAGCGGTTGAGATAGGATTCGGCGGTAAGACAATCGCAGCAGTTATCGTACAGAATGCCGGCATTCCGGTTCTCTGTACAGACGTTCACGCTTATCCTGAATCCGGTGTGCCTGCGGTGGTTGACGACGTATTTTCCCCGACACTTTCCTACTACCTTGGAGCAGACGTACTCTATGCGGTCCGGCCCGGAACAGAGATTGTCCCCCCCATGATAGAACTTGCAAAGCGCATCAACGCAGACCTGATCGTCTACCACCTGGGCTTTGAACTCTACGAAAACGGCGGTGAACGGATTTGGCTTGACGACGTTCTCCTTCACCGCTACGTGAAGCGTTCCTAAAAACTATTTATTGACTGATAGCCAATACGGATATACATCCTCAGGTTTTTTCCATGAATAAAGCTCAGAAGAAATGGCTGATCATCTCAGTTGCTATCAGTGTCGTCGCACTCGTAGTAATGCTTCTTCTGACATTTGATGCGGCCACGCTTGTCGCATTGGAAAAATGTAATCCCTGGTTTATTCTTCTCGCGTTTCTTCTGCATATTCTCTCGATTGTGTTCTGGGCACTGCGGATTAAGCTGATGTGCTGGTCACTTGGATATAAAGTCCCGTTTTTCCATTCAGTGAATCTGATCTGCTCGAATATGCTGGTAGCCGCAGTCACCCCCTCACAGATTGGCGGTGAAGCGGTGAGAGTATACGAACTCTATAAGGCTGACGTCCCCACAGCCGATGCAACCGCAGTTGTTTTGATGGAACGCGTATTCGACGGAATTGTCCTTGGCATCGGCACCGTTCTCGGTGTGTATCTGCTTGGCGAACTGTTCGGCTATCTGAACTTCCCTCCGATGTATATGGGTATCGCCTATCTTGCCACAGCATTCTTCGCAGGAATGCTCCTGCTGTTTGCCGTGCTGGTGAAACGTCCTCGCTGGACAAAAATAATTGTAACAAAGATCTCAGGTATTTTTACCCGCAGATGGGACTCAAAACGGGTTGAGCGATTCATTGCGAGCGTTGATGAAAATGTCGATCAGTTCTACGTGACCATTGGACACTTCGCAGGACGATCAAAACTCGGACTCGTACTTGGTCTGCTGATGACGGTGGCATTCTGGGTCTCAGAGTTCGTCATTGCTTCAGTACTCCTGATGGGGCTGGGTCTTGAACCAATGTTCCTGATTTCGTTCATCTTCCAGCTGCTGATTGCGATGATCATGATGATTCCCCTAACTCCAGGCGGGGTAGGAGTGTCAGAGATCAGTGTCGGGGCATTCTACTCGCTGGTGGTCCCTCTGCCGCTCGTTGGTGTGTTCGTTCTTCTGTGGCGATTGATTATGTACTACTTCAATGTGGCAGTAGGTGTTATCGCCAGTCTGCGTATCGTCAAACGCGAGACCGCCGCATCGATGAAAAAGGCCCAAGAGTAACTCTATCTTTAAATCATCAGGGAGCAATTCTTTATCAAGAGTTTTCTGGTACGGTATGGACGCGAAACAGAAGAAGTGGTTGTGGATCTCCATCGGTCTGTCGATGGTGATTCTCCTTGTGATGATGGTTCTCACTTTTGATGAGAACACAGTTGAAGCACTCAAAAATCTGAATCCATGGTACCTTGTGCTGGCATTTGGCCTTCATATGCTGGCGATGTGTGTGTGGGCTGTACGTATTCAGGTGATGTGTAAGGCCCTCGGATATGTGATTCCCTTTCTCCACAGCCTGAACATGGTATGTGCCGGACAACTGATCGCGTCGATTACTCCGTCGCAGGTCGGCGGCGAGCCGGTTCGGATTCATGAACTCTACAAAGCTAAGATGCCGGTAGCCGATGCAACCGCCGTTGTTTTAGTTGAGCGGCTGCTTGAAGCAGCCCTGCTGGTAATCGGTGTTATTGTCGGTATGGGGCTGTTCTCACTCGCAGGAGGAGAAGGACTGGTACCGGATTATATGATTACCGCCGCCTGGATCGGCACCGGATTTTTCGTAGGGCTGCTGGTACTGCTGATCGTTCTCTTGAGCAGACCTGACTGGGTCCGAAAAATTATCTTCAAGATTGCAGGATTTTTTACCAAGAAATGGGAAAGCGGGCGTATTGAAAAGCTCACGACACAGATAGATGAGGCGATCGACCGGCTCTATCTGACGTTTGAAATGTTTGGCGGACGGGCCAAGAAAGGACTGATTCTGGGATTTCTGCTGACAGTGGTGTTCTGGGTGTGCGAGTATGCAATCGCCTCGGTTATCATGATGGGACTTGGCTACCCGCCGAATCTGCTGGTCTCAATCGTCTTCCAGCTGATTATTGCAATCATCCTGATGCTGCCGACAACGCCGGGCGGTGCTGGTATTGCAGAGATCAGTTACGCGGCATTTTACTCCCTGATTCTTCCAACATCGGTGGTAGGACTGTTTGTAATTTTACAGCGTCTGGTCATGTATTATTCAAATCTCCTGATCGGATTCATTGCAAGTTTCCGTATTGTAAAACGTGAGGCAGCAAACGAAACGGTGGAACTTCAAGAGGAAACGGTGTAGATGGTGGATCATATTCCCCTGTCCGACCGTCTGCGCTATTTCCTGACAAAAAATAACCGGACCGAGGACTTCTACCGGTATCAGTACACGAGATTTTTTTCGCGAATGTATTCAAAAGAAGAGGACTGTCTGCGGATTGGCCCTCTTCGCCTGCCGGTGTTGTCTCGGACTTCCCACCCGACACGGGAAGATGCGTATTATGCGATGGAGATCGGCGATATTTTGTTTCCGGGGATTCTGGGGAGGTTCGGCTACACGGATGAAGGGCCGTATGAGTGGGGAGATGTGAGAGTCGCACAAGGAGATGTGGTGTTTGACTGCGGAGCAAATCTCGGCGTGTTCTCCCTTCTTGCCGCATACCGGGGAGCTGACGTGTTTGCCTTTGAACCTGTTGCCGAGGCACGCAAACTGCTTAGCCGGACGCTTGATATGAATCCAGAACTGCGCGAGCAGGTGACGATTGTTCCGTATGCACTGGGAGATACGGCGGGAACGGCAGAGTTTACGGTTCTTACGGACACACTGGTAGGTTCTTCGATGGTTCTACCGCAGGAGGGACGAAAGGTTCGCGTGCAGGTGACAACAGTGGATGCATTCGTGGAGGATGAAGGACTTTCCCGGGTAGATTTTCTGAAGGCTGACATTGAGGGAGCGGAGCGACAGATGCTTGCGGGAGCAGAATCAACACTGAAACAGTTTTCTCCGAAGGTTGCGATTTGTACGTATCATCTGCCTGACGACCCACTGGTGATTACGGAGAGTCTCCGGGCGGCAAACGCCGGATATGTGCTGACAAACAAGTGGAAAAAGATCTATGGTCTGGTTCCTGGCAAAATGTGATATGCCTACGTTTATGTATCAGAACAGCAAATATGATAGAGCACGAAGGCATTCCTGAATAAGGGTGTTATCGGTAGTATTGCGAAGGTAGCCAAGCCAGGTCAACGGCGCCAGATTCAGGGTCTGGCACTGAAGTAGGCGATAATACCCGCAAGACAAACAACGTGCAAAACCTCATGCGAAGGTAGCCAAGCCAGGTCAACGGCGTCAGGTTCAGGGCCTGATCTCATAGGAGTTCTGGGGTTCGAATCCCTTCCTTCGCACTTCTTTTGTCGAATCACTAATTATCCAGATTTTAGTATTCGTTAGTAATCTTCTGGACCTACACTGTTATAGCCAGCTCAGCGCTGTGAGAGACGCGTATCCTGCTGCTTTGAGCAGATATTGTAACAGCTGTTGTATGTTGTGTTGTTTTGCAGATAAAAGCGCTGAATCACACGCTCTGTGTGTCCCGTAAACCGCATCTTGATTCATGATCACTCGTATCTGTCAGCAACATGGATGTAACACATTTTTACAACATACTACACATGTGTATATTATATTGTATATACGTAGCATATAACGTGTAAATATAGCATCTATGTGATTTCCATAGGAAAAACACGAAACGAGTTTGAAAAAAGTGTGTTATCTATGTGACGTCACACAGATGCAGTAGATTCCCGTAAGTCGTTCGCGCGCTTAGACGCTGCCTCACTCAACCCCTCCAGATACACATCGACCAGAACCTCACCAGCTATGATCACGCTGTCGTCCATCGACTGGATCGATTTTGCATAGAAGTTGAGCACTGCCTCACCAGCTCCATAAAGCTGACTGACATCCTCTTCGGATGTGGCAGACTCGATGAGACGAGTCAGACAGTCGACGATTGTGATGCAGTCGCGAACCTGATTCATGCTATCGTCCTCTGCTGTGTCAGGACATCCTGTAGATTGCCCATGAGCATCCCCATCTGTATATCGAGAATTTCAGCTGCGAATCTCTCATATTCGTTAACTGTGAGCACCTTCACCGCCACCGACAAAACCCCCATCGTCTCGTCAAAATACAACTTCGTCGGGTATCCCTCCCTCGCAGCGATTGACGCGATTTCAACAATCCCATCGATGACCGAACGCAGGGTCTGATAATTGAGGGTTAGTGGTTCTTCTCCCGTCCCTCGAACGGATCGTTCGTAAGCCGCCTGATCTCTCTCCAGACTATCGCTGACATCGAAGTCATAGCTGTCGAAGAGTTCCATCGTCACTCAACCTCCTTTGGCTCGAAACGGCACTTTCCCGTCTCCACCGCATACACGCAATGAGTCCCGCAGACGATGCCACAGCGTGGAACTACTGTCCCAAACTGTCTGAGCAAGTGTCTGCACTCGATACATTTCTCCAATACATCTTTCGTGGTCGTTGTCATCTTTTTCGTCTCCAGTGATTATGCGTTTATGTATGTTTCGCGGTTTTCTGACTCGGATAGTTCTCTCGCAACCCCAGTCAGTGCGTCGTGTTCTCTGGCTGACAGCATTGGGTCTTGGTTTGATTTCAGCCAGATTGAGTAAATCTCGTCGTCGTCCTTTGCTTGAGTCAGTTTCCAGAAGTAGGTCGTAGCTCTCATTTGGTTTCCAACTGTTCTTTGATTAACTTGATTGTCTCCATTTTCCAACTCCGTTTTTGTGTGTTGTTACATACTATTATACGTGGGTTGAGCATATAAATGCTACATATTGCGCACGATATGCATACAATCCCGGGGCGGAGAGACACAAGATGCCGTGGGCTCTGAGAAAAACTGTCGTGGGATGCGCACATCATGGAAAACCGCGCAGACTCCTTCAAATGATTATGAGGCGCATATTGAGCGGTTTTGACGGGGGTGTTTGCTCAACGTATAAACACACAACGCCGTTACTAAACGCCAACTCTCACCGCGTTCTCACACGCGGGAGAGACGGTTATCTCAAAAAAGGTTATTCTTCCTCAGACAACGACTGAGTCGCAATCTCAGGATACTTTTCCATCAAAAGCAGAATCCCTGCTCGGTTCGCTTCTGCCGCGCTGGCATAATAACCTGCGTCGACGAGTCTCTTGAGGAAGTTCAATTGCCGGTCGGTGATTCTGACCGAAGGGGTCACTTTTACCATACTCATTCATCCGCCACGATTCCATTTAAGTACTTGTTTCTGTCACACATTGCGCACAGGTTGATGTCTCCGATAAGGAGAGGAGGTAGTCCACCGCCTTCTGGGCTGCGGTGGCAGCAGTGATAATGAGCGACTTGTCCCCATGAAGTCGTTCCAGCCATCCTTTGACATATGCAGCGTTCGACTCCTCTGTCCCAGCCAACCCACATTCCGCCATCAGAAACGCCGCTCCGATTTCTGCAATGAGTTCTTCCTTCGAATATTTCTCGGAACCAAAACTACCTCCAAGTCCTCGTTTGAGTCTGCTTTCTGCACCTGTCCAGTGAATCAGTTCGTGAAAACACGCCGCGTAGTAATCCGCCTCTGTCGCGAAGTCACCTGCCCTTGGAATGCTGATGTAGTCCCATGTGGGGTGATATGCCGGGTCTTCTCCAAACTCAATCTTCGCTCCAGACGCGGCGATGATGTCGTTCGCCTGTCTGTGCATCGCTTCGATCTGTTCCCGTTCTGGCAGCCCTTCGATCTGTTCGACGTTGAACACGGTGAAGTATCGGTTCATCCAGATGTCTTTCGTGCGGAGTTCGCCATCCTTCGTCTTGAGAGGAACACCAAACTCGTCAGCGAGTGGCACTGCATAGGAGGTCGCGTATAACACAGGGAAGCCGTGTTCTCCGGTTCTGACCTTTGCTCCCAACGCTTCCGCCTGTTTGTAGGTCATGAACCCCTTATCTTTGAACTTCATCCCAAGCGCCCAGAGAACGATAACATTCGTTCCCCGGTATCTCCGCATGGTGGTGGCGTTATAGGGCAGATCGCGGCTGAACCACGACATTTTCCACGGGAGAAGGTTTTCCTTCTCCATCGTTTCCAGAAGTCTGTCTACGACAACCTCCCGGGCGTTTCTCTTTCCAGGGGTCATTATCCGAACCTCTCGAAGTCAGCTTGAAGGAAGTAGAGTTCTTCCCCTATTTCGTCGTCGTAGGTGGCAACCCACCCTTTTCTATCTGATTCGAAGCTTTCGCGTCCGAGTCCGATGCAACTGATTTCTTCCTTCGTCTTTGGATCGAACCATTCTAACAGATGCTTCTCGTAGTTGTAACGGTAGCTCCGACCGCTCGTTCCTTTGATTGTGCGGCTGTATTTCTTTTCTGTGGTCGTTGTCATCTTTTTCCTCGCCAAAAATTAGTGGGTTATTCAACATCCTCTGGTTCTACCCAGTTAGCAGGCGCTTCCCATCCAAGTGTTCGGCTCATGAAGGCCCATACAACATCCCTGTTCGTATGACGTTTCAAGTAGGCCCACCCATTGTCGATTGCTACTACGTATCCCGCAGGAATGTTTCTGGCCTTTGCAACTTCGTAGAACGAGCGGTCACATTTGACCAGATATGACTCGTGCATTATGATTTCGTCGCTGCGTGGGTTGTCAATAGTAAAACCTTCACCAGTCTCCTCGTCATACCAAATGCCGGTATACTGAGCTCCAAACTCCAGAGCCTCCAAGAGTGCTTCGTGCTCGCTCTGTCCAGCTCCCAAGATCGCGTATCCATACAGCAGAACGGCGTGATACGTCCCTTCTACTACTTCCTTTCTGGCGTTTTCCATTTATAATTCAACTCCGTTTTTGTGTGTTGTTACATACTATTATACGTGGGTTGAGCACATAAATGTTACATATTGCATACAATATGCACACGAAACAGACATGGAGAGTCATGGAGATTCTGCGAGATTACGAATGAAATCCATCAAAGTGATGTAGGGAATGATTCCGCGCATCGGAAATTCAGGGCCATACATGACGTGGTCGTAGGCTTCTATTAGGAGTCCAAACGGTATGCCGTCCTGAGGGAAGCATGCAGAATAGAACATCCGGCTCGCCCGCCAGCTCTTCTCCAAGTAATGCGGGGCTCGTTCCGCTGCCTCAACGTGCATCTTGTAGAGGTTGCAGATATCATACATCACTCGCGACGCGACGTTTGGGTTACCGGGCGATACTGTTTTCACATGATTGATGGCATGCACCATGTTTTCGGCATATCCGGTGATGTTCTGGTCGTAAGTATACTGGCAATTTTCCGCCTTTGTGATGCTGGTGTCGTTGTAGTGCCACAGGTAGACGGTCTCGTCAATGACACATATTTCACCTTCGGTAGCCAGCATTGAGATAATGGCCAGCACCCCTGTATCTTCGTTCGAGCTCGAATTCGGAAGGAAGTGGATATCAAACTGTTTCCAGAACGACCTGCGATAGAGTTTTCCAAACACCCAGATCATATCTCCTGCATGTTCGTCAAACCCCCCGCAGGCATTCACTTCCTGAAACGTTCCAACACAAACCGCTGCATCATCAGAAGTGATACCAGTCAACAGGTGTTCGAGGGCGAAGGCGGAAGCAAGGGTGTCGTCTGCGTCGACAAAACAGAAGAATGGTGAACCTGTGCAATCAATTCCATACTGTCGAACAGCGCCGAGACCTGCCTTTCGGGGCATTCGCAACTCGCGGATGTTCAGGACAGAATTGTATCTGGAGATGATATCCTGATAGGTCTCGTCCACATGATCGTTGATGAGATTGACGGTGACGTCGTCCTTGATAGTCTGCATCACGATGCTGGACAGACATCTGTCGAGGGTTTTATGGGCCTTGAAGACAGGGATGATGATGTCAATGTTCATTGACACATACTCGATGTGCCCGGCAAAAACGAGGAGTATTCAGTGTGCGTAAACACTGTAATTTATTGTGCATCCATACCAATAAACACTACATATTGCACACAATGCGCATGCACTTCGAAAGTGGCCAACGTTGCATCAGCCGCACAAAAACCCGGCGAGAAAACAACTTCTTTTCAAACGTATACTTGCATTACGAACCCGGTGAACGCCGCTGAGCGACAATCACATGCCCTCTCGCAGTCATCAGCGTGATATCACTATGATAACACATCGTTTCACGTCGTATTCGACGCGCTTTTCCGAATATACTTCATTCGCAGTGTTTCTCGGAATCTCTTACAGACCAAAAACAATTACATCGGAAACGTCAACCTATGTGTAACTCACTGTGTATCTGTAGCCAAGTGGCCAAAGGCGGCTGATTCAAGATCAGTTCCATAGAGGTTCGCAGGTTCGAATCCTGCCGGATACATTGGGTAACGGAGTCCGGGTTCCACACCCCCAACGGACAGACGACCCGCACCAGCATGATGATCGAATTTGGGAGCGCCAACTCCCATTCTCCCATATTAGCCCAATTGGTGGAGCACTGGGCCAAGTCTCCTCCCGACGAGGAGGAAGGCACTCAGAGGTCTGTGGTTCAAGTCCCAGATATGGGTTTCTCAGTCATGGTCTGAGGTTAAACAAAACCATAAACCCGTGAAGAACTGCACCGTTGTTTGAACACCGATGACATTCGTTTCCACATTCACACACATCAAAAACGCTGGCAGAATGATAATAACCCCCTCTCTCTGCCAGTATCACTCCATTGACTGTATGAGTCTGAGATAGCGGTTCAAATCCGTGATGGAGCATCCGGTGGCTTGCCTTAATTGCCTTCACTGGCAACCGGTGTCTTTTGAATAATGGCGGACGCAGCGCGTTTGTTTCTCCGTAAGGGGAATCGCAGAGTATGAACGAACTGTGCCCGTCCTCCCCAAACCCGCTTTAGCTCAGTTGGTAGAGCAGTTGAACCAATCAGCATGTGCCCCGGTTCGAGTCCGGGAGGCGGGTATCCAGCGGAGATAGCCTAACGGTAAGGCGCCTGCTTCGAAGGCAGCGAGCATTTCACGATGCTTTGTGGGTTCGAATCCTTCTCTCCGCGTCCCTGAAAAGGGCGAGTGGATGTAGTGAAGGGGCCAAACACGCCTGATTTAGAGTCAGGTCTTGAGAAGTTCTGCGGTTCGAATCCGCACATCCACACCATCGGCAGTTCTGGCAGAGTGGCCGAATGCACCGGCTTTGAAAGTCGGCGAGTTGCAAAACTCCGCAGGTTCGAATCCTGCGAACTGCGTCACCAGAGACGACAAGATGACAAGCCTCTCCGGAAAGGCATGGTATGAGAACGACTGGTGATTTCCAACTCTTGTTGCAACAAGAACGGGAAAAAAACAGGTTGATGGGTAGAACCTGTATAATAACCCATCTTTCATTGGATCTCTCGTAGCATAATGGTCAATGCACACTGCTTATAACGGTGCGAGTGCAGGTTCAAGTCCTGTCGGGAGAACTTTATGGCAATTAGTCCCTCAAAACTTGATAAGAAGCTCAAAACAGCGATGAAAGATGCCAAACCTCCGACAATAGCGCATGATAACAGCACGGATGATCAACCAAACATCGCCGTCCTTGTCGCCGCTCTCGGCGGGGTCAGTATGTTCGTTCAGTGAACATGTCATCGGGCATCTGTTCAATTTTTTCGATTTTTTGAACACATGACAGCAGGCGTGTTCGTTCAGTAAACACATGGTCACGGGTGTGTTAGAAATATCGGACTTTTTGAACACATGATGGTCAGGAGGTTAAACTAACATAAAGTATATCGACTGGGGGTTTGATAGATTATGATAATGAAGTGTGTTTTTCTCGCCGTTGCTGCGATTCTGTGTATTTGCCTGCTCAGCGCTGGTTGCGTATCGGACGGAGA
>CAZABQ010000031.1:0-18987 GCA_964483485.1 uncultured Methanomicrobiales archaeon
CCGCGCTTCAGTTCTTCACTGTGGCGGTCGGTCCATGAGCCGGTAAGCTGGCTGACCAGGGTGGTCTTTCCGTGGTCAACGTGGCCTACCACGCCGATATTTACGTTTGGT
The DNA here is from genome assembly GCA_964483485.1 of uncultured Methanomicrobiales archaeon. Classification (GTDB taxonomy): domain Archaea; phylum Halobacteriota; class Methanomicrobia; order Methanomicrobiales; family Methanocorpusculaceae; genus Methanocorpusculum. The sequence goes on from CAZABQ010000031.1 coordinate 112, forward strand.
ATTGTAGGATCATGCAAAGAAACCAAAACCTCCTCTACCTTATATAATCGACCTCCAAACAGATATAATTGTGTGATAACCCCGTGAGGTCAGAGGGTCAGAGTCAGGCAGACTTTGTATGATAAAACCACTCGGTGCATAAGATTACGTAAGAAGAATAAAATATGAAAAGCCCGATAATATAATATATTATGGTCGGAGACTCGGATCTTTCACGTATAGGAATATCCCTTCCACAGAATCTGCTGGACAAATTTGACGGAATTATCGGACTTCGCGGTTACTCCTCGCGTTCGGAAGGTATTCGTGATGCAATCCGCAGTTACATCACGTATTATGAGTGGATGTCGGATGTAAAAGGTGAACGGCAGGGTGTAATTACGATGGTCTATGATCACGATCACCGTGGTCTGATGCAGACTATCACTGAGATCCAGCACGATCACCGCGATGCCATTCAGTCGACTCTGCACGCACATGTCAATGACGAACGCTGCCTTGAAGTCATTCTCGTACGTGGAGACGGCGTGAAACTCAAGGAGATCGCAGAAAAACTGATGGCTCTCAAGGGCGTTGAGTCGGTAAAGCTGACAACAATCTCGGTCAACTAATTTTTTTTCAAAAAACTGCGGGGAGGATTATCCTCCGCCTTCACAACTCTGGTCAGTATTCTGCCAGGCACTTTCGTTCATCTCGCGGAACTTTTCCTGTTCCTGTTCGAGATCTCTTCTGAAGTCCCTGTTCTCCGTTTCTTTATGGACAACATCACTGATAGCAGTGAGCTGGTCGACACGGTAGTAAAGTCCGGTACTGTCAAGCTCGGCAAAGGTGAATCCGTTTTCCTCTACCAGAGCTACAATTTTTCCCACGGTTCCTGTTCTTCCGTATCGCACGGTCTGCCCGATCGCAAGCGAGCTCATGCTAGTATGTTGGATGGTGCCGGAGTATAAAGATGTGGTTTTGCAGAGAATTTTCAAAAAAGATTTAGTTGATGGAAAGACCGTTCATCACGGCCTCCTCGGAGACCTCGAAGGTCTCACCGGTACCTGCAATGGTATAGGGTCCAGTCGTCTTCACATCATACGAACTGCCGGAAGTGGAGTACGGGACGACGAACTGTCCGTCCACACTTTCCTGACGGTACGTGAAGGTTCTGCCGTTATTGGTAGTGACGTTCACTTCAATGATACCGTCTCCCTTGATTACTGCTCCCGGCACGTACTCAAAGCTTTTGACCCATGCTGTTCCACCCTCAATCGGCTGACTGGTGTACTGGCCATTGGCCATTACATAGTTCGGCGACTCGTGAACTAAGCGGAAGTGCTGCAGTGCCGGAACGGTTGTACTTGGCAGATATGCTGTAGCTGTGCTTGACGGGTTTGCAATCACATATGCATGCTTCGTTGCAGGCCCTGCTGCATTAAACTGGGCTGCGGCTGCCTGGGCTTCCGCCTCGGTCGCATAGGCCTTCACCGAGGTGATAACCGGATAGCTGTAGTTCGCCGAGGAGTCGGTTTCCACAACCGCAATGTCTCCCGGAGCAGTCATCGAACCGTCGTAGTACTGAAGCCGGACGGTGAGTGTATTGTAATATTCGGGTGTGTAAGCCTGTACGCCGGACAGCTGACCGTTGTTGTTCTGCAACAACGTGTAGAAGTACGGACTGAGCTGTGCGACTGAATCGTTCCAGATAGCCATTGCGCCGAATTTGCCGCCTGCCATCTGGTAATCGGTCATGACATAGCGTGTGCCAAGATAATCCAGTTTTTCCATGACTGCCGATTCATCGGTGCTGGTCAATACTGCTGCGGCACCGTACTCTCCGGCAACTCCTGCCTGGAAGGGGTTGCTGTTCGGGATACGTTCTGCAATAGTGGTAATGTAGTGACCATAGTCCCACCATGACATAACACCGTAGGACTCTTCCGGATAGGAGAAACCATCTCTTTCGTAGATGGTGAGATAATCAATGCCAGTTTCTGGTGTTCCGGTACTCATCCAAGTCGCCTCGGAGATCCAGTCTTTTTCAGTTCCGCCGTACTTGCCGTAGTTTTCTCCGGTCTGAACAGCGGTTGCTGCAGATGTTGCAACAAATGCTATGGCGATGATGGCAACAAGAGCAAAGATACCTACTTTGATCCAGTCAGGTCCTGCCGTTGCTTTTGCTGCAGTTTTTTTGCCTTTCTTTGCCGGTGTATCTCCGACCGGCTCGGTAGATTTTGCTCCAATCAGTTGTTTCAGATCCTTTTCGGCAAAGCCGACGGCCCATCCGACGAACACTGCTGCAAGGAGGGCAATGTTTGCTGCAACGTAATACTCCCAGCGGACATGCTGGATGGTTGCAAAGATCATGAGAGCAGACCAGATAAGGACGAACAAGGCTCCGGGTTCTTCATGTTTCCAGACGCGGTAGAGGAGGTAGATGAACCCGCCCGCAGCTAAGAGGATGGCCCAGTTGTACGAGTTGAAGGCACCTTCCATGGACCAGGATGCCATTTCTGCGATGGTGGACTGTGCAGCTCCCTGCGCAAAGAACAGGTTAAGAGATCCAGTTGCTGCATTGAAAAGGGAGGGGAGAGCAACAGCCATGATGCCTATTCCAATTATTACGATGGCAGCGAGGACTGCCGGGAAGTAATACCACGGGAGTCCTTTCTTTGCCAGCATTTTTGAGATAACATAGAGGACAATCGTTCCAATAATCAGGCCGACGTGGGCACAGAGTACTCCAAGCGAGTATGATGCAAAGCCGAAACTGGTATCCTGTATTCCGTAGATCAGCATGCCGATTACAACAAGGGCAAATGTGATCACATTCAGAACAAGCAGATACTCTATTGGTTTTTCTGAACGGTGATTGATGATGAACTGAATCAGGGTGAAGAGCGCAACAAACAGGCCGAACACAACCATGGTCGACATGGTCAGGAGACCGAACAGATAGGCAATACCACTGATAACACCATACAATACCGGAATTTTCAGGGTTGCATACTCTTTGAAATCAATTTTGTGATCCTTCAAAGCATACAGGGAAACCACATACAGAAGGCAGAAGAGTGTTGAGAACAGGGTTTCCGCGATGTGGTGATCCAGATGCCCATACAGGGATCTGGACAGATACTGTCCGCCGATCACCGCAATAAACAGTGCGGAAACGAGTCCTGTCTTCCAGTTGCCGATTCTGGCACCAAGCCAGTACATGACCGGCACCATCGCGGCACCCATCAGCGCAGGAACCCAACTTGCTGCGGTGACGACCTCGGGTCTTGTTGCGGCACCTGCAACTATCGCAGCCAGTGTTGCAATCCAGGTAAACAGGGGGCCCCAGACGATTTCCTGACCTGTTGGATACAAGGTCATTGGCTCAAAATGGATATATCCGAAGTTGTTTGCAAGCGCTACTTCAATTAGCCGCAGGTTGTACCATGCATCAGGTCCTGCGATCATATCGCCGGTTCCGGCAAGATCCGGAAACGGCAGTATGCGCACCCAGAAGGCAAGTACTGTGAGAATAAGTACTATCCCTCCCAAGATTCCATAACGATATCGACGATCGTTCCAAAAGCTCATATCCATAGGTATCACTGGAGACGAATTATATGTATAATCTGGGTATCTCATTGGATAAATCAGTTGGGGAAAACGGAACAATCATTTCGTCCAACCTGCAATAACAATATACATGATATCTGCACCATCCCTCATCCTGATTTTATGTGGACTTAGTATCGGATGTGTTGCTGCATACCCCTATATTTCCTACTTTCTGAAAATCAAAACTCTATCTTCGATCTCTGCGCCGGAACTCAGGTCACATCCCCATATCAGCATAGTGATTAATGCATATAATGAGGGATCTCTTGTTAAAACACGCATAGAGGATGTTTTTCAATCCGAGTATCCGAAAGATAAACTCACACTCTATGTGGTAAATGATGGGGCGGACCCGGCAACCAGTAAGGCTGCAAAAGCAGCTCTGGAACATAGTCCTGTCAAGTCTCTGTTGATTGAGCCGGAAAATCGTCTGGGGAAAACCCGATGCCAGAACATGATACTTTCTAAAATTGATGATGAAATTATTATCTTCACAGATGCAGACATCACCACAAAACCCGATGCCGTCTCAATACTTGTGGCCTGCCTCCAGAAGTCGAGCGTTGGCGCAGTGTGTGCCGACCTTATTCCTGTTGGTTCTGCTAAAACTGTTATTGGTTCAGAAGGTGCTTATCGTTCTGTTTACGGAAAAATGTGCGAGTATGACAGTCAGATTGATTCGACATATAACTTCAATGGTCCTTTGATCGCCTTCAAAAAATCAGCAGTGCCGCATATTGACGATACCACAGGTGCAGATGATGCCAATCTTGCCTTAACTTGTATCGCCAACGGGTACCGGGCGATATATGCGGCTGATGCGATAGCATATGAGTTACAGCCCATATCTTTTCGTCAGCAGTACCACCAGAAAATTCGCCGGGCTGATGGATTGGTAAATAGTACCCGTCTTTTCCGGTCGGCATACAGTGAAAAAAGAAAACTGTTCTGGACGAAGGTATTTCCGCTGCGAAAATGGATGTTGCTGTACTCACCACTGTTGTTTGTAGTCTCCGCAGCAGTTCTTTGTGCCGGTCTCTCTCTCTGGTCGGTATTCTTTAGCATGGCAGCTGTGGTGCTTTTTGTTTTGCTGATAATATTTTCTCTGATAAAACCGGAAAATCTTCTGAGCAGTTTTATTCTTAATCAGTTGTATCTGTTAATCGGAATTCTCCGGAGAAAAAATATTCAGCAGTGGGATCGTGTTGAAAAATAGGGAGTATCTACCTAAATCTCATTAGGTGACTCATTACTCTTTCTCAAATAATCATCATCACACCTGACAATATCCTCCTCCGTCAACACCTCGCCCAGCTGTACCTCAATAACCTCGAGCGGCAAAATTCCCGGGTTCGACAGGCGGTGCACCTCCCCTGCCGGAACAAACGTACTCTCCCCGTTCCGTACAAAAAATGTCGTATCCCCGTTCACAACCTCCGCCATACCACTCACCACAATCCAGTGCTCACTACGGTGATGATGATACTGCAACGAAAGCCGCGCATGCGGCTTTACCGTCAGCCGCTTAATGAGGTATGTCTTTCCCCGGAGAAGCACCGAGTAACTCCCCCACGGTCGGTGAACTGTTGTATGAGCAGCCGCACGGCTATCGCCGTTTTTCTGAAGAAGTGCCGTAATCTCTCCCACATGCTGGGACTGTTCTTTGGGACAGACCAGAAGAACATCCGGTGTATCCACAACCGCCACATCCGACAACCCGAGCGTCGCCACCAGTTTGTCGGAGATAATCAGATTATTCTCACCGTCAGGAGACAGATACTCTCCCTCCACAACATTTCCTAAAGAATCCTTATCCATTACCGAATACAGAGCCTCAAAACTGCCGAGATCACTCCATGCAGACGCCAGAGGCACCACAGCCGCCCGGGCGGTTTTCTCCATGATCCCGTAATCCATGGAAATCTTCGGCGTCAATTCGTATGCCTCACGTACCGGCTTTTGAAACGCAGCATAGACATCCGGACTCAGACGCTGACACTCCTCAAGAAAAACCGGAACACCAAAACAAAACATCCCGGCATTCCAGAGGTACTTCTCCGCCAGATACCGCTCAGCTGTCGGCGTATCAGGTTTTTCCACAAACGCATCAACAGCGTATCCATCCGTAAGCACAGCTCCCGGTTTGATATACCCATATCCCGTATGAGGACAGTTCGGCACAACCCCAAACACAACCATGTGCGTCTTTGCAAGAACACAGGCCTGATCAATCGCCATCGTGTATGCATTGTCCGCCTTGATCAGCTGATCTGAGGGGAACACCGCAACCACGGCATCAGGATCCCTCTTTGCTATCTCACAAACCGCATAAAGTACTGCCGGAAGCGTATTTTTTCCGCAAGGCTCTGTCAGAATATGACAGTCCGCATCCATCTCCTCCAGCTGATCCCGCACCAGAAACTTATGTGCCTCATTCGTGACCACATAAATCTCATCCGGCATGGAATAGAGACAGGCACGCAGCACCGCCTTCTGGAACAACGACTCTTCATCAAGCAGAGGGATAAACTGTTTCGGATACTCACTCCGACTCAGAGGGAAAAGGCGGGTTCCCGAACCGCCGGCAAGGATAACGGAATACATACGTGATACATCAATGGAACCCGATAAATAATGAAGATACGTTTTAAAAAAAGAATATCATGTCCCGTACGGACACCAGTGTTCCATCTCAAGCAGTGCCGCAGTCCCGGCCCAGGACGGGCCGAGAAACAGCATCTCCTTTCCAAGAGCACGCGCCTCTTCAATAGAGGCAAGCCCTTCATCGGTCAGAAGAGCGTCGCCGGTGACAATCACCAGCTCAGCCTCCTCCGTGAACAACGCCTGCCGGAGCCCCGGAATATCATCCCCGATCACATAGACCGGCCGGTCGGCGCAGCGTGCGATGAGTTCCTCCAGACAATCATCAAAATTCACCGTAGGACAGGGTCCGAGTTTTCGAATCATCATCAGAAACCCTGCCGCCGCAGTCAGCGCACCCGCCGCCGCGGCCCGTGTTTTTTCCGACTTCAGCGGTGCATCATAAAGATCCGCAAGCCGCATCCGCGCCGCAAACGGCTCACTCGTACTGATCTCTGCAACCCGTCCGCCGTACTCAACCCCAAGACAACTCCCGTGACAAAACCGGCAGATATGATGCGTCGGCAGAGCTGCATACTGCAACTCTCCATCCTCGCAGCCGGCGCCTGCCGAAACCTCACACAGACGCCTGACTGCATCATGCAAAATCATTCCTCATCCTCCAGTAAAACAACCCGTGCGGGAGCTGCATCAGCTCCCGCAATCTTCAGCGGCAGAGCAGCCATCCGGTAAACACCGTCAGGCACCCTTGCCAGATCCAAAAGCTCAATCACCGCGACATTTGCCCCCAGCAGAATACGGTGAACCGCATCACTACCGACCGACGGCGTATCACAGCCGACAACCGTAACTCCGCAGGAAACAAGACTCTCCGCCTCATCCTCCGCAAGCTCAGGATAAACAGCATCTCCCTCACGATATCCCGAACGAAACAAAACAGCAGGTGTCGTACAGGAAAACAGACCGCCAAACGACACAACCTCAGCAGTCGTAACCAGTGTGGAAAGCGGCAGCTCATCGACACCCGCGTGACCGGGAAAATAATGCGCCGGCGCATCAATGTGTGTTCCGGTATGCGTTCCAAGAGACAAAGCCGAGACCGCCGCCCCTCCCGTCTCCAGCGGAGTCCGCACGAACGCGGGATCGCCCGGATACACATACATCCCGGGCGTGAGCGCCCGGGTTGCATCATACATCTTCATCGAACCTCAGAACCCGTTATCCGCAGAATCAATCGCATCATCAATCTGCTGCTGCAGAGCTTCCGGCAGTCCCTCAATCCGCACATCAAGGAACCCGCGGATGATCGTCGCCGTCGCCTCCTCTTCTGAAAGACCGCGTGCCATCAGATACTCGATCTCATCCCTGGCAATCTTACCGACCGCCGCCTCATGGGACAGCTCCACATCAACCACACGTCCGTCAATTTCCGGAATCGCATGCATCACGCCGTCCTTTAAAATGAGTCCGCGACACTCAATGTGCCCCTTCGTCTGCGGCGCATGGGCAATAATCGCACCCCGGGAAATAATCGTACCGCCGTTCGTAATTGCCCGGGTAACCAGTTCCGCACTCGTATCGGGTGCTTCAAGAACCGCCCGTGACCCGGAATCAATATGTGATCCAGGACCCGCCACAATCACGCCGGAAAACCGGGCGACCGCACCCTTCCCGCGCAGATACGCAGTAGGATACATCTGCACCATCTTTGTCGGTTTCATGCAGACATAGTTCGAGATAAACGTCCCGCCCTCCTCCACGACCGTCGCCGTTCTGGGGAACACCTCAATCTGCTCGCCCCACGTGTGGATCATCGTGGAAGTGACCTTCGCATTTTTCCCGACGTAAATCTCGTTGATACCATAGTGAGCACCCTCCTTCGTCTTCGTCGAACTCGCGCAGCCGGCAATCAGATGAACCTCGGCACCTTCCTCGGCGATCACAATATTGTGGACGGTCTGAATGGAATCTCCCTGCAAGAACATGCAGCTCTGCAGAGGAAACGTGGTTTTTGCCCCTTTACGGGCGATGATAACGTATCCGCGCTGAGGGTGGTCAGCGACATACTGCGTATACTGATCCTTATCTTTTGGAACAATGTTCCAGCAGTAATCTTTCAGCCACGCATACGTCTCAAGTGCCTTCTCAATCATCATAATCTCCACGCCTTCGGTGGTGGAACCTGCGTGCAGAACATGATCATTGACAAGAAGGAAACTTCCTGCTCTTCCTTCAAGAGACTCGGTCTGAATACCGGTCAGGGCGAGACGCTCTTTGTCTTCTGTACTGATTGAGTCAAATCCGTTCATTTCTGGCATGCGATACACTCCTTATAGCCGGATGTCTTCACACTCCGGAGAATCTCCCGCGGGTTTCCGCTGCACCGCATGACACCGTCAATCAGCACATGACCGACGTCGGCTTCAATGTAGTCGAGAATGTATCCGGTATGGGTGATAATAAGACCGGATTTAGTACGGCTTTTCATGTGCTGGTCTTTTTCGAGAAGCGTTGCCGCAGCGTTGCCGAGAAGCGACATGTTTTCCACATCCACACCGCTTTCCGGTTCGTCCAGCATCACAAAGGATGGGTTCTGCACCATGAGCTGGAGAACTTCGCTCCGCTTGATCTCGCCGCCGGAAAATCCTGCATTGACGTCGCGGTCAAGGAACTTGGTCATATGCATCTGCGCAGCGAGGGCAGGAATCTGGTCTTCACTGATCTTGGTGGTTGCCGTAAGGAACTTCCCGAGTTTTAAGCCGGAGATGGTCGGCGGTCTCTGAAACATAATGCCCATTCCAAGCTGTGCCCGTTCATGCACCGGCTTTTCGGTGACATCAACACCGTTAAAGAGTATTTTGCCGCTGGTGACCCGGGAGCTGCCAAATCCCATTATAGTACGCAGAAGGGTGGTCTTCCCCGAGCCGTTCGGGCCGAGAAGAACGTGAGTTTCCCCGTCGTTAATTTTCAAATTAACGCCGTGAAGGACCTCGCGTCCGCCAACTTCCACATGAAGATTGATGATCTCAAGCATGGAAAATCTGCTATGTTGTTGGATGCGGTGGGTTGTAAAGATACGGGTTTGATCAGATATCGGGCACTTTCAGTACGCGCGGTCTGGGGTTTATATTCTCTCGTTCTGATGTTTGATCATGACAAGCATGGCATTAGCATCCATGGCAGAACGCGCGGCACAGTACACCGTAATCCAGCGGAAAAACCAGTTGTCAAAGCTCTGTTGGTACGCCGCGGGGACTCCGGGCAATATGGTCTCATCCCTCCGGGATCCAGACTACCTTATTGCATAAGTGACCAGACGTCGGAAAGTCCGGGAATGATGCAGTACGGTGCAGCCGCGTCCGGGGGAAGTTCGCCGGTAAATTTCCCGGTGAGAACAAGAACTCCCCGCACTCCCGCGGCCGCCGCACCACCGATGTCGGATCTCGGATCATCACCTATCATGATGACTTCTTCCGGCGCAACATTCAGGTCGTCAAGCGCCCGTGCGAAGAACTCGGCGGAAGGTTTTCCCAGAAGCCGCGACTGCACTCCTGCGGCAAACTCGAGCGCTGCAACAAACGCTCCTGCCGAGAGCAGAAGTCCGTCGCTTCCTTTGAAGTAACGGTCATGTTCAAGGGCAAGCAGTTTGGCTGAGTTGCCGGTGAGTACCCGAAAACCGGTAACAAACATGTCGTAGGTTAAAACGTCGCTCAAATCACCGACGAGAACATGGGAGGCGTCCGGGTCGGCAGGATCGATTCCCGCCTCCCGCAGCTCCTCCGCGGCATCAGGGCTTCCTAAAAGCCAGCAGGAATCAGCCCCTGCGTCGCGAAGATAGGACGCTGCTGCAACGATCGGCGTGAATATCCATTCGGTCGGGACGTTGACACCGAATCGTGCGAGACGAGCGGCAATGGTCTTTCTGCTCCGGTGGGTGTTATTGGACACAAACCGGAACGGAATGTTGCGGTCCTGCATTTCCCGGAGTGTCGGAAGCGCACCGGGAATGGGTTCACCGTTAATGTACACAACACCGTCAAGATCAATCAAAAACCCCGAAACCCTCATATGAATACCATTGTTGGAGGCAGAAATACAAAATGATGCAGGTACTGGAACAGGCATTTACCCCGGCGTTATCGTTGAAAAGCATGACGGCAGAGCAGAAATGCTGTGTTGCAAGCAGCATGGAAATGGACGTGACGGACGGCTCCTGTCTTATCCTTGAGTCCGTTCATCCGCTACCGGACATATCTCTTCCTGAAGATACTCTGCGTGACCGGCTCATGCAGGAGATCAGTCTCGTTCACGGTATCGGGCCGGAACGGGAACGGTTGTGTCGCCGTCGTGGTATTACAACGCTTGACGATCTGCGGAGAACCAACTGGAAGGCAGAGGCAAACGCGATCGCAGACGTTCTCAGAAACGGTTCTCCTGCCGAGATCATCGATCTCTTCCGGCACAAAGGCAGGGGTGCGGACCCTCTTCTCACGGGATTGTGTGCAGTTGTTCCCAGAAAAGATCTGCTCTTTTTCGATATCGAAACGCTCGGCATGGTTCACTCGCCGGTTATTCTGTTCGGATGCGGCGTTTGTGACGGTAAAAATCTTCGCGTTACCCAGTACCTGCTCCGCGACATCAGCGAAGAAGTAGCTGCCCTTGCACTCGTCGCAGAAACCATGAGGAATCATCCAGTCCTCGTCACCTACAACGGCCGGTCTTTTGATCTTCCGTTCACCAACAACCGTCTTGCCTATTACGGTGAACGGGAATGTTGTCCCTCTCTCCACTTCGATCTGCTGCATCCTTCCCGCCGTCTCTTCCGCCGCTCTCTTCCTGACTGCTGCCTTGGTACTCTGGAAGAGTACATACTCGGCTGCGGCAGAACAGATGATCTTCCCGGCTACCTTGTCCCGATCTACTATCAGAAGTATCTGCGGACCGGCAACCCGGCCCCGCTCCAGCAGATCGTCGACCACAACCGAAGCGATGTTACCAGTCTCGCCCTTCTGCTTGCCAGACAAACGGAGATGATGTATGGACCCTGCTGAAGAAATCCACACGCGGGTGTTTGAAGCGCGTCCTGCGGCATACAAAACGCCGGCGACCGCGTTTTCTCCTGCTGCTGCGGCCTACCTTTCGCGGCGCGGCATCTCACTCTACACCCATCAGGCGGATGCATACGATGCCGTCATGAACGGGGACAACATCATTCTCACCACGCCCACGGCATCAGGCAAAACCCTCGCATACGCGCTGCCGGTTTTTGAAAAACTCATGCTGAACCGTGATGCGACCGCCCTGTTTATCTATCCGACCAAAGCCCTCACCCGCGATCAGCTCGTCGTCTTTGACAAACTCGACAAAGACTTGGATGCAAAAACCCGGCCCGCAATCTACGACGGTGATACACCCCGCGAGGCACGTGCAAGGATCCGGTCCGGCTCCCGCGTCATTCTCACCAACATGTACGAACTCCATCAGATTCTTGCATGGAGGATGCAGTGGGGCGACTTCTGGGCAAACCTTCGTACTGTTGTGATTGACGAAGCCCATCGATACCGGGGAATTTTCGGATCCCATATCGCTCTTCTGCTCAGGCGACTCAGACGTATATGCAGCTACTACGATGCGACCCCTCAGTTTCTCCTCTCCTCCGCAACGGTCGGCGGCGCTTCGGTGTTTGCCCAAACCCTCACCGGTCTTTCGTCGGTAGAAATTTCCCGGGACGGCTCTCCCCGGGCGAAACAGACGTTCCGGCTCTACAATCCCTGTGCGTCCGGCAAAAGCAGCCTTGCGGCAACGGCTGATCTTATCCGCGATCAGGTCCAGAACGGCATGCAGACCCTCTGCTTTACCAAGTCCCGCACCATGGCGGAAATCACCGCGCTTCGGTGCCGGGAAGATCTGCCGGACAACAGCATCTCCTCTTATCGGGGCGGATACCGCCCTGCCGAGCGGCAAACCATCGAGAAAAATCTCAAGCAGGGGGATCTATCAGGCGTCATCAGCACCAATGCCCTCGAACTGGGCATTGACGTCGGCAGTCTTGACTCGGTTATCATCAGCGGATTTCCGGGGACCATGATGTCCGTGCGCCAGCAGGCAGGCCGTGCCGGTCGTTCTGGAAAAGACGCCCTTATCACCTTCGTAGCCCAGCAAAATCCTCTTGACCAGTATTTTATGCGGTGTCCAGACGCCTTCTTTGACGCTCCCCACGAACAGCCGATTCTGGATCTGGAAAACCCCTACATCCTGCGTCAGCACATTCTCTGTGCCGCAGCGGAACTGCCGTACCGCATCGAACGCGATGCCGCCTACTTTGGAACCGCTTCCGCAGACATTCTGCCGATTCTTAAAGAGGAGCATCTCATCGCCAGCACTCCCAAAGGTTTCGTCTACTGCGGTACCGAACCTCCGGCACAGAAAGTCTCTCTGTCCGGAAGAAGTTCCGGCACATGGACGGTTGTTTTCAAAAATACGGTCCTTGAAACAATGGATGAGCATCAGATGTTTCGTGAAGCCTATCCGGGGGCGATCATCTTCCATCAGGGAGAACGGTATGCTGTCGAGGCGATTGACAAAAAAACCCTTACCATTCGCGTGAAACGATCTTCCGACAACTACCGGACGCGGTCGTTACACACCACCGACATCCGCATCCTCTCGCAGGAAAAAGTCTGTCGTCACGGCAGTTTGCAGGTTCATTACGGTTCTGTTCTCGTCTCCACCCGGATGATGGGCTACGCGGTCCTCGAGTACGATCAGATCATCGCAACACATCCTCTCGAAATCCCGCCGATGGAGTTCACCACTAAAGCATGCTGGATCTCTCCCGATATCGAATCTGCCATTCCTCCGGCTGATATTCCCGGAGCTCTGCACGGCGCGGAGCATGCCCTCATTGCGGCAATGCCGATACATGTCCTCTGCGACCGATCCGACATCGGCGGCGTCTCTACGCCCTTCCACCCTGACGTCGGGGACGCGGCAATCTTCATCTACGACGGCGTCCCGGGCGGTGTAGGCCTCGCAGAAAAAGCTGCCGCGATCTTCCCTGATATCATCCGGCTTGCCCGTGACATGGTCGCCGGCTGCTCCTGCGAAACCGGCTGCCCCGCCTGCATTCACTCTCCCAAGTGCGGAAACAACAACCAGCCGCTGAGTAAAACCGGCACAATCGCGCTCCTCTCCTGCCTTACAACAGAACTCGGAGACCAAAAACCCATGAGTATATATACGTGAAATGTAAATTTTAACTAAGGTATAACTATGAAAATCGAGTATATCGGTGTCTCCTCTGCGGCGTTTGTTCTCGGCGGTATCTTTACCGTCCTTGGTGCTATTGGTGGATTTTTTGAGGGAATCTCCAAAATGATCGGACTCTCATTCCAGCTTGGGATCATTCCCGGCCTGGGTGTCGGTCTGCTGGAAACCATCATGCTGATCGTCCTGTACGCCATTATCGGTCTGATTGTTGGTCTCATTGTCGGTGCAATCTGTGCATGGGCATTCAACCACTCCTCCAAACTCTTTGGCGGAATCGAGATTAAAGTAAAGGAATAACGTTCCTTTCCAATCTTTTTTCAAAGCTCTGCGTGAGTTCTTACGCAGTATTCTTGAGAATTGCAGGCGCGGCTTACGCAGATGCGCTCTGGCTCCTGAAAAAAAGAATATTATTCGATAATTATCGATCTAACCGTCATAAAAACCGGGCCGCGAAGATCCAGTTTTCTCTTATTATCCGTGATGTAGCGCATCGCATACTCCTCGATCTTCAGATTCACATCGCTTGGATGCTTTGACATCTTCACCTGCACGCTCGTGCCCTCGCCGAGACGTGCTGCCTCTTCGATACGTGCAACCGCAAGATTTGCCACCGAGTACAGGAACGAAAGACCGGTCGGAACACCCTCAGCTCTGACGTCCGCGAACTTCTCGGTGTCCGGCACCCCAAGTATTGCGCCGTTTCTGACAAACACCTCGTTCAGTGCCGCGGGACCCAGAAGACTGGTGTTCTCTTCCGGCTCCGTAACCGAAATCTCCACCATCTTCCCGTAAAGCTCCCCTTTCCACGCGGGGAACTCGCACGGCGACGGTGCGGTTGCGTTCGGGGCAGCGGTTGCAACAATTGCCTGCACAGCCTTTCGTCCTTCGATCGTCTGCGGCTCCTCGCGAAGACCCACCGCCTTTGCAAGCTCCGTATCCGAGTATACCGGCGGGAACAACTGGGCAAACGAAAGCCTGCGGACATCCTCCGCCTCGGTCAGCACCATCGCCAGCCGCTCAACACCCATACCAAGATTCATAACCGGCACACCCACCCCGTACTCCGCAAGAGCTGCGGGCGAGTAGATACCAAACGTTGCAACCTCCACCCAGCCGTGCACCGGATGCTTCCCATACACCTCGGTCTGGGTTTCGGGCATATAGTACTTCGACCGCTTCTCATCCGGCTGGAACCGGAACTCCGTAAACCCGAACGCCGAAAGAAGAGACTCCGCAACCGCTTTTCCTTCATCCACCGTTACATGTTCGCCTGCAACGATACAGGACGCCGAGTGATACGTCCGCAGATGGGTTGCATCCTCTTCCTGCTCGCGGCGGAAACAGCGGTCAACCGAGAACATCCGAATCGGCAGAGGTCTCTTGTCCCACATCTGGGCAAGCGACAGGAACCAGCCGCTCGTCATATGCGACCGGAGCGTCGTCCGCGACGACTCGGGCGCGAGTTCCTTGAACTCAGGGAACACTGTATCCAGAATGTGGACCACCACACCATCGTCGACACCAAGGGCCACCGACATCTCGTGTGTCAGGTCGTCGCCGTCGAACTTGCCTTTCTTGTAGCCGTGCAGGCATTTCATCAGCTTCTCCTCGGTTTTCGCATCCACCGCATTACCGGTGATTGCGGCGATTGCATCGAGGCGTTCGCGGGAAATGCCGACGTTTGGTCGCGGCAGACCGCCAACATAATAGACACGGTCAAGCACAGCGGCGGCTTCCGGCCCGAACTGGCGGTAGACATCCTGTTCGTCGATGAAGACCGGAACCATTGCCTCGTCAAAGCCCATCGAGAGATAGGCAGCCCGAAGGCGTGCAATCGTGTCGAAGATCGGGTGAACTTTTGCTCTGCGGTACGCGTAGCGCGGATAGATGCCGGATGCTGCCGGCGGTGTGATGACGGACGGGCCGGCATGCCAGGCTCCTTCAAAGTCGGTCTTTCTGCGCTGTCTGAACTCTTCAATATCGAATTTCATGGTTCTCTCACCAGACATACGACCCGGCTGGGTACGTTTTCATCGAGTAACTGATAGCCTGCGTGCTCTGCAACGGCCCGGGCGAACGCCCGGATCTCGTCCATGTTCGGCACGGCAGTTTCTGGTAATCTGGTTCGACTGTATCCAAGATACATGTATCCTTTAATCTCTACGTAACGGGGCGCGGCATTTCTGATGAGCCGGGCGAGTCCCTCGGCATCGCCGTCGTTGCAGCCGTTCACCAGCGTGGTGCGGACGGCGGTTCTGACGCCCTCCTCCTCTTTTTTCCTCAGAAGGGAAAGGGAGGTGAGAATGTTGGTCCACATCATCTCCGAATCGCCGACGGGCCGGCAGAGGGTTCTGTAGGTCTCCGGGTCGGCGGCGTCAAGGGAAAGATAGAGCTGGGTTGGATTGATCTTTCGGATAATCTCCGGCACGGTGCCGTTGGAGACGACGAAGACGCTGTTGCCCGCGCTGCGGAGAAGGTCGATGAGTTCGGGCAGACGGGAGTAGAGAGTTGGTTCGCCGGAGAGGGAGATGGCATACTGGTTCGGATGGCTGGTTGCCGTTTCCCAGCGCTCGGGATCGCTCCATGGTTTGTCGCCGGAGAGTCCTTTTCTCTGGACACGGGGGATGGCGTCGATGATTTCCTCCGGCGAGAGTTCGGTTTCTGCGGTGATTTCATGTTCCATGCTTCGCCAGCAGAAGAGACAGCGCTGGTTGCAGCGGAGGGTTGGCGTCATCTGAACGCAGCGCCAGCTTTCGATTCCGTAGAACTGGTGTTTGTAGCACTGGTCGCCTCCCCGAAGAGAACGTTTGCACCACATACAGGGTTTGACTGCGGCGGACGAGCCTTCGGCGATGAAGTTGTAGCCCTGCCGATGGAGGGAGTCCCGGGGGGTTTTTGGCGGGGAGATTGTTCGCGGCATGGTCAATCGTTTCCGAGGGTTTCGAGGAGTTTTTTGTTGTGGCTGGTGAGGTCTTCTGCGGCATGTTCGAGGTAGTCTATCTCGGCAAGCCTGCGGGAGATGCGGCCTATCATGGCGGGAAGAAGGGTCTGGTCAGGATTCTGGAGAAGTGTTTCTGCTTCCCGAATGTCTCGGGAGAGGTCGGCGGTGTCGCTGAGGATGAGGGCTTTCTGGATCTGTTTGAGGGTGAGGTAGCTCTGATCTATCTGAAGTCTGAGGAAGGGTTTTTGCTGGTCGGGGAGTTCTTCTTCGCGGGTTTCGAGGTTGAAGAGGGATGTTTCGAGGGAGTTTTCGATGCCGCAGAGCTGACGCTGACGGAAGATGAGTTCGTCGGTGTCTGCCCGGAGTTTTTCTACCCACTGGTCGGGACGGATGAGTCGCGCGCCGCAGAGGGAACAGTGTTTGCCGTTTTTGTCGTTGAGGGTTCCGCAGTCTGGGCAGGGGACGGCGGTGATGTAGTGGCGGCAGGCCTGTTCAATGGTGTCGGAACGGTCTGTTCGGTGTTTCCAGGCGAAGTCATCGATTTTTTCGAGGAGAGGTACCGGGAGCCGGAGTGAGATGAGTTTTTTTTCGGGTTTTCCGCCCTGAGGTTCTGATGTCATGGTTGGTATTGTCCTGCGGTGCAGTCGTGGCAGGCTTCCGCAATGTGTGTATCTACGTATACTCTCGAATACATTTAATACTTATCGAATACAATTGTAATACAGAACATCATCATGAACATCAGCTCCGAATATGAAGATAGGGATCTTGCGTCATTTGCCGGTCCTGTTTGCCCCGCAGCTCCTTCTGCGGAGGTTTGTATTGTCGAAGAAAATCCGCTCGCCCTGCCGGATGACCGGTTACGGCTCGCGGAGCTGCGCGAGAAAATTTTTGTCCGCGATGATCTTGGCAGGATGCAGGTGCGTGTGCCGCAGTTTTCGCAGTATCTTTGCGAACTGTTTAAGCCGGTAACGGTTGCCGGGAAGCTGTTTGTGTATGACGCCTCTTCCGGTCTCTACCGGCAGAATGTGCATTATGTGGAGGCCGAGATTCAGCGGATGGTGGATCTTGGCGGGTATTTTGGTCCGGTTCTTTCGCTGAAGCGGGATCTGCTGTCACGTGTTGAGGATTTCCGTGTGCGTGAAGCAAGCCCGTTTGATCAGGTGATGGGTATTCCGGTGCTTGACTGTGTTGTTGAGCTGCACGAGGACGGAGGTGTGGATCTGGTTCCGTACGGACCGAGCCTGTTTGTGCGGTCACGGGCTGCGACGCGGTATGCGGATTGTCCGGCAGAGTTTCCCGAAGGAGAGAAGTTTCTCCGGGAGATTTCGTGCAACGATTCGGCGTGGGTGCGGGATCTGTTCCGCATTTTCGGGTACTGTCTGCTTGCCGGTAACCCATCGCAGAAGTTTTTTGTGTTTCACGGGTCAGGCGGGAACGGAAAAGGAGTGCTGATTGAGTGGGTTCTCCGGGCTTTAGGCGATCTTGCGGGACGGGTGCCGCCGCGTGAGCTGTTTGTTTCAAATGCGGCTCAGCGAGAGACGGGTCTTGCGGCGCATATGCACCGCCGGCTGGTGGTGGTGAGCGAGGCGGGCGGCGGGGTGCTGAATGATGATCTGATGAAGCGGATTACCGGTGATACTGCGGTGTCCCTGAATGCGATTTATGCGGGAGAGGCCGAGTACCGGGTGAATGCAACGATGGTGATGGTGACCAACTCACTGCCGGTGTTTTCGTCCGGCGGGAAAGGGATGATGCGGCGCGAGGTGTGTGTGCCGTTTGATCTGGATGTGCCGCCGGATGCGCAGGATGACGGGCTGCTTGACCGGCTTTCGACGCCGGAGGGGAATCGCTGGCTTCTTGGGAAGATGATCGCAGGGGCACAGGAGTATGTGGGGTGTGCACAGAAGCCCGGGTTCTGGCGTTCGTTCTGTTCACGGATTCTTCGGGATTCGCAGACGGTGTTAGGGCAGCAGGATAGTCTCGGAGAGTTTGTGCGTGTGTGTCTGGTGCCCGAGGAGGGAGCACGGATTCCGGGGCGTGAGGTGTTTGCACGCTGGTATGCGTGGGAGTTCGGGGATGAGCAGGCGGTGCATGAGGAGCGGGGAGGCCGGGGTCTGCGGAGGAATGTGCGTGCGGCTGATCTGTATGCGGGTCTGCGTGTTCGGGGGATTGATGTACGGAGGAGGATGCGGGTTTGCGGGAAGATGGAGAGTAACGTGGTGATGGACCGGCGTTTTGTTGATGAGGAGAAGGATGTAGCCGATTAGGTCGGCTACAAAATCCTGTTGTTTTTGCGGTTGATTTTGTGTTTGAGTGTTTTTATAGGATTTTATTTTTTGTGTAGCCGGACTTTTCCTATTGTTGTTTGAAAGGGATTGGAAATAATAAAGACAATGGGGTTTTAGCGGCTACATCGGCTACAGATTTTCTGATTTCTCTTTCATGCTGACGGTTTCGGATTTTAC
>CAZABQ010000032.1:0-18766 GCA_964483485.1 uncultured Methanomicrobiales archaeon
TCCCTCCCTTTTTTACTCCTGCACCAACCCCATAAGCATGGAGCAGTACATCACCATTGCAGGAACACCATTCCTCGGTGTCACCCGCATCCGGCCGGACCAGACGAACACCATCGGCAAACACACGCTTGAGGACGGCAGCAAAACCGGTGACCATCTTGTCATCGGACCGGTTGTCATCGACGCTGAGATCACCCTGTTTTCCGGACAGTATCAGATCCTGCAGCAGCTGGCGACGTCGCAGCAGCTCGTAACCATCAGTATCCCGCAGGGTACGTACAGCAGTATGGCAGTCACCGTCCTGACGGATGAATACGGTACGGCAGCCGATACGACCCGGTGCAAGATCACGCTGGAACAGATCCGCATCGTCAAAACCCATGTGGAGATCCAGCGGATTGACGGCATGGACCTGTCATCAGCGGACAGTCTCGGGGACGGTATCCCTCGTTCCCTGACCAATACCAGTATACCTGTCTCGGACGAGGTGCTGCAGGCGTTTACCGATGCGGAACCGAAGGAGGGGCTCGCGGGTGTCATGGATCGGTTTACTGTCGCTTCGCAGATCAGCAGGCATCAAACTCTGGGAGCCGGAAAAGTACTGCTGCTGAAAAACATCCCGTTCGGCAAAGCGGAAACACCGGAGGTGACGCGGTTTAAGTATGATGGTACCGGCTATCAGGCAGCAATCCAGACGGTGGCGACATCCGACGGCGAGCGGTATGATACACTTACGCTCAGACGGACCGGAGACGAGACCCCGCTGTGGTCGCAGCGTATTGAGGATAAGACGGCGGTGGATGTGCCGGATCCGGTTACCGGGATTCCGCTGATGACACTGTATCCGAATGCAGAGAACCGGGAGGTGCATATCGTTGATAGTGACACGTACAAGCAGCTCATTTCTTAGACAGGTTCAGCTGCAGATAGGTGCTGCAACGCTGGACGGGCTGGATATCGATTTTGCGGTGGATAGTAATTCAGGGGATAAGAACAAGGCGTCAACGACGATTACGGTCTGGAATCTTTCGGCCGCAACAATTGCGGCGGTTCATGCGGATGATGATGTGCTGCTGGTGGCCGGATACCAGGGTGATGCCGGCTGTATTTTCTGCGGGAAGGTGGCGGCGGTTACGCACGGGAGAGAGGGTGCGGACAGGTATACGGAGTTCAGCTGCGTGGATCAGGAGTGGCCGCGAAATATGCAGCCGCGGATCTATCCGAAGGGGACGGCGGTTGCAGATATTCTCTGGAATCTGTACCGGGATGCGGCGTATGTTCTTGCGGCGGCTGAGTGTCTGGATGTGACGATCAGTGGGCCGTATACGACGGATCCCAACGGGGCAGTGACGTTGCAGTGGTGCCTGGATGTGGTGAATGGTGATCCTGATGTAAAGAAGACGAAACGGACTGTCCGTGCTCTGACGGCTGCGGGCGAAGGGTATATTGTGCCGGATGAGGTGACGTTCGGGGCGATGATCCATGCTGATGTTTCCACGGGGCTGATCTCTACGTCTCCGGAGGAGGGGGATACGTATGATCGGAGTGTGGTGATTCTCCTGAACTGGCGGGTGACGGCAGGGATGGTGGTGGAGCTGGAAAGCTTGGAGCCAGGTGCGTCCGGGCGGTATGTGGTGGCGGCGTATGCTCACAGCAGCAGTGAGTGGACGACGACGATGAAGGTGAAGGCGTCGGCTTCGGCGGGTGATGCATGATGGACGCTGCGGAGATGATTGCGCAGTATGTGCGTGGTCAGGTTGCCGGGGTCCGGACGCTGGATGTCGGGACGGTGACTGCGGTGGCCGGTGATCAGGTGAGTGTGAAGGTGAAGCATATGGTGTCCGAGCGGGTGATGGAGTATGTGGAGGTGCCGGTTCTTCCTTACGGGACAGGGGCAGGGCGGCTCTGCGGTGCTCCGATGGTTGGCGATACGGTGCTGATTGCGTTTCTGATGCATGAACTTCCGCCGATGCTAGAGGTGAAAGGGCATATTCCAGAGATTAATGAGCGGATCCGGTATACGAGTCCGGTGGTGCTGACGGTGCTGGATACGGGGGACGCACTTCCGGCCCTGCGGCCGGAGCCGGGTGAGCTTTTGCTGCAGCACCGGTCGGGGTCGTATATCCGGTTTGGCGTCGACGGGTCACTGGAGATCGGTGCAACGGCGGTGGACTTTGTCCGGCTGGGAGGGACGTGAGTGCTGCCGGTGGTGTGCGAGGGAGATACGGAGACGTTTCTTCCGTGTTCTGAAGATCATGGCGGTGGGACGTATGCGATCCGGCCGTCGAGTCCGGTACTGAATTCGTTTGTGCGGGTTGCGGGAAGACGTGTGGTGTGCCGGGGTCAGCCGTTTCCCGGGCATTGTCCGGCGTCTGCCGGGACGGCTATGGGACAGCAGTCAGGGTGGTTCCGGATAGCGGGCGTGCCGGTGTGCGTGGCGGGGGATCGCTCGGTTTCAGCATGCCATGCGTCGCTCGGGATTGTGACGGCTGATGGGCTGGTGAGGATAGATTTGTGAGAATTTACCCCTGTTAGGCGGATCGCTACCGGATTTATAACGGCAAACATCCTATGTTGTTTGTTCGGGTAGACCCAATGGCCCGGACAGGATATTAGAAAAATGAACATAATCGACATCATCACTCTGGTGGTGCTGGTATCCGCGGAAATACGCGGTTGGATTGAGCTGATGAGCAAGAAAAAGGAGGAAAACAAACCTCCTTTTCCGCTCTTTTTCCCATTGGGACAACATTATATATTCTGAAAGACAATATAGAGATCAGAGTGAACCCGCCCCTAAGCCGTTCCTCTAATATTCAGCTCTATCTATGTTCAGGGCTAATATCCTTCGTTGTGTCGGGGTTTGGTCGCCCGTTAACGGCACAACATTTCTGCTTTTGTAAGGTTTTTTCTGGGGCTATTCTCCGTCTCTCACGGGTATATCTTCATCCATATGACGTGATGGGATATTATACACCTTCCTCTGGGAGACAATCATTATGTGGTATGCAGGACTATATTTGAACCAGAGTGAGCCAGCTCCCAAGCCGTTCCTCTATCATTAACGCGATCCATTATGGTCGTTTTGTTCCGTTGTGCCGGGGTTTGGTCGCCCGTTAACGGCACAACATCTACTTTTGAATCATTCCTTGTGACTTTCCTTTTTCTCTCATTCTGCTGATGTTCTCTCTATGTCAGATAAGCAGGGTATCATCCGCTCACTCTTCGTGAGAGTCAGTATGGTAGATGATGTGTCCAAGTCGCTGATGGCGTCAAATCAGGTATTGTATAAATACGCTGCCGGGTTATCCGGAGCTGAAAGGCAGGCAATCGGGCTGACGGCGACGACGGTATCGACTGCAAGTACGCAGCTGCATCTGGAGAAGGCAATCCAGAAAACTACGGAGGAGATCGAAAGGGAAGAGGTAGCGATGGAGCAGGCGAAACGGGAGGCTGATCAGTTCCGTGGAGCTCTGCTGGCGGTAGGTGCGGCCCTGACGGCAGTGGGTATGGCGGGGGCCTGGTATTTTTCGTCGCAGTCTAAGGTGTTCGCCGCATATTCCAGCGGCTATGGTATCATGACTCGTAATGTGGGGGAGGATACGGATCGTCTGCTGCAGCAGATGAAGGAGGCAACCGGCGGGGCTGTTGCAGCGGCGGATATGGTGAAGAGTGCAAACCGGGCTATCGGGTTCGGCATTGATGCGGAGACGCTGCCCCGTCTGGCTGAGATCGCCGAGGCAGCTGCCAGAGTACAGGGCGGGGATACTACGGCCATGTTCAACGATATTGTGACCGGTATTGCCAGGCAGTCCCAGATGATCCTGGACAATCTGGGTATCATGGTGACCGTCAGTGAAGCGAACAAGATGTATGCTGAGAATCTCGGTCTTTCGGCTGATGCACTGACTGAGGAGCAGCAGGCGTCCGCGATGCTGTATGCGGTGATAGTGAAAGGTCAGTCGGTTATCGACATGGCAGGCGAAAAGCAGAAGAGTCTGGGCAGCAGCATTCAGACGTCGACGGCGGCCATTAAGGATATGAACATGGCGATTGCCGGCGGGGCAGCTCCGGCAATGCAAGTATGGTATGATTCGGTGACGGCCATGGCGAATGCGGTGAGCGGGTTGCCGGCGCCGGTACTTGGAGTGATCGGGGTGGTAGGCGCTGCGGGAACTGCGGTGATGGGGCTGACGGGATCGATTGCTCTGCAGGTTGTGGCAGTAATGATGCTGAAAACACAGTTATCTGGGCTGGGCATTGGGATAAGTACACTTCTTCCAGCCAGCATTGCTGCAACAGGAGGTATCACAGGTCTAACAGCATCACTCTCTGCGGGAGCTGTCGCAGCATGGGCATTTATGGCCCCCTTCCTCCCGCTTATTGCCGTAATTGGTGCAATTATCGGTGCATGCTGGTTGCTTTGGGATGTGGCACAGAATGGGTGGGATGACAGTGTACTTGGCAAGTTCTTGAATTGGTTAGGTGGAGGAATCCTTCCATATATCCTCTCAGGGTTTACGGGACTTTCAGATGCAGTCCAAGGATTTGTGAGCTGGGTCACGACCTTGCCTGATACGATCACCAATATCTGGGATTCGGTTACAAGTCATCCCCTTTGGCCGTTCATCGAATGGGCATTCAGGCTCTCAAATCCTATTGGATGGAGCATTACGCTGGCTCAGGCAGCAACGGGAACATTGGAAAATCCGTTGTATCGTATGCAGCAGTCAGTACAGGCATTGACAGAGGTTTCAAACACCTCAGCATCCACATCGCTCCATGAGACCTACAATATCACTATCAACCCGAAGTCACTCTCTCCGAATGAACTGGACGCGATTATCGATGAAGCATCCAAAAAGGGTGCACGGGCCGCTGATGTCCAGATGCTCAGGAGGGTCAGAGCATCAATGGGATGAGCATAATGTGTATCCCGTCTCAAGTAATGGTATGGCCCTTATACCGATCCCTGCAGAAATTGCAACAACGAAAGCATGTCCATTGAATGTTGTTCAGTCGATTGGAAAATACAGTTACTGTGGTTGTATCAAAGAGAAGTGCGAGTGGTATCTTCCGGAATCAAACCAGTGTTCAATTCCGGTCATTGCCCGGAAGTTACAGAAACTCTAAAAATAAGGGTGTGCGGCAGGTAGGGGGAACCAACCTGCCTGATTATTACCTCGTCACGGTGGGTTATAAACCCCTGACCGCGTGGTGTGAAAGTGCTCAGTCCGACTCACTGTCATTCGTATCGCAGGGATAGTAGGGGTTACCTCCCCCAACCCGCTGAGATGCTATCAGTTCTTTCTGTTGTGATTGCATCGTCTCCATCTGGCTCTGCATAATGTGCAGCATTGACGTAAGCCGTTCGTTATTTTTCCGGAGCTCGTCCATTTCTGCCTGCTGTTCCAGTTTGATCTGCATGTAATCATCGGGGATGTTGATTGTCAGTGCAATCTCTGCCTTCAGATATTCCGCCCTGTCCTCTTCGTTTGATGGTCGATGATAAGATGAGGACAAATAGCCGGAGTGCCCAGCCCATGCCTCAACAAACGCGGGATTGGCGTACCTTTTTGCCTGCGTCAGGAAATACTTCCTCCACAAATGAAAATGCACCTTATATCGTCCTGTCCTCTTGTCCTTTTCCGTAAATCCTGCGAGAACAATGGCATCTGATATCAGTTTCCCCTCATTATTCATTGACCACGGAAATACCAAGGAAGTATCTGTGGCACAGTCGGGGCGTCCACGCCGTTTTTCCCGATCACTTTTCTGGATCATTGAGTCACGAACACGGTAATAGGTTTTAAGCGCATCCACCGCCTCGCCAGAGAGATACGTTATCCTCGGCTCTCCGCTCTTTGTGGTTTCTCCTCGGAGATGGATGGTCACAGGTATTGTTGTATAGTCGATATCATCATGCTGCAACTGCAGTATTTCTCCAAAACGCAGACCAGATGACACGCTGATAAGTATTTCAGCTGTGTGCCGCTCATTACAGTGATTGATGATCTTTCGTATCATCTCACGCGTCGGGTTCGCATCGATGGTGACAGCCCGAACTTTCTCCTTGACCGCCTTCCTCATCATCTTTTTCTGCAGACCGGAGAGAGATATATTGCAACAATCTTCAAAATACGTGATGACCAACGATGTGTAGAGTGATCTCGTTTTAGGTGCAAGATTCCTGAATGAGGGGTGCAGCTGGTACCGGGTAAGATCAGCTGCGATCTGCCGCTCGTCACGCACCAGATACTCCTGCATAGCAGAGTTCAGATCCAAAACATCGTGCCCCAAATATACTTTCAAAAATCGTTTGATTGCAAACTGTTTTTGATACCGGGTGTTCTCTTTTGCATACATCCCGATATACTCGTTTGGTAACATTTCAGGGGTCATCATGTTATCACAATCCGAGCTCTAAAAATGGGTATTTTTGAGATAATACTCGCCGCTATACCCGTTAGCAGGGTTTGATACCTGCGGTTTCAACCATAAACGTTGCCTCTCCTTCGGGGAGGTTCGGACTGTCAACAAGCCGCGCAATACGTTTACCAGCCTTGCTCTTTCGGAGATATAACCGGAATGTTGCCGAGTGACCGACAATGTTTCCACCGATCGGCTTTGTTGGATCTCCGAAGAAAACACCCGGGTTTGACATAACCTGATTTGTAACGATGGCAACCGCATTCAGATCGTCTACCAGCTTGAAAAGATCATGCAGGTGGCGATTCAGCTTCTGCTGTCGACCGGCAAGAGTCCCGCGACCAGCATACTCCGCACGGAAAAGACCGGTCAGGGAATCGACAATAATCAGCTTCACCGGCATCTCCGTATCTTTTAACTCGTTGGAGAGGTCACGCGCAGAATCAATCAGAAGCATCTGATGATCCGAACTGTGAGCACGGGCAACGTGGATATTTGCCAGAAACGTCTCAACAGACGGAATCTCATAGCCCTCGGGAAGCGGCTTTTCAAACTCAAGACCTGCAACCATCTGTTCGATACGCTCCGGGCGGAACGTATTCTCCGTATCAATATACAGACAGCTGCCGCCAAGACCCCCGATCTCGCGGGGCAGCTGGCAGTTTACCGCAAGCTGGTGAACAATCTGTGATTTTCCGGAACCGAACTCACCATAGAACTCAGTGATAGCCTGCGTCTCAATACCACCGCCTAAAAGCTCGTCCACCTCCGGCACAAACGTACTGAGTTTGAGAATTTCCTGACGGCGTGCAAGAACATCAGTTCCTGTCTTAAACCCGCCAATATCCGCCATCTCCCGTGCGGCCTTGATGATCTTCTTTGCGGTTGACTCACCGATCTCTGCCGCCTCTGACAGATCCACCGGTGCTGCGGTTGCAATACTTTCGACGGTGATGTATCCTGCCTCGCGGAGGCGGTCGGCAGTTGCCGGTCCGACGCCGGGAATATCCTCAATATCAGTTGTTGTCATATCTTCTTTTCTCCTTTGATGTTGTTGAGATATACTATTAACATCGACAGTCCGGCATATAAACCCCTGACCGCGTGGTGTGAAAGTGCCCAGCACTTATGAGAGTCGACCGGTATGTCACCACCCATACACCCATATACAAGCTCAGCAAACCGTAAAATATGGCAAAAATCGACGACTCCTCCTTCAAATCCGCACTGATTAGTGCAGCCGGAGACCTTGCAAAAAACCCGGTTATCGGCCCTGTACTTGAACAGGTTGCCTACGACTTCCTCTCATCCCCGGAATGCCGCGAAGCATTTGCCGCGTATGCAAAAAGAAGGATAAAAGAGAAAATCGGACTTGAATAAATTAGAGACGACTGAGTTTCTCACGAAGAACAGTCGGCGAAAGATCTTCCTGTTCTATTTCCTCAGCAAGAATCCGGGAGTTCCTGCACAGCCCAAAAACCCTAACCATCGACGCGGGTGCCGGCTCCTCACCGCCTGAAAGAATGCGGGCACAGACTCCGTCATCAATGGTCAGCCCTTCGGCCCGCGGAATAACCATGCCGAAAACCACTGCCGGAACTCCTGCCTCCTCACGCCGGCGCAGAACCGCACCACGACCAACCGACAGTTCAACCTCTCCGTACTTATTCAGTTTTGCCTGCGCATTGATCACTTCCAGCAGATCTCCTGGCACTATCACTGTGTCCGCCGCCTCGTTCCAGCAGGCAATATTGATCGAACCGGTTCCTTTTTCGCTGCCGAATCTGATATTTTTTACTCGTGACTCAGTTCCCCGCCGCGTCACAAACGTTCTCACTGGAGAGACCGCAAGCACAACACCGTTAACAACCGAGGTCTGGCCCTCCGCAACCTCTCCCGCATCACAGGAAAGCACCGAAATATCAGCGTACGGTGTTATCACTACATCGTCTCCTGCGACATACTCAACCGAATCGTTATCCTCTTTGCGGGTAAGACCCGCAAAGCTTACCGAAACTCCCTCCTCCAGATCGGCAAACAGTTCCGGCGACCAGGTGATAATCCGTGCTGTCCCGGACGGATCGCCGACAAGTATCTCCTGAAGTTCGGAAGTTGAGCCGTCGCGGCGCGGAATCTCGCGAACCGATCCGATAAACAGGACCTTCACAACGAGCGGCACTGTCATCATCTCCGACCTCGGCGGTCGCTTCGTCTCGACAATCGTCACCTGACTCGGACGCAGAGCCGCACAGGTAACTTCGTTCCGGTACCCCGGACGCGGCTTTGCAATAACCTCCACAACGGAACCGGTTTCCAGCTCAGGAACGGCTGCGGCCATTGAATCCCACAGCGTCATCTTTACGGTGCCGGTCGGATCCCCAAGAATCATAGACGCTACCAGTCCCGGTTCTGCTTCCTCTCCATCACGGGTGAACTCGCGGGGAGGGCTTACTTCGAGAATTTTCCCAAAAAAAGATACCAGCGCTGTGGAGGTATTTTTGATGTCGCCAATTCTGATGTGGCTTCGTCCAAGCTCCTCCACAACAAGCATGGCAGCGCAGACTTCGTCCACCGCACCGCCAAGAGCTTCGCACTTGTTCTCTACACGCTCGTCGAACTCCTCTTTGGTTAAAATGTCGGAAACGAGCGCGTAATGCATGGTTACTTCCTGTGCCAGGACGGGTAAACAACAGTTGCCGTCATATCCTCGTAGGTCTCGGCACGGCGCATAAGTTCTGCTTTGTCACCGTTCACGAGGACCTCAGGACAGCGCGGACGGCTGTTGTACTGGGATGACATGGCATAGCCGTAGGCTCCGGCATCAAGAACCGCAACCACATCACCGGTCACCGTCTCGGGAAGGCTGCGGTCTGCTGCAAGAATGTCGCCGGTTTCACAGATCGGGCCGGTAACGGTCGCAGTGATAGCCGCAGGTTCAGCTGCCTTATTCGCAACGACAACTTCATGCCACGAGTCGTACATCGCCGGACGAATCAGGAGATTGAATCCTGCATCTACGTTGATGAAGGTCTTATGAACACGCTTCACGGAGTTAACTTTTGTCAGGAGAACAGTGGACTCGCCCACCATCCAGCGTCCCGGCTCGACCCAGAACGCAGGGGAGATTCCCGCTTCCTTACAGGCAGCAACAAAGATCGGCATAACAGCTGCTGCGTACTCTTCCGGAGTCGGGGCAATGTCAGGGGTTTCGCCGCGGTGATATGGGATGCCGAGTCCTCCGCCGAAGTCAACGAACTCAAGCTTTACGCCGAGTTTGGTGATCTCTTTTGCAACGTTCATAATGACACCGCAGGCAATGGCGAATGGTTCGATTTCAAGGATCTGCGAGCCGATGTGGCAGTGCATGCCGACCGGAGTAATGTATTCGCAGGCAAGGGCTTGTTTGTAGGCGTCAAGAATCATTTCCGCCGGAATACCGAACTTACTGTTTTTAATGCCGGTGGCGATTTTCGGGTGTGTCGGGACGTTGATCTCCGGGTTGACGCGGAAACCGATCTTTACCGGTTTTTTCAGTTCCTGCGTGATGGCGTCAAGCTGGTGCAGCTCGTCAACGGAGTCGACTGAGATTTTGATGCCGTGCTCTACTGCCGCACGAAGGTCTGCCTGGGTTTTGGAACTGCCGTTGAAGAGGAGTTTGTCTGCGGGCATGCCGCCCTCAAGGGCTGCACGCATCTCACCGAGCGAGAAGACATCAGCACCCGCGCCCTGACGGGCGAGGGTCTGGATGAGGACCGGATTTTCGTTTGCTTTTGCAGCGTAGAGCAGCTGGACACTGTCCACATATTTTTTGAGTGCTGCTTCAAAGCGGCGGTAGTTTTTGATGACGTGCTGCTCGTTGGTAACGTAGAGCGGTGTGCCGAATTTTTCGGCGAGTCTGACGGTGTCAACGTCACCGCAGTAGAGGTGGCCGTCTTTGACGGAGAGTGATTCGGGAAGTTTCATTTCAGGTACCTGTTATGCCGATTTTCTTCATGCGTTCAATTGCTTCGTTGATGCGGGAGACCGGGCGGGTAATGGCGAAACGGACGTAGCCTTCACCGTTGGGTCCGAATCCGGTTCCTGGGGTAACGACGATTCCTGCTTCGTTGATCATTTTTGAGGTGAACTCAACTGCGTTCGGTACTTTCATCCAGACGTAGAAGGTGGCTTTCGGGACGTGGACTTTGAATCCGAGGGACTGGAGTCCCAAGACGAGTGCGTCACGGCGTTCCTGATAGATTCCGCATGCCTGCGCGACGCAGTCCTGCGGGCCGGTAAGTGCGACGATTGCGGCACGCTGGATTGCGTCGAATGCGCCGGAGTCGATGTTGGTTTTGACGCGGCCGAACGCGCCGATGAGACCGGCGTTTCCGACCGCCATACCGATACGCCATCCGGTCATGTTGTAGGTCTTGGATAACGAATGCGTCTCAATACCAACGTCCATTGCGCCGCTCGCCTGAAGGAAAGAAGGAGCTTTGTATCCGTCGTAGGAGATTTCAGAGTAGGCGTTGTCGTGTACAACGATGATGTCGTTATTTTTGGCAAATTCGACGGTTTCGTCGAAGAATTTCATGGGAGCGACTGCGCCGGTCGGGTTGTTCGGGTAGCCGATGAACATGAGTTTGGCATTCCTGACGACGTCTTTGGGGATTGCGTCGTAGTCGGGGAGGAATCCGTTTCCTTCCAGAAGCGGCATCAGGTGGCATTTTCCTTCCGCAAAGAGCGTGGAGGTTTTGTAGACCGGGTAGCCGGGGTCGGATGCGAGGACGTATTCTCCGGGATTGACAAAGGCTTCGGGGATGTGGGCGATACCTTCTTTGGAGCCGATGAGGGCCAGGACTTCTTTAACTGGGTCAAGGGTGATGCCAAACCGGGTTTTATACCACTGAGCGACTGCTTTGCGGTAGTCGAGCATACCGAGATAGTCAGGGTAGTGGTGGTTGGCTGAGTCGCGGGCTGCTTCACAAAGCGCATCGACAATGTGCTTTGGGGTCGGCAGGTCCGGGTCTCCTACACCGAGATCAATGAGGTCAACGCCTTCGGCACGTTTCTGTGCTTTGATGGCGTCGATCTGGGCAAACAGATAGGGGGGCAAGTTGTCCAGGCGTTTTGCGTACATTGCTTAGTAATTTGGTGTTGGGCATAGTTAAGAGTCACGGATGGGAAAAGAGGTGGTATGTTTCCATGAGATGATGCAGCCGCCTTTTTCCTGGAAAAAAGTAATGGAATCATAGCGTGACGACAGATCTTTTCAGGCGGCTCGTTCGTCGGACTATGTGCTGATGCACCCCCTGATGAAGATTGCCCGCACCCGCAAATCCTTATCTCTTCAAATACAAGAACAACAATATAGTATTATCAGATCAATTCACAGCGTGAATTGCATGCGCTTGAGGTGACCGAAACGGATAAAAAAATCATCTACATGGACCATGCCGCAACAACCTATGCGGCACCGGAAGTTGTGGAGGCAATGATCCCCTACTTTTCCGAAAAGTTCGGCAACCCGTCGTCGGTGTACAGCATCGGACAGGAAAATAAAGCAGCAATCGATACGGCCCGCGCACAAGTTGCGGCAGCAATCAACGCCGACCCAAGCGAGATCTATTTCACCGCAGGGGGTTCTGAGTCCGATAACTGGGCACTCAAAGGAACCGCCTTTGCAAACGCGAGAAAAGGAAAGCATATCATCACTACCGCGATTGAGCACCATGCAATCCTGCACGCAGGCGAATGGCTTCAGTCTCAGGGATTTGAAGTGACGTACCTGCCGGTCGACAAATACGGCATGGTTTCGCCGGCAGATGTCGAAAAGGCAATCAGACCCGATACAATCCTCATCTCGGTCATGTACGCGAACAACGAGGTAGGTACCATTCAGCCGATCAATGAGATCGGTGCAATCGCCAGAGCCCACAACATCTACTTCCATACCGACGCAGTGCAGGCTGTAGGTCATGTCCCGATTGACGTTAAAGCCGAACACATCGACATGCTCTCCTTATCGGGCCACAAGTTTTACGGACCCAAAGGTGTCGGAGCCCTCTATATCAGAAAAGGTGTGCGCATCCAGAATCTCATTCACGGCGGAGCGCAGGAAAGAAAGCACCGTGCAGGAACTGAAAACGTCCCGGGAATCGTTGGTCTTGGTGCAGCCATTGAACGTGCGGTCCGCGAAATGCCTATCGAGGCACCGCGTCTTGCCGCAATGCGCGACCACCTTACAACAGAACTGCTAAAAATTCCGGCAAGTCACTTAAACGGCCATCCGACAAAGCGGTTGCCGAACAATGTCAATATCACCTTTGAGTACATCGAAGGCGAGGGAATTCTCCTTCTCTTAAACATGTTCGGCATCTGCGCATCCACCGGTAGCGCCTGTAACTCCGCATCGCTTGAGCCTTCGCATGTTCTTACCGCCATGGGTGTCCCGCACGAGATCTCCCACGGTTCCGTCCGCCTCACCGTAGGTGAGCGGACTACGGATGAAGACGTGCGCTATGTGCTCGAAAAACTGCCGGAGATTATTCACAAACTCCGGGCCATGTCCCCCCTTACTCCACAGGAGCTGAGATAAATGTACAGTGAAAAAGTAATGGACCATTTCATGAACCCCCGCAATGTGGGCACCATCGACAACCCGGACGGCGTTGGCGAAGAGGGCAATCCCTCCTGCGGTGATATCATGAAGATGTACCTGAAAGTGGAAAACGACGTTATTGTCGATGCAAAGTTTCAGACCTTCGGCTGTGGCGCAGCAATTGCCTCAAGCAGCATGGCGACCGAGATGATTAAAGGAAAAACGCTCGAAGAAGCCTGGCAGCTTTCCAACAAGGCGGTCGCCGAAGCACTGGATGGTCTGCCGGCTATCAAGATGCACTGTTCCGTTCTCGCGGAGGAAACCATTCACAAGGCAATCAATGATTATCTGGTAAAAACCGGCAGGAAGCCATGGGGAGATCCTGCATCCTGCTCATCCTGCGGTCACGACTGCGATACCTGCGGCGAATAATTTTCGGGTGAATTTCTCTCAATTCCCCTGATTTCTCGGATGGGAATTGAATGATTGATGTGGTCTTGCTTTACCGTAACAATGGGATAGGCGGAGTTCTTCTTCTTTTTTTGGCACGCCAAGTGTCCCGTTATACTAAGAACACTTCTATACTGCCATACCTCCCGGGAAATCTTTTGGGTAGCAACCCTACCTTTAAGGGCGACGACGCAGTATCATTCATCACACTATAGCATGCGGTGGCAGTTTCCATGATATCACCATTTGAGAAGATCAACCGGTTCATCAGCAGATATCCGTTTATTATCGGCTGCATCCTTATTGTCATGGTTCTGATCGGTGTTTACGGCGCAATGGGTGTCACCATGAACACGACCATTCAGACGCCTGACAAAACCGATCACGCATCTTATATCTATCAGGATTATCGCGACAACTTTCAGACGAGTACAATTGTCCTGATGGTCCAAACCGGCGATACCCGCGACGTCAATGTGATGAAAAGTGTCGTTGAGTTCGAGCAGGTTCTGCGGCAGCAGAACGGTGTTATGCAGGTGGAGAGTGTGTATGATCTCGTTCTCAAATACAGCGACGGCATGGTCCCCTCCAATCAGGATGTAGCAAACAACATTTTTGCCCAAATCCCTGAAAGTATTCTTGCCTCAAGCATGCCCAATCATCAGCTGCTGCTCGTTGAGATCGATCCAACGACCGGTATGACGGATGAAAACCAGCAGATTTTGCTTGAGACATTGGACAATCTCATGCCGCTTGCCCACGTACCGCCCGGAACGACCCTTACCTTTACGGGAAATGCAGCGCTTCACAAGGATATGGGTATCAGTCTGGGAAACGATGTGGGAAAACTGCTCGGATCGGCATTTATTCTGATGATAACAGTCCTCCTGATTTTGTTCCATCATGCACGCTATACTCTTCTATCCATTATTTCGGTAATGAACGGCCTTTTGATGACATTCGGTATTATGGGACTTTTTGCGATTCCTCTTTCCATGGCAACAATGGGAGCATTGCCGATTCTTCTGGGTATTGGGGTGGACTATGCGATTCAGTTCCATTCGCGGCTTGACGACGAGATACGGGTGCATCCGCTGTCGGACGCCTTGAAAATTACGATCACCAAGACCGGGTCTGCGGTGTTCTTTGCAATGATTGCGAGCGCTCTTGGATTTGTGGCCATGCAGGTTTCAACACTTCCCGATATTCGTCAGTTCGGGGCAGTTGCTATTCTCGGACTTGTCTGCTGCTACATCTCAGCAATTCTCATCATCCCTCTTGCAGCAATTCTCACCAACTACCAGCCGCGCCCGACCAAGGCGCAGAAATCCGGGGAGAAACCTGCTCTGTCGGTACGCTATAATGCGTTCCTGAAAAAAACCGCACTGCGGATTACGAAGTATGCCGTGCCGGTACTTCTGGTTCTCTGTGTAATCGGGGTGGTTGGTCTGTATGTGGATGAGGAGATTCCCATTAATACGGACATCAAAACCTATGTGCCGACTGATATGCCCGCTCTTATCAGCATCAATACGGTTACGAATACCATCGGCGATCTGGACGGGCTTCAGGTTGAGGTGACCGGCGGAAATCTTCTGAGTCCTGACACATTGAAGTGGATGTACGTCTGGGCAGACAATGAACTCACGGCACACGAGTGGCAGCTTACCGGGGTGACGAGTATTGCGACGCTGATCGCGGATGCAAACGGCGGTGTTCTCCCCGCGTCCCAGGAAGAGATCGATGAAATTCTTGCAAAAATTCCTGCGGAAAAGCAGAGACCGTATCTGAACGGTAGACAGTCGGCGGTTATTTCGTTTGGAATGAACCAGATCTCCCTCGATCTTGAGCGTTCTCTTGCCAATCAGGTAACGCGGGATATTGCGTTCTATCAGCCGCCCCCGGGAGTGGAGGCGGTTGTTACCGGTACTCCCTACTCGGATGTGGAGTTGATGGAGGAGATGAATCTTGGAAAACTTCAGATGACGATTCTCGCGTTTGTGGTGATCTTTGTGTTTCTGTCGGTCCTGTATAGGAGTATGGGAAAAGCAGTTGTTCCCTTAATTCCTATCATGATGATTATCGGTTGGAACGGTGCGGCGATGTATCTTCTGGGTATTGAGTACAATATCCTGACGGCGACGATGGGGGCAATGACGATCGGTGTAGCGGCTGAGTACTGTATCATGATGGTTGAGCGGATTTATGAGGAGATGGAAAGCCACGATACGCTGACGGCAGTTTCGAACGGAACGGGAAAGATCGGGTCTGCCATTACGGTGTCTGCCTGTGCTACGATGGCGGCCTTTTCGGCGTTAATTGTGTCCAACTTCCCTATTATCAGTATATTCGGTGTTGTTACCGTGATTGCGATGGCCTTTACGCTTATCGGGGCAATTGTTGCGGTTCCGGCGACTGCCTCGATTATTCTTCGCGGAAATGGAACAGGGGAGGGGGTGTCCCGGCTCTGAGGTTACCGGAAGTTTATCTTTCGCAAAGGGAAAACAAGTATGTACCCGTTTTGGGATGTCAAGGGTAACCAAGATGAAAACGATGGAAATTCTCTTCTCCGGAAAAGTGCAGAAAGTAGGCTTTCGCGCCTGTGTAAGAAATATGGGCCAGAATCTCGGCCTCGTCGGAGAAGTGGAGAATCTACCGGACGGACGGGTACGTGCCCTTGTGACCGGGGAGGACGTGGTTATTGAGAAGTTCCTTTCCATGATCTATTCCTGTCCGCGGGCGATCATCCGCGAGGTTTCCGCGACCGAGTATGTTTTCACGGAGTTCTCTGATTTCTCCGTGAGACGCGAATAAGAGATATGTCTGAGATATTTGAGAGATACTTATGAAATCCACCAAAACTATTACTTACTTTGATAGTCCCGGGCCGCAGAACACGACCGACTGTGCAGAGATTGCTGTTGAGCGTGCAAAAGATCTCGGGATTACCACAATCGTTGCAGCAAGTTCGGGCGGTGCGACTGCACGTGAATTTGCACGTGCGGTGAGAGGCACAGGTATCCGGCTGGTAATTGTGACGCATGCTGTTGGGTTTTCCGTGCCGGGTGTCTGGGAGTTTGATGCGAATCTTGCCGGTGAACTGCGGAGCCAGGGACATGTTGTTCTCTGCGGGACTCATGCTCTTTCCGGTCTTGAGCGTGCTTTATCCCGGTCTCCGCGCGTCGGCGGAGGGTCGCGGACAGAGGCGATTGCAGAGGCGTTTCGCCGGACGATCAGCGTCGGTCTGAAGGTTGCGGTTGAGTGCGTGCTTATTGCAGCTGATCAGGGAGCGGTCGGCGTGAATGATGAGGTCATCGCGGTCGGTGGGACCGAGGAGGGTGCGGATACGGTTCTGGTGATTCGGCCCGCACATACGGCGGCGTTTTTTGATCTACAGGTAAGAGAGATTGCGGCAATGCCGCGGAACAGGTGAGAGAGATGGCAATGCAATCACTCGGACAGGCTGTTCGATGGCTCTTTATGACGCCGCTTGTGTGGCTGGGTGGTGTCGCGTCAGCATTGATTCTGATGCTTGGCTGGTATCTGTACGCGAATATTGGTATTATGACGGCAGTATCGGTTGTTATGGTACTGTCGTTTGTGCTTCCCGCATTTTTTGCCGGAACCTACGGACTTATTGCGGAGAACAGCAGGTCGGCGGCACTGTTTGGGAAGTATGCGGTCCAGGGATATTTCCGCTGCCTTCTGCCGATTCTTCTGACGATTCTGATTGCCTGGGTTATCTGGCAGTTTGTCGCGTATCTGCTGATGGCGTTTGGAATGAATCTGATGATGTCGACGCAGGCGGCGATGTTTATTTTTATTCCGGTGATTTTTTTCTGCTATTTTGCTGATGTGACTGCAGTGGTGAACAAGCTGCGGATGTTTCAGTCGATTAAGGATAGTTTCCTGAGAGTGATGAACGGGTCGTTTTCCACGGCAGTTTTTTATCTGATGAACGTGGTGATTCTTCTTGCGGCGTCATTTGCGGCATCATTTATCTGGACGATTCTTGCAGCTGATCAGCTGATGCCGCTGATGCATATGACCGAGAGCGAGCTTCTTGCGATGACGCCAGAGCAGATCCTTGCCCTTTTTGCGGCTCCTGAGATCATTTTTGCAAGTTTTGCGACGCTTGCCCTGTGTGCTCTGGTGCTGGTCCCTCTTTTCACGGTTTATAAGGCTGTGTATTTCAAAAAGACTGCGGTTGTCGCGTTTCCGGCACGGCAGGCGGAACAGGCAGTGGAAGAAGGGGAGTATGATGAGAAGGGACGCTGGTATAAATATACATAATGCGGGATATCTGCCATGACAAGTGATGGCACAATCTTTATTCCTTTTTCTCTGCAATAACTACTACAACTGAGGTGAATGTTTCAGTGAAGATAGGTATTATTGGCGGTACGGGAGATATCGGGAAGGGTCTTGCCCTCCGGCTCTCTGACAAGCATGAGATTATCCTGGGTTCTCGTGAGGCCTCAAAGGCATGCGAGGCAGCAGGTGAGACTGTCTGCACTCTTGAGGAGCGCAACTGCAAAAGCCTCTGTCGCGGAGCTTCCAATGAGGATGCGATCCGTGATGCGGATATTGTGGTGATATCCGTGATGTTCCAGCATGTTGCACCGACACTTGCTGGGATCAACCAGAAGTATCTGGAGGATAAAATCGTGATTTCTCCGGTAAATCCGATGGGGAAAAAGGATGGCTACTTCTTCTTTGATCCTCCGGCGGAAGGTTCGGCTGCTCTTGCGATCAAAAAGATGCTGCCGGCTTCTGCAAAATTGGTAACGGCATTCAATAATATTGCTGCGCACAAGTGGACTCTGCTTGATGAGGAACTGGACTATACGGTTGCCGTCTGCGGTGATGATGCAGATGCGAAGAAAATCGTAATGAAGCTGGTGTCTGAGGTTTCAAAACTTCATGCAGTAGATGCGGGACCGCTTGCGGTCGCGGGTATTGTAGAGAGTCTGACACCGCTTGCACTGAATATTGCGAAAAACAACGGCATGAAAGATGTCGGTGTACATTTCAACTGAGGCAAAATCCTCTTTTTTTCTCCCGCGCGGTTTTGTCCGATGAAGGCAAATTCGGGCGATCTGATCACTGTATCCATGTTAACATATAGCACGTAATAAACCCGCTCGAAGCCGTATTCGGTATTCTGCCAATTATCCGATATTTTTTGAATTAGGGCGATAATTAACGGCAAAATAATTGGAAATCAAATACCTTTTATATCCGAGGAATCCAACATTAGAGTTGTCAGAGTGTGGTCAGGATACATCTTTATTGCGAGCCACC
>CAZABQ010000033.1:0-18201 GCA_964483485.1 uncultured Methanomicrobiales archaeon
ATTTCAATCCACGTACCTACGAGAGGTACGACACACAGGAAAGCAATCCAAAGAGATCAAACATATTTCAATCCACGTACCTACGAGAGGTACGACGTTATGGATTCGCCGGGGGCATGAATGAAAATATTTCAATCCACGTACCTACGAGAGGTACGACGCCAATTGCATTGTTACCAATTCTGAAATTACAACATTTCAATCCACGTACCTACGAGAGGTACGACCCTGCATCAGTCGCATCAATGCAGGTTGCCTGTATTATTTCAATCCACGTACCTACGAGAGGTACGACGGTGACCTATCTGGACAAGACGGACCTTGCAAAAATTTCAATCCACGTACCTACGAGAGGTACGACAATGATGTTAATCCAGATCTGGATAAGGGAATTGATATTTCAATCCACGTACCTACGAGAGGTACGACAGAACAATATTAACCGCACGGCCAGGATACCCAGAATTTCAATCCACGTACCTACGAGAGGTACGACAAATGATAAAAGCAATGAAAATGAATCCAGACATATTTCAATCCACGTACCTACGAGAGGTACGAACTTTCGAGTTCGGGGATGTCCGACGGATCAATATTTCAATCCACGTACCTACGAGAGGTACGACCAAACAAGGCACCATTTGACGCCTGTTCAAAATTTCAATCCACGTACCTACGAGAGGTACGACTAAGCGCCTTGAGAGCCGATGCTTCGTCCAGAGGATTTCAATCCACGTACCTACGAGAGGTACGACTACCCGAACACCTGGACATGGAGGCGATCTGAAATATTTCAATCCACGTACCTACGAGAGGTACGACGATCAGAACGACGTCGACTGCGACAGCTACAGCATATTTCAATCCACGTACCTACGAGAGGTACGACGCATATGATCTATTATTGGGGGTGTGTGAATATATTTCAATCCACGTACCTACGAGAGGTACGACATGCGGCCAGTGTGTCCCGGGAAAATATCGAGATTTCAATCCACGTACCTACGAGAGGTACGACATGCCGCGACTGCAAAAGTAAGGATGATGCAATTATTTCAATCCACGTACCTACGAGAGGTACGA
Organism: uncultured Methanomicrobiales archaeon; assembly: GCA_964483485.1. Lineage (GTDB taxonomy): Archaea > Halobacteriota > Methanomicrobia > Methanomicrobiales > Methanocorpusculaceae > Methanocorpusculum. The sequence continues at coordinate 1,084 of CAZABQ010000033.1, forward strand.
CCAAAGGGAGATATTGTTAAATGGCGGCAGTTGCATTTCAATCCACGTACCTACGAGAGGTACGACACGTGCTTTACCGTGTCGTCAACTTCACAGTAGATATTTCAATCCACGTACCTACGAGAGGTACGACGTGCAAAAAGGGTATGCCTTTTGGAGGTACGAAATTTCAATCCACGTACCTACGAGAGGTACGACCGTGTTCGCTGCGACGACGATGTACTTATGCACGGTATTTCAATCCACGTACCTACGAGAGGTACGACGAGCGCGTCCTTTGCCGGTGTTCAGGGACTTCATATTTCAATCCACGTACCTACGAGAGGTACGACGAAATTCCGCGTGATTAAACGCTGTTGGATTGATATTTCAATCCACGTACCTACGAGAGGTACGACGTAACAAGAGCCGCATCAGTGGCATTACCACTATTTCAATCCACGTACCTACGAGAGGTACGACGCCATCCGCAAGCGGATTATGATAGGTACTATATATTTCAATCCACGTACCTACGAGAGGTACGACAACCTCCCCTGTCCACGCTGTGGCCATACAATATTTCAATCCACGTACCTACGAGAGGTACGACGCAAGTTCCGGCAAGGAGCACGCCATCATCATCATTTCAATCCACGTACCTACGAGAGGTACGACTCCTTGTAGATGCTCACGACAATGCCGTCCGGATTTCAATCCACGTACCTACGAGAGGTACGACTCTAAAATTGATATTGAGGAAACATTCATATAAATAATTTCCGAAAAAACATCTTCAGAAGAAATCAAAAAACACCTGCAAAAAAATTCAACTACGAGAAGTAGAGCCTTAAAACAAGAATTTGACCCAAAAAAGAAATTCCGCGAACCCAACGGAAAAACTCGTGTGCACTACCCCTTCGCAAAGCCCTTCAGAATACCAGCGGCTCATCCACGTTCAATGAGGGTTTCACCCCCACATGCTCCACCCTCCTTCTTCCCTCATTTCCCAGATTATAATATCTCACACTATCCGTCTCACAACACATAACTTCACCGATCTTCCCCTTCAACTCCATCAGCTCAACCGAATCAACCACACATTCAAACACCGAATTCTGCACTCGGACACCATAATCCTTACAAATCTTTGCCACATGCCGAAGTCTTCTTTTCCCCTCCGGCGTTTCGGTATTCACATCATAAGTAACAACTACAAACATAACAATTACCTCATCAAAAACGGCGGATACTCCTCGGTATCACCCCGCAAATACCTTGCCAAAAGCATTGCCTGAGAATAGGGCAGCAAGCCTATCTGAATCCTCTCATCAAGGAACGGATGCATAATCTCCTCCTGTTTTCTTTTCTGCCACGCTTGCAAAACCGTCTTTCTTGCCTCATCAGTCAAAAGAACAGCCCCGTTCTCCTTAACAACAAAATCTTTCGGCCGCACCACATGATTGTTCAGGAGAGTCAACACAAACCTATCTCCAAGATACGGCCGCAACTCCTCCATCAGATCCAATGCAAGACTTGGACGGCCGGGCCTCAGCCGGTGCAAAAATCCCACCTGCGGATCAAGTCCTACCGACTCCAGTGCAGACGCACAATCCGCTGCAATCAGCGTATATGAAAAGGATAAAAGGGCATTTACCGGATCAAGCGGCGGACGGCGTGACCTGCCAGAAAAAGAGAACACGGGGTCGCGGGACAGAATCAAATCATCGAAACACGCGAAATAGTATTTTGAAAGGAGCCCCTCCATCCCGCGCAGTTCATTGAGGGGAAGGCATGACTCTCTCAGCCGGATTATCCCGTTCGAAAGACGATCCAGTCTCTCCTGAAAGTCCCTGTCAACTCCCTCGGGATAGTCACGTGAAAATCGTAACAGCACACTCCTACAGTTCAACAGCTTTCCAAGAATGAAATTTTTCGCAACTTTCGCAGATTCGTCCGCATCATCCGACACAGAATACTGCTTCTTCCGCAAAAGAACATTCCCCGAAACCTTCCCTCCAACACGCGCCAGATACTTCCCGTACGGCGACACAAACGACATACCAACATCATTCTCATGGCATAACTCCATCAGTGCCAGACTCGCCCCCATATATCCAAAACAGACAATTCCTTCCAGATTATGAATGGGAATTCGGGCAATCTCTTTTTGCTCTACACGAATCGTCACACTCTCTCCATCCCGCGACAGATACGAATCAGGATTCGTAACATAGAGCACATTCCGGAGTTTTCTCATAGTTTCCTCCCAACAGCAGAATTCAGATAGGACGCAACACTCTGTTTTCTCCCCGCAAGACGCGGCAGACAAAGATTCACCAGGGAACAACTCTCACAATAGTTCTGATATACTGCAGGAGGCGTAACTCCGGCATCAAACAGCTGATACATCTCGGCAATAAGGGACATCACACGATTTCGCAGAACCTCATCAAACAGAACCTCCACCCGACGTCGTGATTTTCCATAATAGAGAAAACCAGAGGGAATACTCGTGTGAAACATCTCCTCAAGGCACAGAGCCTGGCAACAAAGTTGCACATCATAACACTCCCAGTCCTTCTTTTTTCCGGATTTGTACTCAATAGGAACAACGCTCCACATACCTTCATGATTTGGGAGGGAAATGCCAGTATCGCAGGAGTGATACTCAACAATGTCTGAAATTCCGTATATTTTCAACTGATGAGAAACGATTGGTAACGCTCTCGATATAATCACGTCACCTCTGCTTTCGAGTAAAAAAGGATTGTCCGCCTTTTTATGCATAATATGCCCTCGATAAGTAAACACATTATCCTGCCACTGCTGTTCAAGATGTACTAAAGCCCACCGACGTTTGCAGTAGGCAAAATGTTGGATTCCCGAGAGAAGCAGATACTCATCCTCATCCATATCTTAGAGAAATGAATGTTTGTTTAGCATATGAATATATCCCCCTAATCCACTCAAAATTATCTCTGATGTTAAATGACCTCAATAGGATTATATAGATCAGTAGCAAAGAATAACTTTGTGACATAAAAGCAGCTCTCCCCTTGGGGAAAATGTACAGACCCTGCCATAAACCTCGCATCAAAATCTCTGACCCGAATCATGATACATCATTCATACCCAATCCAGATGGAAATATCCGGTAATACTGCAATGTGGACACGTCCGGACACGGGTGACTGCCCCGTAAGTTATCCTGCTCCCACCTACTCTGCAGTAAAAGCTATTTTTGAATCTGTCCTCTGGGGGCCGGACATCGAAATCATTCCCCGAAAGGTTGAACTCTGTGCCCCGATACAGTATCACTCGTATGCAACAAATTATGGCGGCCCGCTGAGAAGTTCCGGAAACATCAAAGATAACAACAACTATCAGTTGTATGCAACAGTATTGATTGACGTGTGTTACAAACTCTACGCGGAAGTCATTCCCAACTGGAAAAAAAGTAAACTCCCGGGAAAAGCTCTGGAATGGGATAAAAAAACAACCTCCCCAGGCCATGCCTATCAGAGCATCTTTCAACGACGGCTCAAACGCGGACAGAGTTACTCCCTCCCCACCTTAGGATGGAAAGAATTTACCCCCTCGTATTTTGGAGAACTGCGCAGCACAACCCACGTCCTCTCGGATATGCCACCAGTACCCATACCCTCCATGCTTCGACAGGTATTTCCAGGGGGGTATACATCTGAGGTCTCATTTCAGTACGATCAGGATCTGACAATCCAGAACGGGACGTTAATCTACCCACAACCGGGTGAGAATAATGATTAACGAACTCTGGCAGTTGGCATCTGTTCTGGAAACTGAAAATATCGCCACCATAGAATGGCATAGAAAATACAAAGAGCTTCCAAAATACCCCCCCATCCGACTCTGGCTCAATGACGATGGGAGTATCCATACCTTTGAAACACTGACTGCTGAACAGGCAGCTGTTGTTCGCAAATACGAGCCAGACAATGGAAAAGCATTTCCGGCATTTAACCTATCGCCACTCTATCGTATAACTGACAAAGACAAAATTACCACACTGGAAAAAATTGAGGAAGATACCTCTCTGCTTGACTGGCAGGAAATCCGATCCTGGTGTACTGAAGCTTGCTCCAACTGGAATCAAAAACGTATTGGCACATTCAATGACTGTCTGGCCACAACACCGCAGCAGCTACAGCAATGTATTGTATCTGAAGCCGGATTAAACACTGTTACGGCATTGTTCGACATACTTACTGCATATCACCCCGACCCAGCAGTCCATTTCAGGGCTCAGCTTGAAACCGCTATCTTTGAAAAACTTCAGAAAAAAGAAGATGTCACTACCGCATTAGCCCTCCTCCTTCATCATGGAGATCCGAGGAAAGAGGCAGACAAAGATATGGGAAAACCCCTCACGATTATTCTCGATGTCTACAACTGGGATAGGTACGGGGACTACCCAATAGCACATGAAAATACCACGAACTGGATCAATGAAAAATTATTGGAGTCGGAAAAATCAGATGACACATCTGATTTTGATGCCGTTGACGCATTCGGAACAAAATTCAAAAATCCTGAGGAACCAATGCCCAAGGTAAAACTTGGCGGTCTCAGTGAGGTCACGCTTCGATCCATGTTTGACGCGCATCGTTGTCAGTCCCGTTATCAGACACTGAATGATGCCTCATTTCCGATTGCAAAAGAAAATCGCTCCCGCATTAAATCAGCACTGGAAACCCTCTTTCAGGATGACAAGAAAGGGATATACTGGAGCTATCTTGATAAAGATGAGATACTCTTCGTATATCCTTCAAAATTACCAAAAATACCCCCGGCATTTGCCAAAGAATTCTCGTCCTCGTATGATGGTGCAAGATTTGAGAAGGTCGCAGAAGAATTTAGTATTACTCTGAGCGGATGTCCTACATCGGAGAAACCAGACTCGGTCAGACTCTTTGTCATCCGGAAAATGGACAAAGCCCGTTCTAAGGTAATCTTCAATTACTCCACAACCCCTGAGCATCTTATCACGGTATCAAAAGAGTGGTCTGCTGGGTGTAAGAACCTCCCGCCCCTGCGATGGATGCAAGAAGGGTATACCCCATACCCCACGCAAATCCCGGATATTATAAATACTATCTGGAAACAGGATGGAACATCAGCTCAGGGTAATAAAAAAATCAAACAAATGAAGTATTTCCAGGGCATAGAACTCCTGCTCAATGCAATGCCGGAAAATACCCTGCACTATTATCTGCAGATAACGCTGAAAAACGCATCCGGACTCATCACCAACACGGGAACTATTCTACACCGGGGGAACTATGACAAAAAGAAAGCGGAAAATTGTTATAATATCTGTTCGGCACTCGGCTTACTCCTCCACAAATGTGGAGACTACAAGGAGAATTACATGAAAAACCAAGCATATCTCATCGGTCAGCTCCTCCACATCTCTGACGAACTCCATGCTCATTACTGTAATGTAGTCAGAGATGGGAGCATACCCGCACAGCTCGTCGGCAGTGCATTATTTGTAACTGCTCAGGAAACACCAACACAGGCACTCAGCCAACTCTCAACCAGAGTTCTACCCTACATAGCATGGGCGAAGCAGTACCAGTACAAAAACATAGAGGAAAAAGGAAAAGAAAGCTGGAAAGCTGGATGGTATCTGCGTCTCTACAAAGAAACCGCAGATCAACTCTTGTCAGAACTTACCGAAAAAACACGATTTACTGACCTGGAAAAAGCAGAACTCTTCTTAGGATATCTCGCATCGTTCCCGAAAAAAGAAAACACAGCGCAAAACAATGGTGAAAACAATGGCAACTGATATTAAACGTGCAACCGGACTCTTAGTAATCGAAGTAGTAAACTCAAACCCCAACGGCGATCCCGACAGAGAAAGCGATCCCCGCCAGCGGGTAAATGGCATTGGCGAAATCTCTCCCGTATCCTTCAAGCGCAAGATGCGTGACCTCTTAGAGGATCATGACAGTCCGTTCTTCCAGAGCCTTCCTGCTATCTATCGTGAAAATCCTGACGGATACTTCATTCTGGAATCACGCGGACGGAACAGAACCGAAATCAAAAAAGAAATGGGTGATGATGTATCCAAGTTTATGGACAGTCAATTTGTCAAAAAATACTGGGATGCACGACTCTTCGGTAACACCTTCCTCGAAGAAAAAGGAGACAAGGGCTTCATCAAAACCGGCGTAGTACAGTTTGGCGTTGGAACGTCCATCTCTCCGGTAAACATCATCCGCAGCACAAACACGAACAAAGCCGGAGTACAGGAAGGGAAAAATGCAGGAATGGCGCCCCTTGGATTCCGCATCGTTGAGCATGGTGTCTACTGCATGCCCTTCTTCGTCAATCCGAATTATGCAGAAAAAACAGGGTGTACTGCAGATGACGTTGAACTCATGAAACTCCTCATTCCTCAGGCGTATGATCTGAACCGCTCCTCCATCAGGCCGGACGTTCGTATTCGTCATGCCTGGTACATTGAACACAAAAACCCGCTGGGAAGCTGTCCTGACTACCTCCTTCTTGAAGCACTCACTCCCCACCGGAAAGGTGACGTGAGTATCCCGTCAGCGCAATGGAGTGAGTATGATGATGTCACGGAGTTACCCCAAGAGTTGGCAGAAAGAGTACATTCCATCACAGATCTTATGCGTATATGAATTATTACGCCCACAGTCCCAAAGATGGTATTCCCCCACAGTCGTATCATGACCATGTCCGAAACGTTCATGATCTGGCAAATAACCATCTCCAAAATCTGGAAACGTACGCATGTAGTGATCGACAACAATTGCTGCGGACTGTGGACCTGGCCTCCCTCTATCATGATCTTGGGAAGCTCAACGCAGAAAATCAGGAGGTTCTCTCCAAAGAAACGAAGAATCGTTCATTACCCGTAAATCATGTCGACGCAGGATCAGCCCATCTCCTAACAGGAGATGCAATTTATGCTGCATCAGTAGTACATGCGCATCATCGTGGATTTCCTGATTTCCCCGCTGAATGTAACAGAGAAAAACTAATTTTTCGCGACGAAGAGATTGCATCCGCAGTAGACAAAGAACTCCCAAAGCTCCTGCAAATTCACACATCCCTTTTTGGAACAACACCTATCCAGGATGAAGGAACAATCAATGGATGCTTATCTGTTTTCCTGCGTCTTGCTCTATCCTGTATTGTTGATGCAGATCATACCGACACTGCAGTAAACTATCAGAGAGAGCCACTTTTGGAAAATCCAGTTGAACTACGGGCTGCTGAACGTCTGGCACACCTGGATGCCTACCTCTCCCAAAAACCAAAAGGAGACGATCCCAAAAGAACAGCTCTGAGACAGGCCATGTATCATGCCTGTCGGAATGCTGAAATATCAGAGAACATCAGCTCCTGTGACAGCCCGGTAGGATCCGGCAAAACAACTGCCGTTATGGCACACCTGCTTTCTCAGGCACAAAAACGTGGTCTTCGGCGAATTTTTGTGGTTCTGCCGTTTACCAACATTATCACCCAATCCGTGAAAACCTACCGGGAGGCATTAGTCCTTCCGGGCGAAAATCCTGAGGAAGTTGTAGCTGAATTAAATCATCGTGCGGATTTTGAAAATGAAGACATCCGGCATCTTACTGCACGATGGAAAGCTCCCATCATAGTAACAACAGCGGTGGCATTCTTTGAAACACTTGCATCAAACTCTCCTGCAACGTTACGCCGCCTGCATGAACTTCCCGGCAGTGCTATCTTTGTTGATGAGTCCCACGCTGCACTCCCGGCAGAATTACTCCCTCTTGCGTGGAAGTGGATGGAAGTGTATGCTGATGAATGGAAATGCTACTGGGTATTGGCATCCGGTTCATTAGTTCGATTCTGGCAGCTTCAGGAAATTGCCGGTACACATCCGCCGCGGACTGTTCCTGAACTTGTGGACGATCATCTTCGATCTGATCTTCTGGCATACGAAACGGGACGTATCAGATACCAAAGTGATTTCATTCCAAAAACGGTCGAAGAACTTACCGACTGGGTACTCCAATTTCCCGGTCCCCGGTTGGTAATTCTCAACACGGTACAAAGTGCCGCAGTATTGGCAGATCACGTCCAGAAAGTATGCGGCAGGGAGCGTGTGGAACACCTGTCAACCGCGCTTACCGCAAAGGATCGGGCATGTACTCTTGAAAGAGTCGACTCAAGGCTGAAACAGAAGGAAGACACCGATTGGACATTTATTGCAACCTCGTGTGTTGAAGCAGGCGTAGACCTTTCATTTCGGACCGGATTTCGTGAGGTGGGTTCCTTATCCTCACTGCTCCAGGCGTCGGGACGTGTGAACCGGGAGGGTTTGTTCCATGACTCTGAGATGTGGTCCTTCTGTATTGCTGAGGGAAAACTTCTGATTCATAATCCCGGATTGCAGGCAGCCTGCAGTGTCCTGAAAAAGTATCTGGAAAGAAATGTGCCAATATCTCCTGCCCTGAGTACACAAGCAATCTCTGCTGAACTCTCAGTGTCCGGGAAACCGTCCAACAAGCTCAAAAAACTGCTTAGGTCAGAAGATTCTGAAGAGTTCCGTGTAATCGATCGTGAGTTCAAAGTTATTGACACGGATACCGTTCTCGCGGTGGTTGACTCTGCACTTGCCGAGCGGCTGCGTTTTGGAAACATGAACTGGAGGGAACTTCAGATGATGTCGGTACAGATTGCCAAAACAAAACTGATAGAGTATCCCCTGCCAGAAATTCAGGAGGGGATATATCATTGGAGTTACGGATATGATGATTTTTTGGGGTATATGGCGGGGTTTCTGAAGTTGAAGATACTCGCAGATGAGGAATTATTCGTCATGTAATCTCCCGCCTTTCGACATCCAAAAGGCCGGAAAATTACTTCCCCACCACCCGCTTCTTCCGCAGCAGCCGGTTATACGTAATCGCAAACCGGTGCGCCTCATCCCGGATCTCCTGTAAATACATATTTGCCCGCGTCTTCTTCCCAAACGGCAGCGGGAACGGAACACCCGACACAAACACCTCCTCCTCACTCTTTGCCAGAGAAATCACCGGCACATCCACCTCCAGCTCATCTAAAACCCGCTTCGCCGACGACAACTGCCCCTTTCCCCCGTCGATCAGAATGAGGTCCGGCAGATCCTTCTCCTCTGCCACCAGCCGCGAATACCGCCGCCGTACAACCTCCGCCATCGACGCAAAATCATCGATACCCTCGACAGTCTTAATCCGAAACCTCCGGTAATTCCTCTTATCCGGCCGGCCTGCCCGAAACTGCACCATCGAAGCAACCGTATCCGTCCCCGACAGATGCGAAATATCAAAACACTCAATAACCCGCGGCGCGTCCGCAAGATGCAGAGCTTTGCGCAGCTCCTCCACACGAATCTCATCTCCGAAATGCACCGTCTCAATATTTTTCCGTGCCAGCTCCAGCAGCTTCACCTTCTCCCCCTGCTTCGGCACCGTAAGAATCACCTTCCGCTTCGCAACCGTCCCCAGATACTCAGCAAGACTCTCATCCACAGCCTCAGGCACAATCACCTCACGGGGAGCCGGATGCTCCGAATAAAACTGCAACAAAAACTCCTCGAAAAACCCGTCCGACTCCTCAAAAATAAACTCCTCGCGACCGCCAAGCGTCCCCTTATACACATGAAACACCATCAGATATACCGTCCCCTCCGCAGAAATGAAATGAATCACATCCTCATCATGATCCTTCTGCCGCGACACATACTGCCGGGACGCAAGATGCGTCACTGCTGCAATCACATCACGGCACCGCATCGCCGCCTCAAACTCCATCGCCGCCGCATACCGGTTCATCTCCGCAGTAAGCGACGCCACCAGCTCCGCAGTCTTCCCCTTCAGCACCGCCTCGGCCTGCGAACACTGGAGGGCGTAGTCCGCCGCAGTCACCTGTCCCGCACACGGCCCCGTGCAGTTCCCGATATGAAACCGCAGACACGCACGATGATTCCTCGGCATATTCTTACAGGAACGGAGATGAAACGTCTTTTTCACCACCGTCAGCACATAATCCCGCTCTTTCCCCGACACAAACGGCCCGAAAAACTGACCCGCACCCTTCGCTTTGCGGGCAATCGTAATACGGGGAAACGCCTCCTTCGTCAGCTCAATATACGCATAACTCTTCGCATCCCGCAGATCAATATTGTACTTCGGCTGATGACGCTTGATGAGGCTGTTCTCCAGAAGATACGCCTCCTCATCCGTCCCCGTAACAATATACTCCACATCCGCAATGGTTTTCACCAGCTTCTGTGTTTTTGGATCATGATCCCGCTTCTGAAAGTATGACGAAACACGCTTGCGGAGATCCTTCGCCTTCCCCACATAGATGATCGTCCCTGCATCGTCTTTATATAAATAACAGCCCGGACTGTGCGGAATATCAGCAAGGGAAAACGGCGGGGACGGCATGGTCATTTGCTCTATACTCATTCGGCGCAGAAAATTAAATAGTAAATCCTTCCTGCACTCTGCGCGAGAAATTTTGCCGGAACAGATCAAAGGAACATACATCCCGAGAGGAGAAAACCCTCCTCACTAATAATCAGCGACAGAAGCAACCACGTATTATACCTGTGCATCACGACAAAAACAAAAGACCTGTTTTGAAAATTTTGACTTAAATCTATGGAATGTAACAAAAAATCGAAAATAATTGTCACCATTGATATGGTTTTATAAATTCAAAGAGAATAGTTCAGCATACAACCAGAAATGTTGTAAAACCACAGGTGAAAACTATGGAACCAACGGATAAACTCTCGGTCCTGATTATTGGTGCAGACACCACATCCGGAAGTGCCTTTGCACGCAATATGCAGGTACTCATTGATCATCTGAAACATGATGACATGGATGTAATTTGTGTCGAAACCTTTGAAGGACTCAAAGACGGCTTCATCTCAAATGGTGCAATGGCCGACTGTGTTATGATCGACTGGCACGCCCAGAGTGCCAAAGAACTCATCAAACGTATCCGGGAACAGAATAAATATGTCAGCATTTTCCTTCTGACCGAACCGGGAGATCTCTCGTCCCTCCCGCTGGAAGTCTTCTCCACTATCGACGAATATGCCTGGATTCTTGGCGACACTCCCGAGTTTATTGCGGGAAGAGTACAGTCCGCGGCCCGCAAATACCGCAAAGCCATCCTTCCGCCAATGTTTGGTGCACTCATGGACTTCTCCGAAGACTACGAGTACTCGTGGCACACTCCGGGCCACACCGCAGGAACAGCATTCCTCAAGTCGCCGGTCGGCAAACTCTTCTACGAATTCTACGGAGAACAGACCTTCCGCTCCGACTTATCCATTTCAGTCGGGGAACTCGGCAGTCTGCTGGATCACTCCGGACCTATCGGTGAGGCGGAAAAATACGCCGCAAAAGTTTTCGGCTCTGACATGACCTTCTTTGTCACAAACGGCACTTCCACCTCAAACCGTGTCGTGCAGGGAGCACTCGTCGCTCCCGACGAGATCGTCTTGGTCGACAGAAACTGCCACAAATCTCTTGAACAGGCATTCACCCTCGACCATGGTGTTCCGGTCTACATGATTCCGACCAGAAACCGGTACGGCATTCTCGGCCCGATCCCCAAACGGGAGATGGAACCGGAAAATCTTGCAAAGAAACTTGCCGGCCATCCGCTTGCGGCCAAAGCCAAAAACAAAAAACCGGTTGCAGCGGTTGTCACCAACTCCACCTATGACGGTGTCTGTTATGATGCAGTACACGCCGAAGAACTGCTTGGCCAAACCGTCAACACGATTCACTTCGATGAAGCATGGTACGGTTACGCGAAGTTCAACAAAATGTATGCCGGCAGATTCGGTATGCATGAAGACACACGTCCGGCAGCAGACCGGCCGACCGTACTTACCACACAGTCCACCCACAAACTGCTTGCCGCACTCTCGCAGGCATCGATGATCCACATCAAGAACGGACAGCGCCCGCTTGAGCACGCTCTCTTCAACGAGTCGTTCATGATGCATGCGTCCACCTCGCCGCAGTACAGCATTATCGCATCTCTTGATGTCTCATCCAAGATGATGGACATGGGAGGAGATGCACTCATGCAGGAGGCAATCGATGAGGCGGTCCGATTCCGTCAGATGATGGCACGGGCCTGCGGTGAACTTGACATCTGCAAGGCCGGAGACTGGTGGTTCAAGGCATGGCAGCCTGACATGGTTACGCTGCCGGACGGCAAGAAAGTTCCGTTCGCTGAAGCAGATCCCGAAATTCTCAGCCATAATCCGAGCTGCTGGATGCTCAATGCGGGCGATGTCTGGCACGGTTTCCCGGACATGTCCGAGAACTGGGCAATGCTTGACCCGATCAAAGTCACGGTCCTGACGCCGGGAATGAACGATGACGGAACCCATGCAGAGTTTGGTATTCCGGTAGCAATTGTCCTCGCATATCTTGACACCAAGGGAATCATCAACGAAAAGTCCGGCGACTACAACATTCTGTTCCTCTTCTCGATGGGAGTCACCAAAGGAAAGTGGGGAACCCTTATGTCGGCACTCTTTGACTTCAAGCATCTTTTCGATGCAGATGCGCCGCTGGATGTTGTTCTGCCGGATCTCGTTAAGGCGTATCCCGACCGGTACGGCGGCATGACGCTCAAGAGCCTTGCAAAAGAGATGCACGAACAGATCAAGTCTACCCGCCAGACCCAGCTTGCCAACGAGGCGTGTGCGGTTATGCCGACGCCCGTAATGACGCCGTCTGCGGCATACCGCTACATTGTCAAGGGACAGGTTGAACATGTGCCGGTCGACAAGATGGCAAACCGTATTGTCGCAACCGGTGTTGTTCCCTACCCTCCGGGAATTCCCATGCTGATGCCGGGTGAAAACGCCGGAAAAGCTGACGGTCCGATCCTGATGTACCTCAAGACACTGCAGGACTTTGACCGCAAGTTCCCGGGATTTGCCCATGACACCCATGGGGTAGAGGCAATTGACGGATCTTACTACGTCTACTGTTTAAAGGAGTAAATGAATTATGACTGATTCACCTGCCGCTGCGGGCACCCAAACGGGTGCCCCGGCGAAAAAACTGAGCTCCAACAAGAAGCTTGGAATTATTTCCCTTGCGATGATCAACGTCGCGGCAGTTCTGAGTTTACGGAACTTCCCGACGATGGCCATGGAAGGGTGGGGAATGATCTTCTGGTATGTGCTGTTTACCATTTGTTTCCTGATTCCAACCGCACTTGTTGCAGCAGAACTTGCCTCAACCTGGCCAAAAGCCGGAGGTATTTACGCATGGGTAAAAGAAGCATATCCAGGCGATGGAAGTTTCATTACCATCTGGTGTTCCTGGGTGAACAATCTGGTATGGTTCCCGACCGTGGTGTCGTTCTTTGCGGCAACGCTTGCCTACGCGGTTCTCGCACCGACTCTTGGCAACAACCATATCTACATGGCTATTGCCATGCTCGCCTGTTACTGGGGTGTGACGATCTTTAACTTCTACAGTTCGACAAGGTCGTCGACGCTTCTTTCAACGGTTGGTACCTTCCTCGGCTCGCTGATTCCTATTGGTATCATTGTGGTGCTGATGATTGTCTGGCTGGCTCTCGGTAACCCGAACGCCCTTGGTGCTCCGACCGTGGAGAATCTGGTTCCGTCGATGAACCTGAGTACCGTCACGTTTGCGGCAAGTATGATTCTCGTGTTTGCCGGTATGGAGATGGCGGGATACCATGCCCGTGAGACGGAAAATCCGCGGCGTGATTACCCGATTGCAATGTTTATTGCAGCAGCAATCATCTGTATCATGTCGATTCTTGGAACGCTTGCAGTGGGAGTTGTTATTCCCCTGAATGATGTCAGCCTGAATGCAGGTATTGTACAGACGTTCCTTGCGATGTTTACCCATCTCCATGTGGAGTGGCTGATTGTGCCGGTTGCAATTATGCTTGCGATTGGTATTATTGCCCAGCTGTCAACCTGGGTAGTCGGTCCTGCAAAAGGTCTGCTGCCTGCGGCAATGACCGGAGATCTTCCGCCAATCTTCCGGAAGGTCAACAAGTTCGGCATGCCGACCGGTGTGCTGGTGGTCCAGGGTATTATCTCGTCTGCGTTTGCGCTTGCGATGATTGCCATTCCGTCGATTAATGAGGGATACTGGATTTTAACGGCAATTACCTCGCTGATTAATGCAGTGATGTACATGTTCATGTTTGCTGCGTTCATCAAGCTGCGCAAGACCAAGGCTGATGTGAAACGCCCGTACAAGCTGCCGGGAGGTAAAGTTGGTATGTGGATTGTGGGCGGGGTTGCGCTGATTACGCTGTTCTTTGCGTTTGCGGTCGGACTCCTGCCGGAGACGAACGGGGTGAGCTACGGTATGACCGAGACGATTCTGTATGTTATCGGTATGCTGATTGCGGTACTGGTAATTATTCTGCTGCCGCCGTTTGTCTTACGGAAGCTGAAGAAGCCTTCGTGGAAGCCAAGTGACGAGGAGTACAAGGCCTGGCTTGCAGAAGATCCGGAGTGATTCTTTTCACTCCCGATTTTTTTCGGAGAGAAAGTATGATCGAACAACAACAGAGATCAAATGTGCCGGAGAAGATTCCGGCAATGAGTAAAAACGAGTACGATGATCTGGTCCGCAACGGGACTGTTGCAAGAATTGCTTTTTCCGGGGCGAAGTATCCGTACATCGCACCGTTTATGTATGTTTTTGACGGAAGGAACATGTACTTCCTTTCAACACGCTATGGAAGAAAGATGAGTCTTTTTGCAGAAAATCCCGCAGTTTCCGTGGAGGTTGAAGAGATTGCATCGGATATGTCGTCATACCGGTTTGTGACCATGCAGGGGAATCTTGCGGAGGTTGCAGATCCTGCAAAGAAGCAGGAGATCAGGAAGTTATTCGCAGACCGGGTTGTACAGAAAAAAGTTTCACCAAAGAGTCTTGCGGCTCTTGGTCACAATCCTTCGGATAATCCTTTGATGATTGCGGAGGAAGACCGAACGATGGTATGGAAACTTACCGGCGTTCGGGATATTGTGGCGCTGAAAGATTCATAATTTTTTTGGAAGAAAAATCAGAGCGGGAACGTAACGACTTTGTCGCCGACGATTGTTCCGCCAAATGCACCCTCAAGCAGTGCCCGGCAGATCAGCGACGGGTCACGACCGTCGATGACAACAAGCGGGATTCCTGAACGTTCGGTGATCTTTGCGGCGACTAAATCGATTACCATATTGCTGCCGGCACAGAGTTTTTCCTTCATGATCAAGTCGATCAGTCCCTGCGGGCTGAGCGTATCATATTTGGCCGCTGCCGGATCCTTTTTCGGGTCAGCAGAGTAGATGCCGTCAATGGCGGTCATGTTGATCATCATCGAGGCACAGGTCTCTTCCGCCAGACATGCGGCAACCGCGTCGGTGGTCTGACCGGGAGTTACGCCGCCCATGACAACAATTCTTCCGGTGATGGCGAACTCCTTTGCTTGCAGATATGACTCGGCCACTCGCGGATATGCATATTCGCCGAGGGCGGCTATCAGCAGCCGGGCGTTGATGCGGGTTATTAGAATACCAAACTCATCTGACGATGCTTCGTCAAGACCAATGTCACGGCAGACGTTGATGTACCGGCGGGCTTCCCCTCCCCCGCCGACCACGGCAAATACCTGATGTCCGGCTTTGACCAGAGTTTTCAGGGCATCTGCCCACTCCATCAGCCGATGAGTGTCAAGTGTTGGTACAAGAACCGATCCTCCCACAGAGATTACAACCCGCGTCATGAAAATTCCTTATGTATTTGTTCAGTCTATGCATATATGTTCTATCGGATTGCCGCCCCTCTGTAAAGGGAGGGGGAAGTATGGCGGTACTGAGAATACTGAAGAGAAAAAGAATTTTTTTGATTGATTATTTACCGAAATTTTTCGGATGCAGGAATGGTCCTGTGTAGGTTTGGTTCAGAGCTGCGTCCGAATTTTTTCTGGTTACAAGGCTGACGACAACCATCGCGGTAATGGAGAGCGCAAGGGCATAGATGGAGAAGTGCATCGGGAGTTTTTCGATGAACTGGTAGTAGTAGCCAAAGCCGATTGCAGCGGCGAGACCTACTGCCATGCTGGCGATTGCTCCGGCAGCGGTTGCACGTTTCCAGTAGAGTCCTGCGATTAAGGGGACGGCAAAGGAGCAGAGCATGAGGCCGATGCCAAGCCAGATGAGGAAGGCGAGCATTTCGGGAGGGTTGATTGCAAGGATCAGGGAGATGACGGCGGCGATTAAGACGCAGATCTGACTGATGCGGAGAACCTGTTTTTCCGGGGCTTTGGGCCGGAGCAGGGTTTTGAAGATGTTCCAGGAAAATTCCGTGCCAACGGTGAGCATGAGGCGGTCGGTCGTGGACATAACCGCTGAAAGCACGATGACGGCGAACAGGCCGGTAATGAAAATGTTCGGGGCTGATGCCTGAATGCCGTACATGAGGGCAAAGTCGGGAGCGTTGGTTGCAGCGATTGCGTCAAGTTTTCCGTCTTCGGCAAGGGCACGGACTCCCATGCCGGAGAGTTTGACGAGGAACATGATGACGAGGTAGATGCCGAACGCGACAAGCGGTGCCCATTTGAAGTAGGAGATCTTTTTGGCGGCGAAGACGTTGGACATAATATGCGGCGCACAGGCAAGTCCTACCATGAGAAGAATGCCGAAGGAGACGAGGAATTCAGGGGTGCAGTAGGCGTAGGCTGCGTAGGCGTTCGGGAACGCGGGCATGACAAAGTTCGGGTCAATGGAGGCGAGGACGGTGTTGATATGCTCGATGCCGCCTGCGTAGCTGAGGATGAAGGGTGAGACGAGAAGGATTCCGAAGATGAGAATCAGGCCCTGCATGAGTCCTGCCATGGAAATTGCATAAAGCCCGCCGATTACGGTATAGGCGGTGATGATGATTCCTGCGATGAGGAGGGCCTGCCAGTGTTCGATGCCGAAGACCCAGATGAGGACGATGCTGATTGCGGTGTACTGGCCGACAAGGTAGACGAGGCTGACGGCAATGCTTGCAAGGGCGGAGAGGGCGCGAAGTT
>CAZABQ010000034.1:0-18199 GCA_964483485.1 uncultured Methanomicrobiales archaeon
GTCGGCAAATGACGATTGCCGCACCTTCGAGAAGTACACCGCGTAAGTCCTATTTCTAATAGAAATTACGCAGTCGTACCGACCGGTAAAAAAACTCACACCGCAAACCTCTCCCCCTTAATAATTTCGTACAATAATCTCTTCACCTCCCGCTCTCCTCTTGGCATTTACATTGATAAGCCGCAGAACCGGCACGCGCTCAATCGAAAACTCCTCATACAACTCCAGAATCTCAGGAGCAACAGAATTGGAAAGCATCACAAACGCACCCCTGCGGTCCGCCTCCCGAAACATGTTTGAAAGCCGCTCCTGCTCTTCAAGACCAAACGGACCGGTCGTGTACGACGTGAAACTCGCCGTTCTCGACAGCGGATGATACGGCGGGTCAAGATACACAAAATCCCCCTTTTGTACCTTGGGCATCACCTGCTCAAAATCCCCCTCCCTCAGATCAGCCGCCGCAAGAGCCTCAGACATTGAAAAAATAACCTCGGGATTACAAAACCTCGGCGGTCTCACATAGCGTCCAAACGGTATATTATACTCTCCTTTGCGGTTCACCCGCCACAGCCCGTTGTAGCCGTGATGATTCAGATACAAAAACAGAACCGCACGTTCCAGACACGCATTCGTCCCCCGGATCTCATTAAACCGTTTCCGGCAGAAAAGATATGCCTCCTTCGTATTCACAAACCCAAGAGAGGCAGCCTCATCCACCAGATCTTGTGGTCTGTCCCGGATTATCCGGTAGAGATTTATCAGCTCCGGGTTTGCATCATTCAAAACAGCTGATTCCTGAATTCTCCCCACACCCCAGAGAGACAAATACAGAACTCCCCCGCCGAAAAACGGCTCCAGATAATTGGCAAAATCCACCGGGCAGCGTTCGGCAAGTGTACCAATTAGCTGCTTCTTTCCTCCTGCCCACTTCACCACCGGACGGGGAAGAGAGGATTTTGTCACAACCATTATAATTAATGGGAAGGCGGAAGGACATATATCTTGTCTATGATTCAAAAACGCTCATCACTCATTGCCCGCGTGGTTCTTGGTGTAGGTGTCCTGCTCATTCTTGCAGTCCTCATCACCCCGGTATCCGCCGGAGTCTCCCAGAGCACCATCGCTCAGGGCGACACGCTGTATGTCAATGGTCAGGCACCCGGTTCCCAGCAGGTAGCTCTCTACTTCTTCGGACCAAACTACTTCAAGTATGCCACCGCTCAGGTCAACGATGGTATGTACAGCTACCAGCTTGACACCACGTCCGACATGTCGGCATCCCAGTACTTCTGCATAGTACAGAGTCCGGGAACCGGCAGTACATTCAGCGTAGGTCCCTTAACCGTTGGAGGAACCACCTACATCACGGTAAATCCGGGCAGCGGAGTTCCTGCTGACGGCAGCAGCTTTGTTGTTCAGGGACCAAACGCCCTGCAGGGTTCGCAGGCGGCATATGCCCTTGAAAATATGCTCAACAGCCCGAACATTCCGGATCTCTTCCAGACCTTCACCTTCCAGATTGCCTACCCGCAGATTACGATCAACCCGGTTGGCACCCAGTACATGGGCAACTCGTTCATCGTCTCGGGAACCACCAACCTCGCCGTTGGTGATACGCTCTCTGTTGACGTGACCGTTTTCACATTCTGGCCGATGGGTAAGGAAGAACAGAATGCCGAAGGATCATCCTCATGGTCGCAGGGAGGATCTGGTCAGACCACGGTTCTTGCGGGAACCACCGAAGGCCAGAATCTCTGGAGCTACAGCGTAGGTCCCCTGCACTCTTCCGAGTATGAACTCAGTGTTACCGGCATCAAAACCGGCGCCTCAACCGCCCAGCAGTTTGTCGTCTCCAACCAGACCGGACCTACCGTTGTTCCGACAACTCTTAAAACAACAGCTGCAACCACTGTCCCGACTACCGCTGCTCCGACACCAACCCAGTCTCCCGGATTTGGTATTCTTGCAGTCATGGGTATGCTCGGGGCAGCACTTCTGATCTCCAGAAGATCCTAATCTTTTTTATTGGGAGTTCCGCTGTTTGGATGTGTGTTATTGCACGAAATGGTTTCGCTCTGATTTTTCTGGAAAAAAACGAATGGGGTGATTTCTCAGTAGCCCCGGCACGACTCAGATTTTATTTTGCATAGCAGGGACAGCGGACAACCAGAAGTCCTGCAAGTACATTCAGTGCGGCAGTCGCTGCAAACACTCCGAGGTATCCTGCCGGAACAACCAGCATACCTGCCGCAAACGGAAGTACCGCCATTCCGGCGTACTGCGTCGTGTTGAAAAGTCCGTTCATCACTCCCTGAGGCTGTCCGGTCTCGGCAATATAATTCAGCACGGCAACGGTAATCACGCCAAACACGGCACCAACAAAGATCATTCCGATCGGATGGATGAGAACTACCGGAACAGACAGCGCGAGAAGCACACCTGCCACTCTCACCACCGCAAGCGAGTCTGCAAACTGCATCCTTGACACCGTGTACACGCAGACTGCTGTTGCCACGCTCATCAGAGCCGTCACAATCCCGTTCATCTCTGCGGTAAATCCTGAGAGTTCAGGATACACCGAGATTACCACACCGGTTGTTCCGCAGAACACCATCATGGCAAACCAGAGCCACTTGTGGTATACGGCAATATCCTGGATCTTTGCGGCGGTTAATATCTCCGGCGAAAATGCAGCGTCATCTCTGAGACCAAGACTGATGAGTCCTGCAACTCCTGCGAGTACTCCAAACAGCAGCACTCCTGCGTATGTCTGAATCGCCGCAACTCCCCCGCTCACGACAAGCCCCGCCACCAGTCCGACATTCAGCAGCGCAATAAAGGTACCGGCAAGCCGTTTGTGATCTCCGGCAGAGTTCACAAACGCCATGGCAGAAGAGACAAATATACCGGTGAAGAGTCCCTCCACAAATCTGAGTACAATTGCGGCCGTCGGGTCAGGATACGACAACCAGAGAAGTACTGCTGCCGCAAACGTACCGAAAAGTCCGACTCTTACCAGAGGTGTGCGGCCGAATTTGTCCGACATCCATCCTGCGGGAAAGACCATGAAAAACGCCCCGAAAAAGTAGGCTGAATAAACCGCACCCTGAAGTGCGGGGTCCTGCGTGATACTGGTGAGAACCGGAACCACGGCATTCGACAGAGCCATTGCTGCGAATACTCCTAAAAAAAGGGATGTCCGATACAGATTTTTCAGATACATCTACGGCAAAAGATCTTTCCCTGCGACCGTCTCGTAGTTTTTCAAAACCGTTCTCGGCAGATCAGGCACTGCCTCTGCGAGCGGTACACAGAACACAAACTTTGGTTCATCCGCAAACCCATGCAGACCGAAGATCACAAAGCAGGGATTTCCTTCCTGTTCTGCATATCTGCAGTACGCCGCATAGGTTTCCGGCGTTGTCCACGGCAGATAGGCATCGCCGTCTTCCCGTGCAAACATCCTGCTCCTGAAACAGGTAATGAGATCAAACCGCATTTCATCGGTGTTTCTGACGGCAACCAGATCCGGCTCGCCCTGCTTTCGCTCCTCGCGATCGGCTGTTGAGTATGTTTCTCCCAGCCTGTTCATGACATATCCACGGAATGCTACGGAAACGACCGGATTTGTATCGTCGGGGTCCGCATCCGGGTCGGGGTACCAGACGCCGAGTGCCCGCTCCAGCTGGCCAAGAATGCCCATACTTATCACTTGAACCTCTGTCCTCTTAAAAAAGTGGGTGGTCAGCGTGCCAATTATCTTATAAGAATACGGCACAATAGTATTCTAAGAGAGACAGGCTACAATGGAACACGCAGAGATTATCGCCAATGCCTACAACTTTACGAAAAATGCATTCTTTGGTATTACCCAGTTTCCACGCTGGATTGTGCTGTTCTTCTATATCGTAGGTCCCATCATCGTCGGATTTATTGCGGCTTCGATTGTTTTACAGCTGATTGTTTTACCCATCCTCATAAATCTCCTTGTCGGACCGGATTTCGGTTTTACGCCGGCTGTTCTTTCCGGTCTTTTAGGATACCTTGCGGTTCTGATCGGATTTGCCTGCATATTCCTCGTTCCCCTGATGCAGGGCTACTGTTACCGGCTGTTTCGCAGTGGCGATACGATGCCGGATACCGGCAACCTCTGGGGTCTGTTCTTTAACGGATGGAGAATTAATGTCACGCTCTTGATCTATGCGATACCCCTGTTCATCATTTCGTTCATCTACATGCTGGTCTTCTCGTATCTCTTCCCGGGAACCGGTCTGTACTCTCCAGCCGATATTATGGAACTGGAAGGAATGATGTATGTGGGAACGGTGTTTTCCTATGCGGCGGTTCAGTTTGTTACAACCCTCATCATCATTCTGTTCGCGTGCGTGGGAGTTACCCATCTGTGCAGATCCGGCTCCATTCGTGAAGCGGTGAGTCTGAAAAAGATCACGGGTATCATCCGCAGAATCGGCTGGTATGACTATATCCTTTCGCTGGTTGTCATGAGCATTCTCTATCTGATGATCACGTTTGTTGCGATGTCGCTTGGACAGCTGTTTTCCAACAATGTCATTGCTATCGGACTACTGGCAATTCTCTATATCTTTGCTTTGGTACCCATTACGGTATTTTTTATCAAATATCTGTCCGAGGTCTATGATACGGCGTTTCAGCCTGACGAAATCGACAATGAAGAGTTTGATTTCTTCTAACCTCCCGTTTTGCTCGAAGGCAGCGGTTGATTGAATTGTATTTTGTGTAGTTCATCGTGGAGTACACGGAAAAAAAGTATGGGGATTGCGCGGTGTGCTGCCGGAACGTCCCGCGAGTCCTTCGTTCTGATTTCGGAAAATCCCTCCAGTTATCCGAAAATATCAGGTATTCCCGCTCAAATAGCATTTTTTGGTATCTGGCGCATCAGGGACACGGATATTTCCAGTGGGGAGAAGGCATTACCCCACCTGTTTTTCGACCTCAAATGCCGTATATGGGGCTCAATAAAGGGGCTGTCAGGGCAGAGTATTTGGGAGGATGTTTTTAACGTTTTTTACCTCACAAGACTTTGATATCATGATATCTCTGTTACATTGGATGTCGCGAGGGGGGATACTCTCAACCCCGTCCTAACTTTCCGGGTGATATGGGGTCAAAAAACGCGATAAAAAGCGGTATTTGGGTGATGGGGATATCCGTATCGCCATTCCCGGGATGAACCCCTTGTTTCCGAAGGCGCATCGCGTACGTCCTACGCCAAGCAAAACCCCAACCGCAAAAATTCCTGAACACCAGATTCGTCTGTGTTACCCCACAAAAACACCCACGCAATAAACCTCATCACCCTCCAACACCAATATACTCCCACTGTGCCGCACGAATACAAAAAATATCCGCATCAGAGAAAAAATCAGTCCGCCAAAAAAACGCATCAGCGTCAGCCCAAAGAAAAACCACAGCGAAAGGAGATCAAACCGGGCTATTATGTTGCTGCGGACAGTGACGATTACCTCACCAAATATCTCTACTGGTGCCCGAGATGCAACGTGCCTCTTGTCGCCAAAACATGTTCATGCGGTGCCGAAACCATAAAAATCCCTCTTCAGCAGCCGTATGATGTCCGTCCCGTACTGAAGGCGGACCGTGACCTTCTGCAAAAACTGGTCACCGAAAGATTCGGACCACGCGTAACTCTGCCGGAGGTGATGGTGTTCAATAAAGCAGGAGGTCTTGACAGAAACGATCTGGTGATCGCAAACGGCGTGCGGTTTGCGTGGCTCTGGTTTGATCCGGTATCACGGCGTTTCCGTCTGGACATTGAAGCACAGGCGCTGCCCTACTTGATCGGCAAAGCCGAGAAAAACATCATCAATCTTGAAACCGCCGCGGAAAATCTTCCGGCCGGCAGACTTGGCGGCAAGAAGGTCGCCGCAGAAACGACCGCCGAGGAAGGCGTCGTCATTCTGCAGTACAAATCAAAGTACGGTACCGGAATTTTCAAGGACGGGTTTGTCCGCATCAAAGAGCTGGTACAGGTTGAACCAAAGACCGGCATGGCAAATCCGTCGTGGGCGGATGTTGTGGAGCGTAACGCGTTCCATCTGAAAAATATGGAACGGACCGCAGTCCGCGAGATCAAACAAAACCTGAGCCTCGCCCCTCTTGCCAACTGTTCGTTTTCGGGCGGCAAAGACAGCACCGCCGTCTGGCACATTGCGCAGAAGGCAGGAGTTACCGATGCGTTCTTTATCGATACCGGTCTTGAATTTCCCGAAACGATTGCGTTCGTCCAGAGTCAGAACGTCCGTCTCATCCAAAAAGCCGGGGATTTCTGGCAGGCAGTGGAGAAAGCAGGACCGCCCGGAAAGGATCACCGCTGGTGCTGTAAACTGCTGAAACTGAACCCGTTAAAGGTGCATCTTTCCGAAACCGGTCCCTGCGTCACCGTTCAGGGCAACCGCTGGTATGAGTCGTGGAGCCGTGCATCTCTGGATGCCGTGTCCCAGAACCCGAACAATCCTCTGCAAATCAACCTCTCGCCGATCCGGTCATGGCGTGCGCTGGACGTATTCCTGTATCTGTGGCTTCGGGAAATTCCCTGCAATCCTCTCTATGAACGCGGATACGAACGGATCGGCTGTTATCTCTGTCCTGCAATGCTGGAGTCTGAACTTGCCACGATGCGCGAGACCCATCCTGCCATGGCCGGGCGGTGGGATGAGTTCCTGAACCGCTGGGCTGAAGAGCGGGGTCTTCCGCCGGAGTTCGTCAGCTGGGGTCTGTGGCGGTGGAAGGATCTTCCGCCGAAGATGAAAGAGCTTGTTCGGGATGCACACCTCGATCTTTCGGAAAAACCCGTCCGGCGAAGCACGCCGTCCTCGGTTGCCCACCTGATGCCGGAAGGCAAAGCAGGTGACGTTGTGGACGTGGAACCGGCAGCCGCCGCCGCCCCCGCTGCCCCCGCTCCCGACTGGGAAGCCGTGCGGCAGCAGTTTCCGATGGCCGGTGATTTACTGTATCTCGACAATGCCGCGACCTCGTTTGCTCCCGAACCGGTTCTTGCGGCAATGGATCAGTTTGAGAGAACCTACCGGGCCAACGTCGGGCGCGGTGTCCACCGGCTGACGAGGATTGCGAGCCAGAAGTACTGGCATGCCCATGAGATCGTTGCCGACTTCATACACGGTGCCGCAGGCACTACGGTGTTTGTGAAAAATACTACCGAAGCCGTGACGACCATCGCCCGCGGTCTTGACTGGAAAGCCGGCGACTGCGTGGTTACGACCATTCTTGAACACCACTCCAATCTTCTGCCGTGGCGTGCGCTGGAAAAGTATGGGGTAACAGTCCGTGTGGTCGGACTTACGCCTGATCTGACTCTTGATATGGATGCATTTCTGCGTGCAATGGATGACTCAGTCCGGCTCGTTGCAGTCACGCAGGCATCAAACGTGACCGGCACGATCGTGCCGGTCGCAGAGGTTGCGAAGATCTGTAAAAAGTACGGCGCACTTCTCGCCGTCGATGCGGCCCAGTCTGTCCCGCATATGCCAATCGACGTAACGGCAATGGGTGCGGATTTTGTCTCCTTCTCAGGCCACAAAATGTGCGGGCCTATGGGAACAGGTGTTCTCTGGATGAAAAATCCGGTTCTGGAACCGCTGTTTGTTGGCGGCGGTATGGTGGAACACGTAACTGATGACTCGTTTACCCCGGCAGACGGATTCCACCGGTATGAAGCGGGAACGCCGAACGTCTCCGGCGGTATCGGTCTTGGGGCGGCAGCAGCGTTTCTACAGGAGATCGGCATGCAGCAGATTGAAGACCGGGAAAGGATGCTTGCCGACCGGCTGATCGAAAAACTCTCGGCAGTTCCGGGCGTGAAAGTCTACGCTCCCGCCGACTCCCGTCAGCGTATCGGCGTTGTGTCGTTTACGATTGCCGGCATTTCTCCTCACGAAGCTGCGGCGTATCTGGATGATGAAGCGGAAATTCTGGTCAGGTCCGGCATGCACTGTGCAGAACCCCTGATGCGGTATCTGGGGTGCCCCGAAGGAACCATTCGTGCAAGCATTGCGTTCTACAATACCGAGAGCGAAATAGACACGCTTGCGGCAATGGTTCAGGAGATGGCGGGATGACTTTTCTTCTGACACTCCTTGTTGACTGTGCCGGAGTCTTTGAAGGAAACCGGATTGCGGCGGCGAATGTGTCGGTGAAAAAGTTCGTCGGATCGCTCCCGAGCAATCTTCCCGTCCGCATTCTCCGCTATTCTGATACCGCGATGTGGCATGTGGGACCTGAACCGGTTCCTGCGGGAGAGATTGAGTGGAGAGATCTTCCCTCCGGCGGGTATCTCTCCTCGCTTGCCCATGCGGTAAATCTTGCAGGACAGACACTGTCTTCGTCACCTGATGTCCGCGAGGTTGTTCTTCTCGTTTCTGACGGTGCAATGTCTGATCCTGAGGAGATCGTTCTTGCAGTACTTGCCCGCCGGTTTTCCCGGTCGATCATCCGTGCGGCGGTACCTCTGACTCCCGCCGCGAACGTTTCGGTTCTTCGGATGTTTGCCGGTGACCATGTCTTTGACCCGGGAATTTTTTCCGATCCGCACTCGTTCCTCGCCTCGGTCGGAGATGAGACCGTGACTATATCTTCACCCTCCTCCCCTGTTATGACTCTCAGCTGTTCGGTTGATCTTGGTGAAGGAAATTCCGTTTCCCTCTCAGTATCCGGCAGGGAGATGTCTCTGATGAAAGAGGAGATGCGAACCGCACTTCTTCAGCTCGGCAGCGGGGACGTACGTGTCCGGGACAAGATCTCCTCGTACGTGCGGCGTGTGCTCTGAGTATTGTATGCCGACTCTCATTCGTGCCGCAGTACGACAATCGGTGTTCCTTCTGCAACCTGATATATCATGCAGGATTTTAACTCATCTTTGGTGAGTTTATTCTGCACCTCAGTAATATTTACTTTTTCGTAGGGCCGGATATTCTCTGCTCCGACCATCTGGACAGCCGCCTGATAGAGTGCTTTTCTTCAGAATATTTTTTCCAGATTATAGGGTTTTACGTAGACGTGCTCAGCATACAGTTCAGGGAAAAGCAGCTGAAATTTTTCCGTGTCGATGGCTCGCCGCTTTTTTTTCGGGATCAGGAGTTTATACACCCTGCTTTTTAGCTTCTCGGTCTGAATCCTCTTGATTTCCTCATCCCGCATATACGTATATTCATCCCGCATATATTCCAGCGCTTCAAGAATGTATCCGTAGAAAAGGACCTTTTCAAAGGGGTCCTCCGTGTTTTCGGGAAGGGATGACCTGATGGTTTTGAGGATGCCTGATGCCTCCTCAGAAATTGGTTTCATACGTATGGGGTATGTTGTTTTCTGCAATCAAGAGTTTTTCGGCGGGTTTATCCTGCGGATCTTGGGAGAGTCCTACAAACTACGTGAGTCCTGTCGTCTGGTGGAATGAACATTCCAACTGGCTGGTTTACATAAGTATAATTATAATGAACGAAGATATCTCTTTCATACTACGGATGTATTCTCTATGAACGTGAAAAAAGAATTTCTCCTTGCCGCAGGCGTTCTGATTCTCTGTGCTCTTTGCGTCTTTTCGGCAGGATGCATCGATGTCAATTCGATTCAGCCACAGTCGCCGGGTCCTGTCGTAACGGCAGCCGCCACCTACTCCCCGACCGGTGCTGTTCCGTCCGCGACTGCGTATACGATTGTTGGTGACTGGAAAGGATACCTGAACGGCAAGGAATACTCTCTTGACTGTGAAGTATCCGGCAGTGCGGAACTCGATGTGGAACATCATGATATCTCCGATACGGAGTCCAAGTATTACGGTACTTGGTCCGGCTCAGGCTCCGAGTACACGCTGTCTTTATCCGGGGAATCTTACACCGTCAGTATGGTGGATGCGAACACTGCCGCACTGAAGACGCCTGACGGAACTTCGGTGACGATGTATAGGGAGGATCCGGTTATCGTACCAACGAACGTTGCTTCCACGACTGCGTATACGATTGTTGGTGACTGGAAAGGCTACCTGAACAGCAAGGAATACGCGCTCGACTGTGAAGTATCCGGCAGTGCGAAACTCGAAGTCGAGACCCGTGACCTCTTTGGGACCGAGTCCAAGTATTACGGTACATGGTCCGGCTCAGGCTCTGAGTACACGCTGACTCTGTCCAACGGAGATTACAAAATAACGGTGACCGACGCAAACACTGCGGCGCTGAAAACTCCCGAAGGAACATCAGTGTCTCTCTACAGAGATTAACGAAAGGATATTTTCTGGAAGTAACATACAATACGGGCGGTCTCTCTCCTGCTACAGGGTGGGATCCCCGATCTCTTTTTTCGGATCAGTACCCGACTCCGGTTGTTATTCCATATGAATTATTTTTCCGGTCGCCTGCGCCCTCCTCTGCGGAAGGCCCCCCTGTCCTCTTTCTCAAGAAGACCCATGGACCTCCATTTTTTTCACCTGCGCAGAGATTCTGCGCCCGCAGGATACGAGGGGTTCTTTTGCCTTCTTTGCCTTCACACAATCCCTTACTTTCAATACCTCAGCCTGCCAATATAAGAAGCATTATTTAATTTCAAAAAGCGGGGACCCAAGAGTGAAATATGTAGTTGTAACCGGCGGTGTCATGAGCGGCCTTGGAAAAGGCATCACTGCCGCGTCCATCGGACGAATTCTCATCAACAGAGGCTACCACGTAACCTCCGTAAAAATCGATCCATACCTCAACATCGACGCAGGACTTATGAACCCTGCCCAGCACGGTGAAGTCTTCGTCTTAAAAGACGGCGGCGAGGCAGATCTTGACCTTGGAAACTATGAACGGTTCCTTGACATCGAACTCACCAAAGACCACAACCTGACCACGGGAAAGATCTACTCCTCCGTCATCCATAAGGAACGTCACGGCGACTATCTCGGAGCAACCGTCCAGATAATTCCGCACATCACCGACGAGATCAAAGACAGAATCAAACATGCCGCAGAAAGCTGGACCGAC
This sequence comes from uncultured Methanomicrobiales archaeon, assembly GCA_964483485.1. Lineage (GTDB taxonomy): Archaea > Halobacteriota > Methanomicrobia > Methanomicrobiales > Methanocorpusculaceae > Methanocorpusculum. Next base: position 11,034 of record CAZABQ010000034.1, read on the forward strand.
AAAGAAGGCAACCATGCGGAGATCTGTATCGTCGAAGTCGGCGGAACCGTCGGCGACATTGAAAGTATGCCGTTCCTTGAAGCCGTCCGTCAGATGCACTGGGAGTACGGCAACGGTGACTTCGTCCTGGTCCACGTCACTCTCCTTCCTGCCGACACCATGGGCGACCTCAAGACCAAACCCACCCAGCACTCCGTGAAAGCGCTCCGTGAACTCGGCCTTGAAGCAGACCTCATCGTCGGAAGAAGCACACTTCCGGTCTCTCTTTCCACCAAAAGAAAGATCTCCTCCTTCTGCGACGTTGACGTATCCGCAGTCATCAGTGCAACAACTGCGCCTGACACCTATCTTGTTCCCATGGAGCTGGAAAAAGAAGGAATGGCAGACGTCCTCCTTCCGCTTCTCAAACTCTCTCCCGGCAAACCCGACAACAGCTGGTACTCCCTTGTCTCCCGTGAGTACACCAACCGTATTAGAGTCGGCATCATCACCAAATACGGCGTTGAAGACGTCTACATCTCCATCAAAGAAGCTCTCAAACACGCAGGCCGCCTCCTTTCGACAGAAGTCGTCATCCAGTGGCTTGACGCCGAACAGTACACCACGCAGGACCTTGCCGACCTTGACGGCATCCTCATTCCGGGAGGTTTCGGTAACCGCGGCATTGAAGGCATGATCAATGCAATCACGTATGCCCGCGAGTCCGGCAAACCGCTGCTCGGACTTTGTCTCGGCTTCCAGCTCTGCGTAATTGAGTACTCCAGAAACGTCGTCGGCTACAAAGACGCAACAAGCTCTGAAATGGGTGCAGGCACCCATGTCATCGCCATCCTTCCCGAACAGGAAGGCGTCGACGACCTCGGCGGAACCATGCGCCTTGGTGACTACCCGGTCACTCTTGCCTCCGGTTCCAAGCTTGCCGAACTCTACGGTTCAACCGAGATCGTTGAACGTCACCGCCACAGATACGAAGTCAACCCTGAGTACATCGACGAGATCGAGTCCAAAGGTCTCATATTCTCAGGAAGAAACGGCCGCAGAATGGAAGCACTCGAACTTCCCGGCCACCCGTACTTTGTCGCAACCCAGTTCCACCCGGAATTCCGCTCACGCCCCACCCGTCCCTCGGCCCCGTTCGTCGGATTTGTGCAGGGCTGCCTTGACAACCACAACAGGAAAGCATAACTCATGGAATCCATCCTCGTCCTCGACTTCGGCGGCCAGTACAACCAGCTGATCGCCCGCCGCGTACGTGAAGCAAACGTCTACTGCGAAGTAAAACCCTGTACCGTCCCGCTTGACGAGATCAAAGCCGGCGATTACAAAGGAATCATCTTCACCGGCGGGCCTGCAAGCGTCTACGCAGACGCCGCTCCCCGCGTGGACCCTGCGGTCTTCTCTCTCGGCATCCCGATTCTTGGCATCTGCTACGGAGCACAGCTCACCGCGTTCACGCTCGGCGGCAAAGTCTCTTCCGGCACAACCGCTCTCACCCGCGAGTACGGCAAAACCCCGCTCACTCTTTGCGATAGTGAACTCTTTTCGGGCATCCCCCAAGAGACCTCCTGCTGGATGAGTCACGGCGACTACATCAGTGAACTGCCGAAAGGATTCACCACTACGGCAACTACGCACGGATGTCCGTTTGCCGCAATTGAAAACCCGGACAAAAAAATTTACGCTGTCCAGTTCCATCCCGAAGTTCTCCACACCCCGCAGGGAATGGAGATGATCAGAAACTTCCTCACCCGCATCTGCGGCTGTAACGGAACATGGAAGATGTCTTCGTTCGTCGACAACATGATTGCCCATCTCCGGGAAAAGATCGGGGACAAAAAAGTTCTCTGTGCTCTTTCGGGCGGTGTTGACTCATCGGTTGCCGCAGTTCTCGTGCACAAAGCAGTCGGCAAACAACTCACCTGCATCTTCGTTGATCACGGTCTCCTCAGGAAAAATGAAGGTGATGAGGTTGAAGAAATCTTCCGCAATCAGTACGACATCAACCTCATCCGTGTCAACGCCGAAGACCGGTTCCTTGCAAAACTTGCCGGAGTCTCTGACCCTGAACAGAAAAGAAAAATTATTGGTGCCGAGTTTATCCGCGTCTTTGAAGAGGAAGCCAAAAAGATCGGTGCAGTGGATTTCCTTGTGCAGGGAACAATCTATCCTGACGTGATTGAGTCCGGCCCCGGCAACGCTGCGGTCATCAAAAGCCATCACAACGTCGGCGGTCTGCCGGATCACGTGGACTTCAAAGAGATCATCGAACCGCTTCGTATTCTCTTCAAGGACGAAGTTCGCGCCGCAGGCGCCGAACTCGGCATACCGGAAAATCTGGTATGGCGTCAGCCGTTCCCGGGTCCGGGTCTTGCTATCCGCGTGATCGGCGACATCACCAAGGAAAAACTTGACATACTTCGCGACGCAGACGCAATATTCCGTGAAGAAGTGGCAGCCGCCGGTCTTGGAAGATCCATCAACCAGTACTTCGCCGCCCTCACGAATATGCGAAGCGTCGGTGTTATGGGTGACGAACGTACCTATGATTACGCCGTTGCACTGCGGGCTGTGACCACTACGGACTTCATGACCGCCGACTGGGCACAGATTCCCTATCCGGTACTGGAGAAAATCTCCAGCCGCATCATTAACGAGGTTCGTCACGTGAACCGTGTCCTCTACGACGTTACGAGCAAACCTCCTGCAACTATTGAATATGAATAAGTCCGCGAGCCTTTGGTTCGTGAGATGTCTCACAGTAAGAATGTAGACAAGTGAACACATCATGCCAACAACAAAAGATCTTGATAAAAAATACTACATGCCTGCCTTTGGCCGGAACATGGAAATTGTCCGGGGCAAAGGCAGCCATGTATGGGACAGTACCGGAAATAAGTACCTTGACCTTGTCGCAGGCATTGCCGTATGTAGTACCGGTCACTGCCATCCCGCAGTGACTTCCGCAATTGCCAAGCAGGCGCAGCTGCTCATCCACTGCTCAAACCTGTACTATGTTCCGGGTCAGGCAGAGCTTGCCGCGAAACTTTCCAAAGCGTCTGAGCTTGGGAAAGTTTTCTTCTCGAACTCGGGAGCCGAGGCAAATGACGCGGCGATGAAGCTTGCCATCCGTGCAACAGGCCGCCATGAGTTCGTCTCCTTTGAGCACGACTTCCATGGAAGAACGGTGGGGTCTCTTGCGTGTACGCATAAGCCTGCTATCAGAGAGCCGTTCGAGCCGCTTGGTATCCCCTGCGAGTTTAGTCCTTACGGCGATATTGAGGCGCTGAAGAGCCGTGTCACCAAAAAGACCGCCGCAGTTATCTTTGAGCCGATTCAGGGAGAGACCGGCGTCATCATTCCGCCGGAGGATTTCATTCCGGGAATCCGTGATATCTGTGATGATTGCGGCGCTCTTATGATCTGTGATGAGGTCCAGACCGGTATGGGCAGAACCGGAAAATGGTTCGCGTTCCAGCACTCCGCGGTAAAGCCGGATATTATCAGTTTTGCCAAAGGTGTTGCTTCCGGTATTCCGATGGGCGGTATTATCGCCCGGGAAGGTCTTGAGTTTACCGCCGGCGAGCACGGCAGTACGTTTGCGGGCGGTCCGATCGCCTGTGCCGCAGGTCTTGCCACGTTTGGCGTTATTAAGGCGGTTCTTCCGAGAGTCACCGCAAAGGGCGAGCGGTTCTGCGCAGGTCTTGCTGATCTGAACCCGCGTGTCAGGGGACTGATGATAGGGTTTACTGTCGGAGAAAAAGCTCCGGCAATTGCCGAGTACTGCCGCGAGCATGGTGTCTTAATCAATGTTGCGGGCGGTGTTAATATCAGAATTGTACCTCCGCTCACCATTGAAAACCGTGAGATCGATTTCGCTGTTGGAATCATCAATGACGCCGCAAACTCCGTGTGAACATAATCTCTGCCGCGATCTCTACACAAAGACGGGATACGTCTTTGCCAAATCTCCGGCTGAGATTGCAAAAATGTCGGGATTTGAGAAGGTGGCACGTCTTGGCAGCAATGAAAATCCGTTTCCTCCGTCCCCAGAGGTGCTGAAGGCAGCGGCCGAAGCGCTTGCTTCGGCAAACCGGTATCCCGATCCCCAATCCGAGTCCTTTACGCAAGCACTCCGCCGCCACATCTATGATCACGCGGTTGTTACGTCGGGTCTTGGTATGGACGGTGTGATTGAGACTGTGATTCGGGCGCTTGTTTCTCCGGGCGATAAGGTTGTTGTTTCGACACCGACCTTTTCGATGTACGGTATAGCAGCGGCGGCTGCGTCTGCGGCGGTTGTGCATGTTCCCCGCCGCCCGGATTTTTCCGTTGATACGGACGAATTTATTGCCGAGGCAAAAGACGCGAAGCTGTCGTTTCTCTGTACGCCGAACAATCCGACCGGAACGGTTACGCCGGCCGGGGATGTCGAAGAGATTTTGCAAAACATCTCGGGCGTTCTGTTTCTGGACAATGCCTATGTTGAGTTCTGCGATGCGGATTATCTGCCGCTGCTGAAAAAATATGAGAATCTTGTCATTGGCAGGACGCTTTCCAAGGTCTACGGGCTTGCGGGTCTGCGGGTGGGATACGGTTTTGTTCCGCAGTGGTTGCAGGCTCCCTATCATGCGGCGGCGACGCCGTTTACCCTGAACCGCGTTTCCGAGGCGGCAGCGGTTGCGGCTCTGGCGGACGAGGCGTACCGTGATAATTTCATTGCTCATGTCAGGCACTGGCGCGAGATGTTTGTCCGCGAGATTTCGTATCCGGTTGTTCCCAGCGGGGCGAATTTTGTTCTCTTTGATACTGCGCCGCTTTCCGGCAACGAGGCGATGGAACGGTTCGCAAAGCAGGGTGTTCTGGTCAGGTCGTGTGCCAGTTTCCCGGGTCTAGGAGATACGTTCGTCCGGGTCAGCGTCGGTGATGTGTGGGAAAATGAGCGGTTCCTTGCGGCGGTGAAGCAGCTGTGATGATAGGTATTACCGGGACGCCGGGTACCGGAAAGTCTGCTGTTGCGGAGGAACTTCGTTCCCGTGGTTATTCTGTTCTTGATCTGAAGACAACTGTTGCGCCCTATGTTGTCGGGCATGATGAGGCCCGCGATGCGGATGAGGTGGATGTGAATGCGTGGGCTGAGGAGTTTCCTTCTACGGAAGGGTATCTGGAAGGATCTCTTGCCCATTATCTTGCCTGCGACAAAATCATTGTTCTGCGGTGCAGGCCGGATGTTCTGCGGCTTCGCCTGATTCCACGCGGCTATTCTGCTGAAAAGATCGCGGAGAACTGTGAGGCTGAGGCGCTTGATGTTATTCTTGCAGAGACTGCGGATATGTTTGCATCAGAACAAGTTTATGAGATAGATACAACAAATAAAGAGGTAATGTCTGTGACTGATCTGGTTGTTTCGTTTGAGCAGGGTGTTGTGCCCGCAGCATTTGGGACAATCGACTGGTCGGAGTATCTGACCCCATGACACTTGATTCACTCCGTCCCAAGGTTGCATTTATTGTAACGCCGCTTGCAAAGGCAATGGTGTTTCTGCATCTGACGCCGAATGCCTGTACTGTTCTGGCATTGTTCGCAGCAGCAGCGGCAGGTATTGCGTTTGGTGTGGGGGAGACGCTTATTGCAGTCGTCCTTGTTTTTCTGAGCGCGTTTTTTGATGCTATCGACGGGGCTGTGGCGCGGCTGACCGGTATTGCCAGTCCTGCGGGTGATTATCTGGACCATGTGTTCGACCGGTATGCGGATATTTTCATTATCACGGGTATTTTTGCCTGGGGAACGGTTGCGTGGACGTGTCCGGTTCCGGCGTGGGCTATCGGGGTGTTTGCCTTAACCGGTGTGCTGATATCTTCGTATCTTGGTACACAGGCGCAGGCGGTTGGTCTGAAGCGTAATTATGGTGGTATTCTTGGTCGGGCTGACCGGCTGGTTCTTTTGATTGTGTTTGGTGCGGTTGAGGTACTGTATCCGCTGCCGCTGCTGTTCGGGCTTCCGGCTCTTGGATGGCTTATGCTGATTTTCGGTGTGCTTGGTCATATCACCGCAATACAGCGGTTTGCGAGCGGGTGGAAGGAGCTGAACGCAGCGAAGAAGCAATAATTTTTTTTGGTTTTGTATCCCGAAATCCGCTTTTGCCAGTTTGCAGTATTCCAAAAATTATACGGAGTGGAGATGTTCTCTGTTGCCGCCAAAAAAAAGTGGTTCTCCGGTTTATCTCCGTCCCGGGTAGAGGGTGATGTTTTCGCGAATCGTGTCTTGGTCAAAAATCCAGGGTTCCGTAAGGTCCGGGTCGAGATACCATTCGATTTTAGAGACCTGTTTCGGGAGTTTTTTCCGGTTAATTCTGTGGTTCCGACGAATTTTGATCCGGTATCTTCTGATTCCGTTCGGTGAGGGAACGAGGAAGGTAACGGTTCTTCTGGGAAGGAGGAGGAAGAGGGTGAGAAGGATGACTGCGATCGCTGCGGCGATTATTGGACCAAGATACTGAGGTGATTCTGTTGGTATGGACTGATTTGCGGTCGTGTGTTCAGACGGCGGGATTGTTGTCAACGGGTCTGTGGGTTTTTCTGTTGGTTCGATGGGAGGAATTTTCGTTTCTGTTGGTACTGTGGCAGGAGGGGTGATGGTCCATGCGGCGTAGAGGGTCAGGTCGCCGGGGATGCTGTCTGCAAAGTTCCATGGTCTGATCAAAGATTCGTCACGGTACCAGCCGCCAAATGTGTATCCGCTTTTTTCCGGTACAGCAGGTTCTTTGATTACGTCTCCATAGGAGAGGCCCGTGATGACGGTAAATGTTGATGCGCCGTCCATGAAAAGAACGCGGAAGGAGGTCTCCGTGTTTCCTTCGGAGGAATCCCCGCTGCCGGTAGGAGGGGCAGGCGGAGGTACTATTTCTCTGAAGGTTACTGTGATGTGGTGATCGGTTGTAACGTGAGGGAATGTATAGCTGTCTGGGGGATTTGGAATGGGAACTCCGTCAACGATGAGTGTAGCAATCATGTACCCGTTCTCAGGAGTAAAGGTAAATGTCTGACTGCCTGCGTGCGATACGTCGATTGCGCCCGAAGGTGTGATCAAGCCGTGTCCCTCTGTTTCCGCAGTGATGGTGTGAGAGATTTCGGCAAGCCGTAATGTGGGCAGTGAGGAGGATGCGTCCG
>CAZABQ010000035.1:0-17931 GCA_964483485.1 uncultured Methanomicrobiales archaeon
AGGATGTAGCGGAAAAATTGGAAAGAGGCAGTAAAACTCGTTTTTTGCTGTGCACATGATTTGATTTCCACTCGAAATAAAGGGGTGGGGGAGTGTACATCAGAGGATGAACTTCTCTTTGCATTTTGGTTCTGAATTTGAGTAATTTGATTCTGCGATATTTGCCAACCATAAACCTTCTCTCCAGTGGAAACAGCGGTATATTAATAGGAAAAACGACGTAATGGTAATCTACGGATCTGGTACGTCATGTCAGAAGAACCATTTAAATCTACCGGGCTTTTCAAAAAATATACAGTAAAAAATAAAATTTTTCAGAATCGTGAGGTTCTCCGCCACAGCTACAGCCCGCGTGAACTGCCGCACCGTGTGGATCAGATTGATTCCATCGCCGTAATTCTTGCACCAGCTCTTCAGGGTGCAACTCCGTCAAATATCCTCATTTACGGCAAAACCGGTACCGGAAAAACTGCGACCGTCAAGTTTGTCGGATCCGAACTGGAAAATGAAAGCTCCGAGTTTTCGCCCTGTAGAATGGTTCATCTCAACTGCGAAACGATCGATACCCAGTACAGAGTTCTCGCGCAGATTGCCAATCATATCAGCGGCCATGATCTCAAACCAAGTGACCGCGCAAAAAATACCATCCCGGCAACCGGCTGGCACACCGATCAGGTGTACTCAGAACTCAAAAACGTCCTTGAGCAGGCAGGAGGCCTTCAGATTATCGTACTTGATGAGATCGACAAGCTGGTCAAAAAAAGCGGTGATGATACGCTTTACAACCTGACAAGAATCAACAGCGATCTGAAAAATGCCAGAGTCAGCATTATTGGTATATCCAATGACCTCACCTTTAAGGATTTTCTCGATCCCCGCGTTCTTTCCTCCCTTTCCGAGGAAGAACTGGTCTTCCCTCCTTATGACGCCGTTCAGCTGCAGGATATTCTGCATCAGCGCGCCGAGATGGCATTCCTTACCGATGCCGTCAGTGAAGACGTCATTGCTCTGTGTGCGGCGCTCGCCGCACAGGAGCATGGTGACGCCCGCCGGGCGCTGGACCTTCTTCGCGTCTCCGGTGAACTTGCCGAACGCGAATCTGCGGAAAAAGTTCTTGAGATCCATGTTCGCCGCGCCCAGGAAAACATTGAGACCGACACCATGAGCGAGTGTGTGCAGACGCTTCCGCGTCAGGGAAAAATGGTACTCTGTTCCATGCTGCTGGTCTCATCCGCCGGTCAGAAAGTGTTCACGAGCGGCAGTGTCATTAATGTCTATCGCGAGCTTGCCAAAGAGATGGACGTTGAACCCTTAACGCACCGCCGGGTCTCTGACCTCATCAACGAACTCAACATGCTCGGCATCGTGACTGCCCGCGTCGTCTCGCACGGTCGTCACGGCCGGACAACAGAAATCTATTTCAACAGTCCCACTAATCAGATACGTACAGTAGTAATGAACGATCCAAGTCTGCGGGAGTGCAGTATCTTACACCCGCTCCTGTAGATTTTTGGAATAATTCACAAAAAGGTGAAAATATCATGGACGAAAAGGATACAGTAATCCTCAGGGAACTGCAAAAGAACAGCCGTATTGCCTCACGCGATATCGCTGTCATGCTGGAGGTTGACGAAAACGAAGTTGAGAATCGTATCGCAGCACTCCACGCAGCAGGGATTCTCCGGCGCTGCACGGCCGTCCTCGACTACAGTGCCGCAGGAGTTGACGAGGTGGCTGTCATTTTGTCCCTCAAAATAACTCCCGAACGCGGTCTTGGCTATGACGGCATTGCATCCCAGATCGCCAGGTTCCCGCAGGTGGAGTCTATTCTCCTCTTAACCGGTACCTACGATCTGCAGGTGATCATCCGCGGCCAGTCTATGGCTGAGGTTTCCCGGTTTGTTGCCGAGCAGATTGCCTCAATCGAAGGCGTCCGCGAAACCATGACGCAGATTGTCATGAGAACCTACAAAGAACAGGGTGTTGAGATGTCGCGGCCCGGCAGCCGCGACCGGCAGCTCATCACATTCTGAAAGGCTGAGGGATCATGAGGAATTTTGTGTCACGGATGGCCGGGGATCTTCCTCCGTCCGGCATCCGGAAGTTCTTTGATCTGCTGCTCACGATGGATAACGTGATCAGCCTTGGTGTTGGCGAACCGGATTTTGATACCCCGTGGAATGTTTCCCAGGCGGCAATCTCCTCCATCGAAAAAGGCATGACGATGTACACGTCCAACCGCGGTCTTGCGGAACTGCGTGAACTCATAGCCGCAGATCTTGATCAGCGGTATCACACAAAGTACTGTCCGGAAAGTGAGATGATCGTGACAACCGGCGTCTCCGAAGCTCTGGACATTGCGATTCGGGCGGTTGTCGATCCCGGCGATGAAGTTCTCGTGGTGGATCCATGCTTTGTATCATATCGTGCGGAGGTGCTGATGGCAGGCGGCCGCCCCAAGGCGCTGCCCTGTTCTTCTCAGGATCAGTTCAAGGTGACGCCTGATCTCCTGATGGAATCGGTCACGCCGAAAACCAAAGTGATGATGATCAACTTCCCGAACAATCCTACCGGAGGCGTGATGGGAAAGGATGATCTGAAGGCAATTTCTGACATCGTCATCGATCATGATCTTTTGGTGATCTCTGATGAAGTATATGCAGAGCTTACCTACGATGGTCATCATGTTTCAACGGCGGCCATTGAGGGTCTTTGGGACCGGACGATTACGCTCAACGGATTTTCAAAAGCCTATGCCATGACCGGATGGCGGCTTGGGTATGTGTGTGCGCCAAAGACGATCACTGATGCCGCGTTGAAAATTCATCAGTATGTGATGATGTCTGCACCGACCGGGTCACAGTTTGCGGCAATTGAAGCACTGAAGAATGGTGAGGAGGCAAAGAACGAGATGATTGCCGAGTACAGGATCCGGAGAAATCTGTTTGTCAAAGGTCTCAATGATGTCGGTCTTCCCTGCCATCTGCCGAAGGGAGCGTTCTATGCATTCCCGTCGATTGAAGGAACGGGCCTCACTGATGAGGAGTTTGCCGAACGCCTCTTAATGGAGCAGCATGTTGCGGTTGTGCCGGGAAGCGCGTTCGGTGAGAGCGGCCGCGGTCATGTGCGGACCTGTTATGCGGTGGATCGCTCAAAACTTTCCGAGGCGGTTCGCCGGATCGGAATCTTTGTTGAGTCGCTGCACAGCTGAAGTATTTAACCCCTTTGTTTCGAGTGGAGGAGTTTATATACCCTCCACGATTTTCCATGCAGAAGAGAGAGATTGTCGCACGGTTCCTTGAGGCGGGACTGCTGGTTCATCCGGCAGTTGTTGCGTATATTAGTGAGAGCGGCGGTTCCGGAGTTATTGAAGGAATTATCAGTTCTCTGCCGCACGGAATTTCCGTCGTGACCGCAAAGGAAGTTCCCGGAATGACTGCAGCACGTCTTGACAAGCTCAACGTCGGGGTGAGTGCGCTGCCGGAGATTCTTGCGGGCCGCGAAGGCTCGTCAGTACCGACGGCAAATCCCGAGGAGTCGTTTGCCCTGTTTCGCGACCGGTATGATGCGTTGGCCGCAATGATGCGTCCCCGCGTGAGTCCGATTCCGATCGAGGCCCTCGTGAAGCAGAACAGCAGATTCGCCGACACGGATATCGGTGCAATCGGCATGGTTGTTGAAGGTTCGACCAGTGCCAAAGGTCACCGAATTGTGGAGATCGAAGATCCTACCGGCACGATCAAAGTTCTGTTCAACAAAAACCGCGAGGGTTTTGATGAGGCGGAAAAAATTATTCCCGACGAGGTCATCGGTGTCCGCGGAAAACTTTCGCGGGATAATGGGGGAGGCGGTGGCGGCATGATCTTTTCTGATACCCTGTTCCGGCCGGAAATTCCGCTGACGCATACCATCTCTCCATCAAAAGACCCGGGTAAGGCGGTGTTCATCTCGGATGTCCATGTCGGGAGTGATACCTTTCTTCCTGATGCATGGAACCGTTTCGCCTCATGGCTTGATGACAGCCCTGAGGTTAAGTATCTCCTGATTGCAGGCGACGTGGTGGATGGTATCGGCATCTATCCGAATCAGGACAAAGAGCTGCACATCAAAACCATCTACGAGCAGTACGATACGGTTGGTGAGATGCTCTCTGCTCTTCCGTCACACATTCAGATTGTTCTCTCGCCGGGCAACCACGACGCGGTGCGGGCCGCAGAACCGCAGCCTGCCCTTCCCGAAGAGTTCCGGACACAGTTTTCAAAAAATGTCACCTTTGTCGAAAATCCATCCGTGGTCAATATCCAGTCGGTGAATGTGCTGATGTATCACGGGAGAAGTATTGACGATCTCATCAAATTTATTCCGGGAGCAAGCTATGAAAAGCCCGGCGAGATCATGGAAGCCATGCTCAGACGCCGCCATCTTGGCCCCATTTATGGCCAGAGAACGCCGCTTCTTTCAACACCCACGGATCATCTGGTGATCCGTGACGTTCCCGACATTCTGCACACCGGCCATGTTCATATTACTGATGTGGTGAGCTATCGCGGAGTTCTCGGCATCAATGCGGGAACCTGGCAGAGTCAGACCTCATTCCAGAAACAGATGAACATCGACCCGACACCTGCGGAAGCGGTCGTGGTGGATCTGGAGACGATGGGGCATGAGATACTCAAATTCCTGTAAATCTCCTGCGCGAACATTTCGTCAATAATCGAAAACATTTCGTACGCATTCATTCTGTCACTACCGGAAACTCTTTTTACAGTAGTATTATTAGGTAGTCTGTCCTGTACTATAAGAGAAACCAATCCGGATATCCGGTGGTTTGTGATTCGTATGGATCTGATCTATCTCGCTCCAATATGTGCCGTTATCGGCCTTCTCTTCGCTCTCTACTCTTACTCCGTGGTGAAGAAAGAGGGAACAGGCGATGAGAAGATGCAGAAGATCGCTGCAGCCATTCACCTTGGCGCAATGGTTTTTCTGAATCGTCAGTATCGTGCAATCGGAGCCTTTGTTGTTATTATCGCGATTATCCTCGTCGCTCTTTCCTTTGTGACTGACGACGGTCTGAGCATCTGGGCCGCACCGGCATATGTTATCGGTGCAGTTCTTTCCTCAGCCGCAGGATACGTTGGTATGCACAGTGCAACCAAGGCAAACGTAAGAACTACCAATGCTGCAAAGCGCGGCATTGCCGCAGCAGTGAAAGTCTCCTTTGCAAGCGGATCCGTCATGGGTATGACCGTGGTGGGTCTGGGTCTTCTTGGAGCCTCTGCTGTCTTCCTCACCTTAATCGCCATCTTCGGCGGATTCTCCGACATTGCAACCGTCAACACCGTTGTCTCCAACATGGCGGCATTCGGTTTTGGTGCATCTTCTGTTGCACTCTTTGCCCGTGTCGGCGGCGGTATCTTTACCAAAGCTGCTGATGTTGGTGCAGACCTTGTCGGCAAAGTCGAAGCAGGTATTCCTGAAGACGATCCCCGTAACCCGGCTGTCGTTGCAGACAACGTCGGTGACAACGTCGGTGACGTCGCAGGTATGGGTGCAGATCTGTTCGAGTCCTATGTGGGTTCGATCATCGCATCCATGGCTCTTGGTATTGTCGGCGCAACATTTGCAAACACCCTCTTTGGTGAGAATGTTGAAGCACTCAACGTCATTCTTCTGCCGATGCTGATCTCCGCATTCGGTATCATTGCAGCAGCGGTTGGAACGCTGTTTGTCAGAACCAAGAAGAACGAAAACTCCGCAATCCACAAGGCATTCAACACGGGAACAGTCATTGCCCTGATAATCTCCGTTGTTGCAACCTATTTCCTGACCTCCAATCTCATTGGCGGATCCTTTGGTATGGGTATCTGGTTTGCAACCATCGCCGGTCTTGTCGCAGGATTTGGTATCGGTCTGATCACCGAGTACTACACCTCCTTTGACTACAAGCCGACGAAGGCAATCTCCGAGTCCTGTCAGACCGGAGCTGCGACCAACATCATCAATGGTTTTGCAAAGGGTATGGAGTCCACCGTCTGGCCGGTTCTGATTATTGCCGCCGCAACGTACGTTGCCTACTACTTCGCAGGCATGTACGGTATCGGTATTGCAGCAGTCGGTATGCTTTCAACACTCGGTCTTACCCTTGCAGTTGATGCATACGGTCCGGTCGCAGACAATGCCGGCGGTATCGCCGAGATGTCCCACCAGCCAAAAGAGGTTCGTCAGATTACCGACACCCTTGATGCAGTCGGAAACACCACTGCAGCAATCGGTAAGGGATTTGCTATCGGATCCGCAGCACTGACCGCTCTCGCTCTCTTCAGCGCCTACGCAACCGCAGTTGGTCTTACCGCAATCGATATCTTAGACACCAATGTGTTTATCGGTATGCTGATTGGTGGTATGCTTCCGTTCCTCTTCTCTGCACTTACCATGACCGCAGTCGGTCAGGCAGCACAGAAGATCGTGGTCGAGGTCCGCCGTCAGTTCAAAGAGATCAAAGGTCTGATGGAAGGTACCGCAGAGCCGGACTACACGTCCGCAATCGCCATTGCAACTGACTCCGCAATCCACAAGATGATTCTGCCGGGCGTTATTGCCATCCTTGCACCGATCGTTGTCGGTCTGGTTCTCGGTCCCCTTGCACTCGGTGGTCTCCTTGTCGGAGCACTTGTCGCAGGCGTTCTCCTTGCACTTACCATGGCAAACTCAGGAGGAGCATGGGACAATGCAAAGAAGTACATTGAACTTGGAAACTACGGCGGCAAAGGCTCTGATGCCCACAAGGCAGCAGTTGTCGGCGACACTGTTGGTGATCCGTTCAAGGACACTTCCGGACCTGCATTAAACATTCTGATTAAGCTGATGAGCATGATTGCACTGGTGTTTGTGCCGGTCATTCTTGCAATCGCCGGATAATCAGAATCATACCCACATCTTTTTTTACGAGTTACGTACCTGTTGAAAAACTGTTCACTTCGCGAATCGTAGAGTAGAGCGGTGTTCCCTCTTCCGCAGAAATCCTCGTAACCTTCTGTGCAGGTTTCCCGCGTTAATCGCTTCGGCATGGCAATCAGTCAATGTCACATGATTAACAAAGACGATATAATTCACGAGATTTAATCATATCCGTAAAGACAATCAGTACACACATGGCTGATGCAGCTCCAGACCCGCAGACGATTCACCGGAAACTGCCGAACTACCGGCTCAGGTTTGTCCTCCTGATTGTTGCGGCAGTCATCTGTATCATAGTTTCATTTTCCGTCGGCAGATATTCTCTTGGCATCACCGAGGTTATGCTGGTTTTTCTCTCTGCATGTTCTTCTCTTCTTGAATCCGCACTCGCAGCAGGTACTGCACTTCTTTCAATTATTCCTCCCGCATCACCCCTCTCTGTACTTATCTGGGTTTCATCGGTGATCGTTTCCGGAGTTCTCGGGTTTCTTTCTCTGCTCCTTCCGGGTTCCGGTACTGTGGACTTTGCAGCCTACAGCGTTCTTATCAACATCCGTCTGCCGAGAATTCTTGCGGCGCTTCTTGTGGGTGCCGCTCTTTCCACAGCGGGCGCTGCGTATCAGGGAATGTTTCAAAATCCTCTGGTCTCGCCTGATATCCTCGGCGCCTCCGCAGGAGCCGGTTTCGGCGCAGCCGTTGCCATTTACTTCTATCTTGGAACCGGCGCAATTACCACGTTTGCTTTTGTTGGAGGTCTCATTGCGGTTGGTGCCGCATATCTTATCAGCCGCCTTACGAAAGGTTCTGCAACCTTAAGCATGGTACTTGCCGGTATTCTGATTGGCAGCCTCTTCGCTGCGGCAACCTCGTACATCAAACTCGTCGCCGACACCAATGATCAGCTGCCGGCAATTACCTACTGGCTGATGGGCAGCCTCGCCGGCGCCACGATGGACGATGTGATCTTTGCAGGAGTCGTCATCACTCTTGGTCTTATCCCGCTGTATCTCCTTCGCTGGAGAATGAACGTCCTGACGCTCGGCGAGGATGAAGCAAAAAGCATGGGCATTAACACGAACCTTCTGCGGCTCGTTGTGATTATCTGTGCAACGCTGATAACTGCGGTCTCTGTCTCCATCTCCGGGATCATCGGTTGGGTTGGTCTTGTCATCCCGCATTTCTGCCGGATGATCTTCGGTTACGATTACCGGAGAATTATTCCTGCCTCTATTGTGATGGGAGCAGGATTCCTGCTGCTGGTGGATGATTTCTCCCGCACTATTGCGACCACCGAGGTCCCTCTTGGAATTCTCACGGCATTTGTTGGCGCACCAATCTTTGCGTATCTGCTAATGATGGGAGGAAAACGGTCATGATACTTGAGGTCGCCAATCTCTCTTTTGCCTACAGCAGGAACTCCCGCCAGGTCCTGAAAGATGTGTCATTTTCGGTTACGCAGGGCGATCTTCTCGCGGTTCTCGGCCCGAACGGTGTCGGGAAGAGTACGATGTTTCGGTGTATTCTTGGGTTTCTCCGAAGTTATGAAGGCAGCATCCGGCTGAACGGTACGGATATCAAAACTCTTGACCACAAGGAAATCGCAAAACATGTGGCCTACATCCCGCAGTCAACGCATCCGGTGTTCAATTACACGGTTCTTGATGTGGTACTGATGGGACTGACTAATCAGGTGAATCTGCTCTCGGAACCGAACCGGCAGCATATCGATGATGCATATGCGGCGATGAAGAGCCTTGGTATTGCGCATCTCCGGAATGCCGGATACGGCGAGATCAGCGGCGGTGAGCGGCAGCTTGCCCTGATTGCGAGGGCGCTTGTACAGAAAGCAAAGATTCTGATTATGGATGAACCGACCGCGAATCTTGACTACGGCAACCAGTTCCGGGTGATGTGCCGGATCTCGGATCTCGCAAAAGAAGGCTACATCATCATTCTTTCGACCCATAATCCGGATCATGCATTTTTATACGCGAACCGAACGCTGATGATCTATGGTGGAGAGATTATTGCTGACGGAACTCCGGAGGATGTTCTGGACGCAGAACTGATCAAGAAGGTTTACGGAGTGGACGTTCATGTGGAGGATTATGCATATGGTTCACGCCGTCACAAACTCTGCATCCCTATCGACGGCGGTGTCGGGAAGCATGAGTAGTCTTTGTTAAATTTTTATAATTTACTTTACCCATAGAATGAGGTATTATATTTTATAGCGTGCCGTCAAATAGTAGCGGTAGCGATTCCCGGCGGGTATCAGCGCTCCGGGAGTGCGAAATGATCATCCCACTTTTGGGAGGTATATGAATGAAACATGGTGGAAAAATCCTCATAGTCCTTGTTCTTCTCACTGCTGCGGTTTTTGTCGGTACGGCGGCTGCGGAAGAGACGCGGACATTTGTTGATGATGTTGGCAGGGAGATCACCTTGCCGGTTGATATCAACGCGGTATCGCCGTCCGGGCCGCTTGCACAGATTGTACTCTACTCGCTGGATCCTGATCTGTTCGTCAGTGTCTCCAGTGCGTTTACTGATGCCCAGAAAAAGTATATTGATTCCCGGCTTCTGACACTGCCGATTACCGGTCAGTTCTATGGGTCAAAGGCATCGACGATGAACCCGGAGTCCATCATGGAGCTGAACAAACAGCTGAACATCGATGTGGTTTTGGACATTGGCGAGGCAAAAGAGACTATGAAAAAGGACCTTGATGATATTCAGGGAAAAACCGGCGTTGCATTCGCGTTTGTTACCCAGAACAGGCTTTCTGATATTCCTGAATCCTACGAAAAACTCGGTGCGCTTCTTTCCCGCCCGGAACAGGGAAAACGGCTTTCAACCTACACGTCAGGTCTTCTTGCAGAGTTTGATGCCGGTATGAAAACGATCGGTGACGGTAAAAAATCCCTGATCTATGTGACGGCGATTGACGGCAACTCGGTTTCAATGGTTGGAAACGGTTCGTATCATGCGGAGGTCATCGATTATGTCGGCAGAAATCTTGCGGCAGCTTCAACAAGCAGCAGCGGCAATGGCGACGGCTATACGATGGAGGATATTCTCCAGCTGAATCCTGATTTCATCATCGTTGCGTATGCTGACGATCATGCTTACTACAAAAAGATCATGACCGATCCCATGTGGAGATCGCTTTCGGCTGTTCAGAACGGTAACGTCTATGAAGCGCCGAGTGAACCATACGGCTGGATGGGAGGACCCCCGTCTGTTCAACGCCTGTTATCGATGATCTGGATAGGGAATCTGATGTATCCTGAGGTGTTTGATTACCGTATTGATGATCGCGTGAAGGAGTTCTACTCGCTGTTCTTCCACTATACTCTGACAGATGCGGAGCTGAATGATCTGATGGTCTATGCAAAACCAAACACGTCGCTTACGCCGACGCCTACCGCGACGAAATCTCCGGTACCGATCTTCGGCATACTGGCAGGTCTTGCGGCGGCCGCGGTTATCGTCAGACGAAAATTCTGAGAGGCGTGGATGGCGGTTGACTATATTTCGCTCTGGAACGAGCAGCATGAGGCGGCCAACCGCCAGAAACAGATCTTTCATGACGGCAGGAGTTTTTGGGAGGACCCCAAAAATGTCCGCCGTTTTCAGGAGCGTTTGTCCGGCAGTGATCGTACGAGAATTGAGCGTCAGCTTGCAGCGATGCAGATTCCCTCGGACGCTTCGGTTCTTGATATCGGTGCCGGACCCGGAACGCTTGCGGTGCCTCTGGCCCTTGCCGGATGCCGGGTGACGACGGTTGAGCCGTCAGGACAGATGCGGGATGCGATGCAGGAGTACCGAAAACTGTCCGGTGCGCCGGAGATTCAGCAGATTCCCTACCGGTGGGAGGACGTGAGTCCTGCGGAGATCGGAATACATGATGTAGTGATTGCCTCGCTTTCTCTCGGACTGGACGATATCGGGGCTTCTCTTTTGAAGATGGATGCGGTTGCCCGGGATACCGTGCATTTGTTCTGGTTTCTGACGCCTCCGTCATGGGCCCTGGCAAATGCGGCGTTGTGGCCCCGCCTGCACGGCAGGGAGTTTGTAACTGAGCCAACAGCTGATGTTCTCTGGGGATGTCTCTGTCAGCTTGGGATCTCCGCGGATCTGTCTGTTGACCGGGTGAAAAAGGAACGACGGTATGCTGCGGAGGAGGATATTGTTTCCCACTACTGCCGCAGGATGTGCATTCATGAAGAGTGGCAGAGAGAAATTGTCGTCGATTATGTACATGAGCAGATTGTCCGGACTACTGAGGGATTTTATGTTCCCGGCAGTTCGCGGACAGCCCATATCCGGTGGGAGAAGGACAGGTAGTGGTATTGTGTGATTCTTCCGATTCATTTTGTAAAGTATTTTTAATTGATTCCATCGGATTCATAGGGTGTATTTGATTACATCTCAGCACTTTTTATACAGAGTATGAGTTCTCACCATTCCTGTACATCCGTATCTGCCATTGATTACTGTCGCCTGTGGGATGAGCAGCATGCCAGATCTTCTGCACAAAAGGAGAAGATGGGAGAAGGCGGCGGGAAGTTCTGGTCGGATCAGGGTGTGGTCGACCGGTTTGTACAGAATGTTATCTCCGGAGATCCGTCGCGCATGGAAAAGCAGGTGGCCGAGATGCGGATTTCCCCAAACTCTTCGGTTCTTGATATCGGTGCCGGGCCCGGGACGCTTGCGGTGCCTCTGGCACTTGCGGGGTGCCGGGTGACGACGGTTGAGCCTTCGGAGCCGATGGGACTTGCGATGGAGAAGTACCGTGATATGATGCATGCTCCACCGATTCAGGAGATCCGGAAACGCTGGGAGGATGTGACGGCTGAGGAGGCAGGTGTGCATGATGTGGTGGTTGCGTCGCGTTCGCTGATTATGGGGGATATTCGGAACAGTCTTTTGAAGATGGATGCGGCTGCCCGTCATGCGGTGCATCTGTACTGGTTTCTGACGCCTCCTTCTGCCTCAGGCGGCAATGAGGAGCTGTGGCCGATTCTTCACGGCGAGCCGTACTGCAATGAAGCGAATGCGGATATTTTGTGGAATGCTCTTTGTCAGATTGGAATTTATGCCAACATCACGGTGAAGACAAGGGACAAGAGTCAGCATTATCCGTCCTTTTCTGCGATGCAGGAGGATTACTATAACCGTATGTCGGTGTCAGAGGAGTGGCAGAGAAATATTGTGGATGCGTTTCTTCTGGATCGGGCGGTGCGTGAGGAGTCAGGGTATGTGATTCCGGGAGTTTCACGGACGGCGCATATCTGGTGGGAAAAATAGAATTTTATCCTGAAACTACTCTTTTTTCCGAAGTGAGATAATAATTCCAAGGCTTCCGTCGTCAAATACTGCCGGAGACAGCCAGTAGAGTACCAGCCCGTCGGAGGTTTTTTTCCAGACGTTGGTATCTGCGGCTTCTCCGCCAAGTGCTGCCTGGTACTCCGGCAGATTTGCGATCTCGCGGAGTGCCGGAATCGGTGCATCACCCAGGGAAGAGCCGGTGAGTTGGTTCTTTTCCATGTTCCAGCAGGTGTGGAATGCTTTGTTTGTCCGGCGGATAGTTCCCGCGTCGCTTACGGAGAGGATCGGATCAGGGAAACGGTTGAGCGCGGCAGAGGACATGGGGATGCGGGAGGACAGATGGTACACCCGCGCCGGCCCCACGATCTGCATCTCAACCTGTCCGAGTGTTACCAGAATTCCGAGGTATTTTGCGGCAGAGTTCCTGTTCATCCCGGATTTTCTTGAGATTTCTGCAATGGAAAGACCGTATTTGGTGTCCTTGAGAGCGTTCATTACAATGTCTATTCCTGCATCACGATCGTTTTGTATCACACAGCATCACGTACTGGTGATATAGTTAGCCTGATGTAACTAAAAATTTTTTTATGTAAGGCAAATTTGCACGGCTGATATGCATAGTGCATTGCAGGGAATCTTCAAAAAATAGGGTGAAGCAGATCAGAGAACATCTGATTCCTTCAGATACCCTGACGCATACACTGTTCCGTCCGTGTCCGAGAGGGCATAGTGGCCGTCGCCGTTTGCATAGACTGCACCACTCTGCCATGCGGTCCCCCCGCTGGTTCCGTCATTGCGGTGAATACCAAATCCCAGTGTTGTGGGGTTCGTTGCCGTTGCCGGTGTGAGGTACTCGAAGAACAGGATAAACCGCTCTCCCGTTGTCACCAGTGGATCCGGATTGAGTCCAAGCGCTATGTTTGAATCGTCAACGGTGAGATTGGAGAATTTTATCATGCGGACACCATACTTTGCTGCATCTGCAGGGTTGTTGAACTGGTACCGCAGCTGGTTTTTGTTGGCGTTTGTACCACCGAGATAGTATTTGTCCCAAATCGGATCGCTGTAATACATATACGCTTCACCCCCTCCAAAATAATCCGTCCCACTGACGTAGAATTTCAGTTTCTGAAGATCCAGTGTGCCGCTCCGTACTTCAAAGATCAATCCGACAAGTCCGTCGTCTTTTGTCATGTCAGAGCCTCCGGAGGCTATTCCAAGAAACTTCACCTGTGCGGTACTTGCGGCGGGAGTTCCTGCCATCATTCCTGAAGCGAACATTGATACAACTGCTGCAATGATGATTGTCACAACAAGCATGAGCATCACACCGACGACAGGTGACACAGCATGATCGTTTCTGTGGTTTTCCGTTACCATTTTGCCTTCACATCCTTGTCAAAGACTGCTTTTCCGCTTGGTGTATGTATGACGGTAATATGAATAACCGAGCCCTCACCGAATCCATACTGCGAATCTGACATGTCAAATCCGAGAAAGAGTGTCGGGTAGCGGAAGTAGTAGGTCGTTGTCGGTTCAAACGTACATGTCCCAAAATGTGCAGTCTGCTGGAAATCATTCGTCTGCGGGAACAGCGTATCCGTGTATCCGTTCACCTGAGGTGTGAACGGATAACCGGCAGCATCTGTATGGAGTTCAATTGCTGTGTCCTTTGTAGTTGTTCCCTCCTTATAGGGGGAAAGGGATCCGTCAAGTGTATGTCTGATGGTTCTCCCGGCGTTGGCAAGTACTGTACCGCGGGATGTTTCAGGAATTGTATAGGTGGTAACAATCTGCAGGTCCTTTGAAGGAATGCTGTCTCCGCCAAGAACCCGTAACTCAATCGGATAGCCGTCAGTACTTTTGGCGGTATCTCCTGCTGAAATGGTGAACTCATAAGAGGCGACGGGTGCTGCTGCTGTGGTGGCACCAAGACCCGTGGCGAGACTACCGACGATTGCCGCGATAATGATGGTCACAACCAGCATGAGCATGACACCCACAACAGGAGAAACCGCGTCCTCTTTTGGTCTTTTGTTTTTTTGTTTGTGCATGGTCTTTCCCGTTATCGTATGGTAATTGTTCCTGTCTGCATGGGTTTTCCGCTGATCGTATCCATGATGGTGTACTCAAACGGCACGTTTGTCTGCAGTTTGAATATACCGGAGGATCCTTCAGGAGACCAAGTAAGGAATCGTCCTTTTTCAATGCCGGAATCGGATGCGGCAAGAGTACTATCGTAGCTGCTGTCGGCAAGAAGCGTGAACGAGTCGCCTGCCGAGATGACGTCACTCATGCCCGGAGGTACGGCAAAGTAGGTTTTGTTTCCGGCATTGGTCGTAAGAATCGAGAGTCTGTTTTCCTCTTTGATACTTGCGGATTTGTTAAGCAGGGTGTTCATGTCAAATTTCATGACTTTGTCCCCGTTTTGTAGTTGGATAGCGATGTCTTTGAGGGAAAACGATTGTCCGCTGATCAGGCGGAAGGTAACTCCGTTGTTGGATGCGGGACTGTCGGGTTTATCGTTTGTTTTGTCGGTATCGACAATTTTTGCCGTATAGTCAACTGCAAGGGTTACCTGCGGAGCACTTTTTTCATTTCCGCTGATGGTTCCTGCGAAAGACGCTACCATTGCTGCAATGATAATTGTTACGACAAGCATGAGCATGACGCCGACGACTGGTGACACAGCATGGTCACTTGCGATTGTATGTTTCATTGTACGGTCACCTTCCCTTTGTAAACACTTTTCTGACTTGGGGTATGGATAATTTCAACTTCCACAAGTGAACCTCTCTTGAATCCGTAATCGGTATAGGTTTTTTCCGTGACTGTTCCGGTTGTCAGGATTCCGAAAAGTGCAACTGCTGTTCCAAAGCTGTCGCCGGTACTGATGACATCGCCCGGGCTGAATGTGTACTCGCCAAGGTTTGTTCCCGTATCTCCGGGCTTTCCAATACTGAGGTCATTGAGGTAGGGTATTTTTACATCGAGATCAGTGTAGGAAAGTTTTCCTGCTTTTACGGCAGGGAGTGTTTTTGAGAGCGATCCCCCGATCATATTACCGTCCGGGGTTGTATAGTAGCTGACAACCTGCATGTCGCCTGATGCGATGCTGTCTCCGCCAAGATGCTTGATCAGCATGACATACTGGTCTTTGCTTTCTCCTCCGTTTGAGATGATGCTGACGTCAAGTGACGCTGAGGGTGCGACTTCGGTTGAACTGAACGTCCCTCCGGCGAAGACGGAGACAAATGCTGCGATGATAATCGTTACAACAAGCATGAGCATCACACCAATCACGGGCGATACTGCGGATTCTTTTTGGTGAATGAGAGTTTGTTTTCGGGTTTGTGATTTCATATGACACTTCCGACAAGATTTCCTGAGGCAATGACAGAGCCTGAGTTTTCATCAACGATCGAGTAGGTGGTTTTGGCATTGACCTCAAACCAGCCTGAGGAGTACGGTACTGCACTATTGCCTCGTTCGGCGACGTAGTAGATTTTTCCGGTACGGGTTTTTTCGTCAAGGGCATAGGTGTCTGCAAGGATGATGAATCGTTCTCCCGGTTCAATGAGGAGGTTCGATGCGGCGGTCACATCATTTACTGCCTCAGATATTGCTCCGTGTCCATTTTTTCGTGCGGGAAGTTTGGAAAAGCGGTAGTCTTTGTACGGGCTCGATTTGAGAACTGATGTTGTTAGGGTTGCTCCTGCGTTGATGATCGAGACAGAAGGAAGATCCCCGTAAGAGATGGTTACTTCCTCGTCGGTACTTTTGAGTGCAAACCGAATCTGATCGAGTCTGATGTCATCTCCACCACGGTTTTCAAAGACAAGTCCGATCTTTGATGCTGCCCCGAGGTTTCCGTCCATGATTCCGACATATCCTATCTGGGCAGTCGGGGACGTTTTTGTGTCGGAGAGCATGCCTGTTGCAAATAAACTGACAACTGCGGCGATAATTACGACGACTACAATCATGAGCATGACGCCAACGACTGGCGAGACTGCATTGTCCCGGATGTTTATCTGCGCATTTACCATGAGATCACCACGTCGTTGTCGTAGATCGTCTTGCCGCTTGGTACGTGGACGATTGTTACGTGGACGGTACTGTCTCCGGCAAAACCATAGGCTGTGACGGCATTGTCTGCTTCGGTGTCAAAACCAAGGAAATAGGATCGTTCGAACTGAATGCTGCTGCCGGCAACGAGTTTTGCGGTTCCAAAGGTCGCGTCTGCAGTTCGTTTGGAAACGATGTCGGCATTGTTTGTTGTCTGCGGTGCCCAGGGGTAACCGACTCCCGTATCTGTGTTGATGTCACTTTCAGACGTTGGAGGCAGAGAGCCGTCCATCGTGTGTTTGATAACTTTTCCTGCATTGGTTATCGGAATTTTCATGACATAGGCCGGAACGGTGTATGTAGTGATTATCTGGAGATCTTTGGTATCCAGTGTTTCTCCCCCGAGGTGATTGATGGTTACATTCTTTGCGGAATCTCCTGCATTTGAAGCGATAACAATTCCAAGGGATGCAGTGGGCGCTGCCTGACTGCTGGTTCCCATGCCGCTGGCGAAGCTGCTGACAACTGCGGCAATGATGATTGTGACAACGAGCATCAGCATTACTCCTACAACCGGAGATACTCCCTCCTCTTTATTGGGAGGATACCGGTCCGGTATATCTGGTTTTTTCATGATTCACATACTCCACCCAAATTATGAAAGTCATATGTAGTTAGTAAAAATAATTTGGTTCCTAGTGGTATGTGTTGAGGTGTATAGATAGCTGTCGCGTATCGGGTTTGTTTTGCAAATCAAAGGCTAATTTAGCGTATGTTATCTGTGGGCATATAGGCCGTGCATAACTGTGCGGCAGAGTACATGGTCGGTTAAAATGAATTGTAACCGTCATATCTCTGCGGTGTGACGATTTTTCCGGAATTTTGAGAAAAATCTCTCACCCCGTTACCCTGTGATAATCGGGCTAAAATGGATTTCATAACCGGATTTTGGGGCTGTTTTTTGGTATGGGTAATGGTTTTGATGTTGGGATACGACATGGTCTGGATGGTTTTGGGATGTGTCATACTGATTTTGAGTGTTTTTGATTATCTGGCATCCTTGTTCTTCCTCGTGATAATCAGGTCAGTGGAAATAAGTTCACGTTAACTTAATAAATTATAGTTATTAACCCTGAATTTCTCGAAATTTATCAAAAAAATTCACGCGCGCAATGAGAAAATTCAGGCTCATGTATATTGAATACCATTGACAATGTAAATATATTTACACTAATGTTTTGTAAATGTTATACTGTTAATTTATAAGGGGTGTTGCCCAATCTTAACATGTTATCTCCTGAGTTCTTACCTGTGGGGGATACAAAAGTGTGATATTATGCAACGCAGAACAAACACAAGAAAAGATGATGGAGTTTCCCCGGTCGTCGGCGTGATGCTGATGCTGGTGGTAACTATCATTATCGCAGCCGTTGTCAGCATGTATGCGGGCGGTCTCATCGGCAACGCCCAGAAAGCTCCGACATTGACGATGGATGTCACCATCAAAAATACCGGTTACTATGCAACCAGTGTTTTTGAAGCAAAAGTGATGTCAGTCAGTGAACCTAT
>CAZABQ010000036.1:0-17701 GCA_964483485.1 uncultured Methanomicrobiales archaeon
GGGCAGGCTCAGACGGGTACGGGGAAAACGGCGGCGTTCGGGATTCCAATTATCGAGAGACTTGATCCAAATAACAAAGCGGTGCAGGCATTAGTGCTCTCACCGACGAGGGAACTTGCAATACAGACGGCCGAGGAGTTTTCCCGGCTGATGAAATACAAACATGGGCTTAGCGTGGTTCCAATCTATGGCGGTCAGCCTATTGAGCGTCAGCTTAAGGTTCTTCGCGGGTCCGTTCAGGTTGTTATCGGGACACCCGGACGGGTAATTGATCACTTAAAGCGCGGAACGCTGAACCTTAACTCGGTCAAGATGTTCGTGCTTGATGAAGCAGATCAGATGCTGGATATGGGTTTCCGTGAGGACATTGAGGAGATCTTCCACAACACGCCGGAAGACCGCCAGACTATTCTGTTCTCGGCAACCATGCCGGCACCGATTCTGGATATCACCCGCAGATTCCAGCATGATCCGCAGTTCGTGAAGATCACCCGCCGTGAACTGACGGTTCCGCAGATTGAGCAGAGCTATATTGAGATCCGTGAGCGCGATAAGCTTGAGGCACTCTGCCGGCTGCTGGATATGAATAATCCGGATCTTGCGCTCGTGTTCTGTAATACGAAGAGAACGGTCGATGATCTGATGAGCAGACTTTCTGCACGCAGTTACTTTGTCGAAGCTCTGCACGGCGACATGAAGCAGATGCAGCGCGACCGTGTTATGGCACGGTTCCGCGGCGGATCCATTGATGTGCTGATTGCAACTGATGTTGCGGCCCGCGGTATTGATGTCGACGATGTTGATATGGTGTTTAACTACGATGTTCCGCAGGATGTGGAGTACTATGTGCACCGCATCGGCAGAACCGGTCGCGCAGGCAGAACCGGAAAGTCAGTGACCTTCGTGTCACCAAAAGAGATCTACAAGCTCCGCGACATCCAGCGCTACGCGAAGATCAAGATTGCGAAGACGCCGCTGCCGTCGCTCGACGATGTTGCCGAGATGAAGATGCAGATGTTCCTTGACAAGGTCCGCACCGTGATCACGGCAGGAAACCTTGACAAGTATCTGCCGATGGTTGAACAGCTGCTTGAGACCGAGGATGAGGCTGAGATCACCAGTATCGAAGTCGCAGCCGCGCTCCTGAAGATGCATCTTGATACCGGCAAGAACGGTATGTCAGAAAATGGTGATGCTGTCACTGAATCCGTGCCGCAGGGCGAGCCGGGATCCTTTGAAAACACCGGCGCAGAATCCGGCATGGTCAGGTTCAGAATTACTCTTGGAAAGAACCAGCAGATCCGTCCGAAAGATATTGTCGGCGCATTCGCGGGCGAATGTAATATCCCCGGAAGCTGCATTGGCAGAATCGATCTCTACAGCAACTATTCGTTTGTGGAAGTTCCGCTTGAGCACGCAGCAGTGGTTCTCGACACTATGAGTCAGAAGACCATCCGTGGACAGGAGCTTGAGATTCAGACGGCAACGCCGAGATCGGAACGCGAAGAGGAAGAGCGCGAACGCGACCGTGCATCCCGCGGCAGCGGTGAGCGCAGACCTTACAGCAGTAACAATAACCGCGGAAGCTACGGTAACCGCGGCGGCAACAACTTCCGCTCCGGCGGCGATCGCCGCGGTGGTGGAGACCGTCGCAGCTTTGACCGCAAAGGACCGCGCAGCAGTGATCACGGTGATCGAAGTGACCGCAGATTCTACAGCGGGGACAATTTCTAAATCCTTTTCTTTTTTACCAGCATCCAGATCTTCAATACGTTATTCGGGCAGAGATACTACTGCCAGTGAACTTTTCTGCAAAAACGAGGAGGCTTATTTCGAGCACTAACTTTATCCATTTTCCAACAAGAGGTACTAATACAATGGTCGTTGAACACATCTGCGGTTTTAAAAAAGAGATATTTTGCCGGGAATGCGGGACCGAACTCATTCAAAATTCACGCGGACAGCTGATGTGCCCCAAATGCGGTCGCCGTCCGGCGATTCTCTGTCCCCAGTGCGGCAGGCTCTGGTAAGGGTTACGCAACAGATCCAAGCCAGGCAAGATATTTTTCCCGTATCAGATTGACTTCTGCCGGCGTAAGATCCAGCCGTCCGCTCCGGTACAGATATCTTTCCACTTCTTTTATCAAGATTTCCGCCTGGGAAAAATCATCCACTTCCAGATACACCGGAACTTTGTCAACCGTAATCACTTCTCCGCAGACCGGGCAAAGTTTCCACTTTCCATACTGATCCGTATAGGTGAACTGGTGGCAGCCCGGGCAGCGGATAACACGATATGTGCTCATGCGGATATATCAGTTCATTGATCTCATCCGTAAAAAAAGTATCTCTCCGGGAAAATACCGGTACAAGCATTCCTGATGTCGGGGAGGTTTTCTGTATCATCACAAAACCCCCGACTTTATAATCACACAGATGCATATCAAAGTTAATGTCAGTTCAGGTAACCGGAATTACGGGAATTCCCCTTATAAAAAAAGGTGATAATCTCCCTGCAATCATCTGTGCAAACACCACTTTTGCAGACGGCGACATCATCTGCGTCGCATCCACAATCGTATCAAAATCCAAAGGGTATATCCATGCTCTGGAAAGTATTGTGCCGTCGGCTGATGCACAAAGAATTGCCGCCAGAACACGGGAAGATCCGCGTTTCGTGCAGGCAGTTCTTGATTCGTCCAGAGACATTATCATCGAATATCCGTTTATTCTCTCAGAACTACCTTTCGGGCACGTCGGCGTGCGCGCAGGTGTTGACAACAGCAATATCGAAGGAGAAAATATCATCGTTCTGCCAAAAGATCCGATGGGAGAGGCAAAGGAGATTCGGGAAACTATTCGCAAGATTACCGGCAAAGATGTTGGCGTAATCGTTACCGACACCTGCGGACGTGCGTTCCGCCGCGGTCAGACGGGCAACGCAATAGGCTGGGCGGGTATGACGGCAATCCGCGACTTCCGCGGAGATCACGATCTCTTTGGTCTGGAGCTGGAGATCACCGAAGAAGCGGTGGTTGATGAGATCGCTGCATTCTCAAACTTCATTATGGGGGAAAGTAACAACGGCGTTCCGGTGGTAAAATTCTCCGGATGCGAGACATGGAAAGGTCACGACTCCCTTTACTTCACAAAAGATGAGGATCTGATCCGCAAATCCCTGTATATATAATACTATGAACCCGGAAGATGCAGTATTCTCTCTGCTTGACAGAGATGGCTGTTGCTATACCATTACTCGTCACCCCGTTGCATACACCTATGAGGATATGGTGAACCTCGGGGTTACCGAAAAGGGAGAGGTCTGCAAAAATCTATTTTTACGCGATGCTAAGGGGAAACGGCACTTCCTTGTGGTGATGTGCGGCAGAAAATCCGCAGATCTTAAAACGCTTGCAGAAAAGATCGGATCAACAGCTCTTGGTTTCGCCTCGGAGGGACGGCTGACCAGGTATCTGAATCTCTCACGCGGAGAGGTAACGCCGTTTGGAGTGCTCAACGATACGGAGTCCAAGGTTGAAGTGGTATTTGATACAGATCTCATCACAACGCCTTTCATCGGGGTTCACCCCAATACGAACACCATTACCGTGTGGATTTCCTATCAAGACATCAAAAGAATTGTCACAGCCTGTGGCAATTCGGTTGTGGAAATACCAATCTGACTTCAAAAAAATAGATGCTGTCTTATGACAGCGTAATATCCTGCAGGTTATTTTTCTTGCAAAACCTGTGTTAGAGGAACAGGTTCAGCAGGTATATTGCTACACCGACAATTGCCACGGCAACCAGCACGGTCTTGGGACCGATGTGGACTGCTTTGCGGTTGTCAGCGTCGTAATACGTGACAAGACCTGCGGATGAACTTAATCCTCTGCCCGACTTCTTTGCCATACCATATTATGTTCCCGCTCTAAACATATAAATCAAGAGGAATATCGATAGCCATGCCGGACGAAGAACTTCAGGGACTCGCATTCTGCGGCGATACATTTTCACCGCGCAATGTATCCATGTACATTGAGGATGGAACGATCACCGAAATAACTGATATTGCCGGACCTGCAAGACAGTGGATCATTCCGTCGTTTTTCAATGCCCACACCCATATCGCTGATACGGTTGCAATGGATACGCCGGTCGCAGATAAAACTCTCACGGAGCTTGTCGCGCCGCCTGACGGGTTGAAACACCGGATTCTTCGCGCAACATCAGATGACCGGCTGATTCGTGCAATGCAGGAGTCCATGATGTTTATGTTTACGACCGGCACGACCGGTTTCGCCGAGTTCCGGGAAGGCGGCCCTCATGGGGTGGATCTGCTTTCCCGAGCTGTACAACCCGGTGTTCAACGGGTCGTGTTCGGTAGAGATGGCGGAGAGTTTTCTGCCGAAGGTCTCGGGCTGAGTAGTGCAAAAAATCGCGAGTCCGACATTGCAGCAGTGGATAAAGCGCGTGCCGCAGGAAAAAAGATCGCCATTCATGCAGGAGAGGCAGGAACGAAAGATATCGATGATGCATTTGCTCTGGAACCGGATCTGATTATTCATGCTACGTACTTTGAGGATAGACACATCAGATTAGCCGCAGATGCAGGTATTCCGCTGGTTCTCTGCCCCAGATCCAACTGGATACTTGGCGGAACGTCTGATTCGTCCCGACCTCCGGTGCGAAAAATGCTGGATGCCGGGTGTACTCTCTGGCTTGGAACCGACAATGTTATGTTCGTCCCTCCTGACATGTTTGCCGAGTGCGCATTTCTGTCGACGGTTTACAAAACAACACCTGAAGAGACGCTTCAGATGGCAACCGGCGGCTCTGTTCTCCTCGGGCACCGGGGAGTTCTCGCGGAAGGGGAACCGGCAGATTTTATCTGTCTGGATCCCGGATATGCAGCTGAATGGACACAGTGTCCTGCCCTCTCCCTTTTTTCCCGTCTGGGTAGCCGTGCAGTCCGTTTCGTCCACACTGCAACGGAGAATCAACACATCCGAGGATTATTTAACCTTTCAGTGCGAGAGTAGAAACTAAATATGTTTTCCAGAATTCTTGTGGCGCTGGATGGCTCCGAGATCAGCCGTCGGGCATTTGTGCGGGCAGTGGAGTTTGCAAAAGAAGATTCTGCAGAGCTCCACGCGGTTGTGGTGGTAAACACGCCGCACATGTGGAAAGATGATAGTCCTGCCAATCAGACAAAATCCGAATCAGACGCAAAAATGCTGCTGGATGAGGTAGAAGTGCTTTCCAAAGAGGCAGAGCTTGAGTTTACCCCCCATCTTGTTTCCGGACACCCGGGAGACCGCATTGTTACCATTGCTGATGAAATTGATGCTGACCTGATCGTTATAGGTTCTCTTGGCAAATCCCATCTTGACCGCCTGCTGCTTGGGAGTGTCTCTGCGTATGTGACCCAGTACAGCAAAAGAAACATCATTGTCATTCGCGACTGATAATGATCGTTTTGCCAACTCCAAACTCTTTTTAAGTTTGAAGCTGATATGTAACATAACGACAAATAGGAGGTATTCAAGTCATGTTTTCCAAAATACTTGTAGCAATCGACGGATCAGAGATCAGCCGCCGCGCATTTTCCCGTGGAATCGATCTTGCAAGGCAGAATAAAGCAGAGCTTCATGTCATCTACGTAATCGAGTCCGGGATTGTCAGCCCGGCACCGGTTGACACCACGTGGGAACTGATTTACGAGAGATTCGAAAAAGAAGGCCATGAAGTTATTGCCGAACTGGTTGAGGACGCAAAGAAAAAGGGCGTCACGGTTGAGCCGCATATTGAGGCAGGTCATGCAGGAGATACAATCCTCGATACTGCCGAAAAGATTGGCGCTGACTTAATTATCATCGGTTCTCTTGGCAAATCCAAACTTGATCGCCTGCTCCTTGGCAGTGTGTCCACCTATGTGGTCAACTACGGCAAGACCAACGTCATGATCGTGCGGACCTGAACCGCACACCATTATTTTTGCGACGTCAGAATCGTTTCTCCAACCACTCCTTTGAGAGAATACTTACCCAGAGCGGCGGATATGTTTGCGCGTAGCTGTTTTGGCTCTGTTGGCATGCGGTTTTGTTCGGATAGCTAATCGGGTTATTTTTGTCAATAGTGACCGGATTACGGAGAATTCTTGATTTTTTCATATTGCTTCATCCCTTATGCCGGATAGAACGGTATTTACATGAATAGACCTAACGTAGTTCTAACTTTTCCACCGGGGAAGTTTACTGCCAATAGATATCACAGACGAGGATTTCCTGAAATGCAGGGAGGTGTATGATGACAACTGAAGTAATGCTAGCAAAAGACTATATGACCAAGGATGTTGTGACGGTGGAGATTCCATCAAGCCGTGATGATGTTCTGCGCATTCTCAAGCGCACCGGTATTTCCGGTGTGCCTGTTGTGAAGGGAGATCAACTGATTGGAATTGTTACCAGAAAGGATATTCTCCATAATGCGGAGGAGACTCAGGTAGCTCTTCTCATGAGTTCGGAGCCGCTGACCATCCGGCCCAATGCCACGCTTGCCGAGGCTGCACAGGTCATGACCGACTGCAATGTCCGTCGTCTTCCGGTGGTTGAAGGGAACCGGCTGGTTGGTTTACTGAGTGTATCCGATCTGGTGAGTGCGGTTGCAAAACTGAACGATAAGCGGGAAATCCGGGAGAACTTTGTCAGCAATGAGACGTTTGCAATCTGGGAGGAGACCCCCCTGCCGGTTGTGGGAAGAATCATGGAGCTTGCCCGGGTAGATGCGATGCCTATCTTAAACTCTGAGAACAAACTGACCGGTATCATTTCCGAGCGCGATCTGATCCGGTGTTCCCGAATTGAGGATGACGTGCAGACAAGCGATTTCTCTACCGGTACGGATGATGATGAGTGGACGTGGGAGAGTATCCGCGACAACCACACGATCTCCTATGGTGTGTCCAAAGTGGAGCTTCCGAACCGTCCGGTAAAAAACATGATGGTTACGAAAGTCATCTCCGTTCCCAACAATGCCGAGATCAGTGACTGTGCACTGAAGATGAAGCGTGGTCGTGTGGATCAGATGCCGATCATTGATAATGATATGCGGCTTTCCGGCATGCTGTTTGATCGCGACGTGATTGCGGCATTATATCAATCCAAATAATCCCCTGACCGATAAAAAACTCCTTACTTTTTTTTATTTCGATCCTCAAAGAGAAATTATATTAAGGCGCCTGTCCTACGAAGTAGTATGACAAAACCGGTATTATATGATTTCTTTGCAACATGGTGCGGTCCGTGCAGAATCCAGAGTCCCATTATTGACGATATCGCAGCAAAGATGGGTGATAAGGTTGATGTGAAGAAGGTGGACGTGGACAAGTTCCCGGATCTTGCAAATAAATACCAGATCAGTGTCGTTCCAACCCTTGTTATCGAAAAAGACGGGAAGCTTGTTCACCGGCTTGAGGGCGTTACGGATGCTGTACGTCTTGAGGCGCTGTTAAAGCCGCTGTGCTGAAGATCATTCTATTTTTTGGAACATTTAGAGAAAACCCTTTTTTCAAGAAACACCCAATATGTTGTCATGACGTTAATTACCGTTGAGGTTGTCGGATACACCTATCGCCCCTGCGGCCCGTTTCCCTGTGATGCAGAGCGCTCCTGCGGTCTTGAAGACTGTTATCAGAAGGAAAAACTTTCCTTCGCATTTCCTGCTCTTGCTGATGCATTGAAAGGAAAGTACGGCGATAAGGTGTCGGTTGTTCTCATTCCGCTGGATAAGGAGATCCCTGATCGCATTAAAGAGATCGTCCGTGCAGACCACCCCCCATTACCGATAATTCTGATCAATGGAAATCTTGTCCCGGTCGGTGCAGTATCCGTTCCGCGGATCAGCGAGTACATCGATCCGCTTCTTTAAAAAATATTTTTTTTGGCCGTCAGTTACGGTAGAGTTTGGTGTAGTGCAGGACTTTACAACAGTGTTCTGCAAGTGACGTGAAGAGATATGCCTGATCGAGGTCTTTTCCTGCGGCAAAGGTTCCATGTCCCCGTGCGATAACAATGTTGGCGGTTTTCAGGGCGTCCGCAACTGCATCGGCAAGGTCCTGAGTTCCCGGAACACCATCGACGACCGCGATTGAGGGTGCAAGCATTTTCCCTTCACTGTCAATGGTGATGATTTCATCTTCAACAAGAAGAGAGAGGGCAACGGCATGGGCAGGGTGGGCGTGAACGATTGCCGCATGATTGTCTGCTGCGTTGTAAATGGCCGTGTGGACACGCCATTCACTGGAAGCTCCGGGCGTTACGCGACCGTTGAGCGGCATGAGAACAATTTGTGCCGGGTCAGCATCAAGGTAGGAACCGGTACGGGTGATGAAGTAACCGTCATCGGTTCTTGCACTCATATTTCCGAAGTTACCGCCTACGAGATGTTCGGTGAAGAGACGTTTTCCAATGCGGGAGAAGTCGGCAAAGACTGCCTGGTCGTTCATACTCGTATATGTTTGCTGTAATGCCCTAAAGATAGTGATGTTTGCAGAAACGGCAAACGAAAAAAGAGTTCAGGTAGAGAGCCTCACGTCGTTGCGAATCTGGGCAACAGCGTTTCCACCGACAAACACGCGGACAATACCGCCGCTTTCAGACACCGTGATGCCGATTGACGGGGAGACCTTCGTAATCGCCGCAGTTGCAAGGTGACGACCGCCAAGTCCGCTCTGGAGTTTGACATCTCTGCCGTCTGCATCAAGATATCTGCCGGAGGCTGCGATGATGCCGTTTTTGTCAAGAATGAAGACTCCGTCAAGCTGGGCAAATTCTTTGACACTTTCCCAGTTCTCCTTCATCCTGACATCGCGGACAGATTCCGGGTGACCTTCGTACGGATTTAAGACGCCCTGATGCGACCAGCGCTTCAGCTCCTCAATATCGCCCATGATAAAGGCGGTGCCGATAGCCCGCCCTTCACGCCCTTCGCGGGAGATTTCAAGAGCAAGGGACAGAACTGCATGCAGCGCGTCCATATCCGCGATATCTGCATACTGCTCAATATTGAACTGGTCGTTGGTATCCTCAATGTCATAGATGAGCAGAGCATACGGGAACGCGGCAACGACCGTTCCGCTCTGTGTTTTGGTCAGAATTTTGTACTGAACAACAGCATCAATGATGTGGTTGGAGCAGTAGTCCACCAGTGTCACCATGGTATGGTCGCGGAGAATTTCCGGCTGGATATCACGAACCCAGATAACCGGCGTCTCAAGCGCAATGTCGTTGTCCTTATTCAGAAATGAAATAATAGCAAGAGCGTTCACTGCTTTTGCAAGTTCATCTGCGGCAAGAAGCAGTGTACGATCTTTTTCTTTCATACGACCTCCTTCACCAGTAGCGGAATTTCTGACGGACGGGTTGCAACAGGAATACCGAGGTCACGCAGCCGTTCAATCTTGGACGCGGCGTCACTTTCACCGCCTTCAACAATTGCTCCTGCATGCCCCATACGTTTCTCTTTCGGTGCAGAGATGCCGGCAATGTAGGCAACTACCGGCATGCCGAGGGATGCAGCGCGTTTTGCGCCGCGAATCTCCAGATTTCCGCCAACTTCGCCTATCAGAACCGTGGCACGGGTTCTGCCGTCTGCAACGAATACATCCATGACATCAGAAAACGTCTGACCTATGATTGGGTCGCCGCCAATACCAATGATGCCTGACTGGCCGAGTCCGGCGAGGGACAGTTCCGAGATCACTTCATAGGTCAGAGTTCCACTGCGTGAAACTACACCAATATCACCTTTACGGCATAAATTGGTTGGGATAATGCCAAGTTTGCACTCGTTTGGAATCAGGAATCCGGGGCAGTTCGGGCCGATGACTTTCGTGCCGCAGGTGCGGGCATACGAGATAGCCCGCATTACGTCGTGAACCGGAATGTGTTCGGTGATGACAACAACAGTTGGAATGCGTGCGTCTGCTGCTTCCATGATTGCGTCACCGCAGCCGCCCGCCGGAACGAAAATGACGGAGGCTCCGATGTCATGGTAGTCCATTGCGTCCCAGACAGTGTTGTAGACGGGAACGCCGTGTACCTGCTGACCACCTTTTCCCGGAGTCATTCCGGCAACGACACCGCGTCCGCCAATTTCTTTTGCGTACTGGTTCATCAGATTGATATGAAATGCACCCTGTGAGCCGGTTGCACCCTGTACCAGAATCTCGGTTTCCTTGTCTGCATAGATCATTTCTTTGCCACCTCCACTGCGGCACGAATGGCCTGATCCATGGTGTCAAGCATCAGGTATCCCTTTTCTTCAAGCAGCCGCCGACCTTCTGCTTCGTTGGTACCGGCAAGCCGGACTATGACCTGCTGCGGAACACCTGCGTCAATGATGCCGCGGGCTACTTCATCACAGCGGGTAATGCCGCCGAGCAGGTTGACCACGATTACTTTGACGCCCGGCATGGAAGCAACGAGGCGAACGGCACGTGCGACGCGCTCAAAGCCTGCACCGCCGCCGACGTCAAGGAAGTTTGCGGCACGACCGTTGTAGTGGGCGATGATGTCGAGTGTTGCCATGGTGAGTCCTGCGCCGTTACCGATGACACCGATGTCGCCGCCAAGTTCTACGTAGGAAAACCCGTGTTTTTCTGCCTCGGCTTCACGCGGTGTCAGGTCACGGTTTTCCGAGATGCCCTGACGAATGAGAGCGTTGTCGTCAAGAACGATCTTGCCGTCTGCGGCGATGACACCTTTTGGTGTCATAATAAGAGGGTTGATTTCGGCAAGGATGGCATCGGTCTTGCAGTAGACGTGATAGAGAGCATTGATGACCGGCCCGATGGATTTCGGCGCAGAACCTAATACGTTTCGCATGATGAAGTCCGGGATGTCGGTAAAGCATGGGTCGATGAATGCACGATGCAGGGCTTCGGGCCGTTCTTTTGCGAGGGTTTCGATCTCGACACCTCCTTCTTCGGAGAAGAGGATGACCGGCATTTTGGCGGTACGGTCGATGGTGATGCTGAGATAGTACTCATGCTGGATGTCCAGGGCTTCTTCGACCAGTACCAGTTCGACCGGCAGACCTTTGATGGTTTTGCCGAAGAGTTCCTTGGCAACGTCGCTGATGTTTTCGTCGGTTGCAGGGAGAATGCCTCCTGCTTTGCCGCGTCCGCCGACATCTACCTGTGCTTTGAGGACAACTTTGTCTGCAACCCGTGCCTGTGCTGCTGCTGCTTCTCCGGCGCGGGTGATGAGTTCACTGTTCGGGACCGGAATGCCTGCGTCCCGGAAGATCTTTTTTGCTTCGTGTTCGCGAAATTTCATGTTCTCTGTTCTCTTACCAGTTCCATGCCGATGGCAAGGGCTTTTTTGTTGTTCTCTTCAGTACCTTTCGGGACGCTGTCAAGGACGGCATGTTCAAGTGCTTCGTAGCTGATGATGCCGGTTGCTTCAAGAATGCCGCCAAGCATGATGACGTTGGCAAAGACTGGTTTTCCCAGTTGTGTCTTTGCTTCGGCGGTTGCCGGGATTTCGTAGCAGAGGCAGTCGGGACGGCTGGTTACGTAGCCCGGGTCGATGAGCATGACTGCCTCTTTGGATGCGGAGGAGCCGTATTTTTTGTAGGCTTCTTCAGACATTATGGCGTAGATGTGCGGGTCGGTAACTTTCGGGTAGTGAATGGGTTCGTCGGAGATGATGACAGCTGATGCGCTTGCCCCGCCTCGTGCTTCCGGGCCGTAGCTCTGGGTCTGTACGACATATTTTCCGCCGTAAAGGGCGGCTGCACGTCCGAGGATTACTGCTGCGGTGATGATTCCCTGACCGCCGAGTCCGGAGAAGCGGATTTCGTTTCTCATGGTCTGCCTCCGAGGACCGGGTTGCTGCGCCGGACGAGTTCACCGACGACAAACTTTCCCGGTTCAAGCGGGATGCCGGCTGCTTTGTTGCGGTCGGCTTTTTCTTTGAGGACGGCGTTTGCGCGGAACTTGTCTACCATCTGGGAGACCTGTCTCATTTTGTTTTTGCTGCCGAATGAGGTCGGGCACTGGGCCATGATTTCGATGAAGGAGAGGCCGGGGGTTTCAATTCCTGTGCGGATTGCCTGGGTCAGTTCCTTTACATGGTAGGAGGTCCAGCGTGCGACGTAGTTTGCGCCGGCGGCTTCTGCGACGGCGCAGAGGTCGAACGGCAGTTCGTGCATGCCGTACGGGGTTGTGGTGGTGATTGCGCCGTAGGGTGTGCAGGGGCTTCCCTGACCGCCGGTCATGCCGTAGATGTTGTTGTTCATGCAAACGACGGTGAGGTCGATGTTTCTGCGGCAGGCGTGGATGAAGTGGTTGCCGCCGATTGCGGAGAGGTCGCCGTCGCCGGTGAAGACGATGACGGTGTGATCACGTTTTACCATTTTGACGCCGGTCGCAAACGGGAGTGCTCTGCCGTGGGTGGTGTGGAGTGAGTCGCTTGAGGTGTAGCCGGATGCCCGGGATGAGCAGCCGATGCCGGAGACGAAGGTTGTTTTGTTGCGGTCGAGGCCGAGTTCGTTGGTCGCACGAAGGGTGCAGTTGAGGATGGTTCCGTTGCCGCATCCTGCGCAGTAGATGTGGGGGAGCCGGTCCTGCCGGTACCATTCTTCAAGTGTCATAGTATTACCTCCGTTACCGGGGCGGTCGCAGTCGCTGCAACGTCTGCGGCAGTTTTGAGTTCTGCTACGGTGTGGAGTGCTCCGCCGAGTCTGGGGACGGTGACGATTGGTGTATTGGTGTGCTGGCGGATTTCACGCGCTATCTGGCCGAGGTTCATTTCCGGGACGACGAAGGCTTTTACGTTGGGGAATTCGCGAAGTTTTGCGTCGGGGAATGGCCAGACGATTCTCAGGTTTAAGTGGCCGTAGATGCCGGGGTAGTCTGCAAGGAGCTGCTGGACGGCACGGGTCGGGGCGCCGTAGCTGATGAAGACGATTTCTGCGTCAGGGTTGACGATGTCAACGTCGGCGATGAGGTTTCTTGCGTCTTCGATTTTTCGGACCATTCTGCGGACAACTTTTTCGTGGAGGTCTGCTGAGTCGGTTGCCGGATATCCCCGCTCGTCATGGGTGAGTCCGGTTACGTGGATGCCGTGGCCGTTGCCGAAGGTGCCAAAGGAGGGTACTCCGTCGGGTCCCGGTCTGAAGGGGAGTTCGTTGTCGGTAAGTTCGCGACGGGGGGTGATGTCAGCGTCTGAGCGGAGGGTGACTTTTTCCCGCATGTGACCGATGGTTTCGTCGGCCATGAGGAAGACGGGAGTTCTGAACCGGTCGGCGAGGTTGAAGGCTTTGACAGTTAAGTCAAACATTTCCTGTACTGAGGAGGGGGCAAGGGCGATGATGCTGTAGTCGCCGTGCGAGCCGAATCTTGCCTGCATCATGTCGCCTTGAGCTGCCATGGTGGGCTGTCCGGTGGACGGGCCGCCACGCTGGACGTTGACGACGACGCACGGGGTTTCGGTCATTGCGGCGTAACCGATGTTTTCCATCATGAGGGAGAAGCCGGGTCCTGAGGTTGCGGTCATGGTGCGGGCGCCTGCCCATGCTCCGCCAATGATTGCGGCCATGCTGGCAAGTTCGTCTTCCATCTGAATGAAGGTGCCGCCAATTTTAGGGAGGCGGGCTGCCATGCGTTCGGCGACTTCGGTTGAGGGGGTGATCGGATAGCCGGCGAAGAATCTGCATCCGGCTGCGATTGCTCCTTCGGCGCAGGCTGTGTTTCCGTTGAGGAATTCGAGTTTATCGGTCAATATTCAATCACCACTTTGTGGGCTTCGGAGGGTTTTTCCTCGATCCATTTGATTGCCTGGTCCGGACATGTCAGCTGGCACATGCCGCAGAGCTGGCGGCCGTAGATCTTTTGCAGCCGGCAGTTGGTGCAGCGTTCGGGCTGGTCAAGGGCAGGTAGTACGTAGCCGCGCGGACCGGGCCGTTTCCCTTCCTGAAAGATCCGGTAGGGGCATACCATGGTGCAGAGGTTGCAGCCTTTGCAGCGGCGTTCATCGATGACGAGCTTCATTAGATACTGCTTATATTATGCGTTTGGAGAAGGGTAAAAGTTCTCGTATGAGTACCTGAATGGATGCAGCGGATGCGGGTATGCGGGGGCGTGTTCGCGCAGGTATGTGGGTAAGGGGTGATGGTTCAGGGAGGGTGGCGTTTGGTGGCGGAATGGTGATGATATGAGGGGGTATGGTTTTTGGATGATTTTCCCGGAAAAAAGAGGAAGTACTCCGGAAAAAATACAGGCATGTTCTATCCTCTCAGAGTAGGGTTGAATCATTTCGCGTGGAGTTATTGCGATAATTCTCCAAAAAGTTGCGGGAATTTCAGGGTGATGTTGAGGAAATCTGCACGGGTGATTGTGTCCCTCCCTCTATTTTACACTAACTATTTATATGGTTATGTCCTACTCTGATAGTATATAGGCCGGCAGAGTTATTGCCGGTGGTCCGGGATAACATGAAACGACTTCGGAAAGACTCTGCGGTATCTCCGGTAATTGCGGTCCTGCTGATACTTGCTATGACGGTAACTATGGCAGGAGTTGTGGGAGTGGTGGTGCTTTCCATGGGAAATGTAAATGGAGCGCCTGCTGCCGGGATTTTAATTGACGAGAAGGGGGGCGTAATTACTATCACTCATTATGCCGGTGATGCGCTGAAAGATGGTACCTACGCAATTATGGTGGATGATACGGACAGAACCGGTGAGTTCAAAAATGCAGGACCTGATGATGGTTATTTTGGACCGGGCGATATCCTTTCCTGGCCAATAAACAGCGGATCTCTCCGGCATGTGGCTGTTGTGTATTACAGTGAAAACGGATCGTTCATGCTCGCGGAAAAATGGTTCGAGGGGCTTGCAGGCGACGGCGGCATGAGTGCGGCGTTTGCGATGACTGTTACCTCAGGCTTTGGTGTCCCGCGTAGCGATATGCCGCCAGCTCTTCATGACAGTGCAGCAGATCTGACCGGTGTAGATCCAATGACTGTTTCCTTCACAGCAGCGGAAGATTCGTCTGATGCGGAATATTTGTGGACATTTGGAAATGGCCAGACAGCAAATGAGTCAAGCCCATCAGTTAACTATGGCTCAACCGGAAAATATACTGTCACGCTAAAGGTCACAAATACAACCAACGGAGGCTGGAACAGTTCATCTCAGATTGTTGATGTGCGAGAGCCTGGACTAACGGCTATGACGTGGGTGAAACTGATTGTTGACGGAACGGGACCGGATCTGTGGGAGTCATTCTATTATCGTGCAGGAACCCCCGCTCATCTTAGTCATAGTGGTGAGTGGGTATTACAAGTACAAAGCCAGGGGTGGTATGAATTTGGATTACCTAGACTACGAGTATCTAATCAATATCTGATCTACAATACAGAAAAACCCCAAAAAGATGTATGGTATCATCTCACCGGGATAATTGATGGTAATGAAGGGAAATTCTATGTTAACGCATCCACAAACGGAGTAAAAACCAATAACAATCTTCCCCTCCTCGTGAGCGGACCAGTGAATTTTGATACAGGGGGACCATATACTCCAAATAATAAATATATGACGGATAATCGATATGAACTCCGTTTTGCTCTGACTCCCGGAGAGATTGCCACCATCTACAACTCCGAAAAGGGAAGTCATCAGTAATCTTTATCAACACTTTTTCTTTCCCAGTACCTCAAGAATCGAGCGACGAAAACAATCGTTTATCTTATCACCGTTGAACGGGAATACAATAGGTACAAGAGGGGGTATCTCCCCCACGTGGTGAATACGCGAACTATGGTTGCAGACAACTATACCCCCGAATCGGTCGCCGAAGCCGTCCGAAAATACGACGGAGTCAGACGAAAGCAGGCGATCGGCAGTCTGGTGCGATCACTTCACATCGACAACCTTGACGTCGTCGCTTCCTACGGGGAAGATGCCGCTGTAATTCAGAACGGCAGAACCGCACTCCTCCTTGCCGCCGACGGCATCTGGAACAAACTCATGGAAGTTGATCCCTACTGGGCAGGATACTGCGCCATCCTCGTCAACGTCCATGACATCGCCGCAATGGGCGGCCGTCCCGTTGCCATGGTTGACGTACTTTCCGCATCAGATGACGCCCTGATGGCAGAGGTCAGCCGGGGCATGCACGATGCCGCAGTCGCCTTTGACGTCCCCGTCGTTGGCGGACACCTGCATCCTGATGCCCCCTACAACGTTATTGACGTCTCCATCCTCGGCGTCGCCGAACTCGAAAACATCATCTACAGCAGCAAAGCCCAGACCGGGGACGCCATCATCGCCGCAATCGATCTCAAAGGCCGCGTACACCCATCCGCTCCCATGAACTGGGACTCCGTCACCATGAAAACACCCGAAGTCCTTCGCGCCCAGATATCGGTCATGAAAGACCTCGGCGAACACCACCTCCTCACTGCCGGAAAAGACATCTCCAACCCGGGCATCATTGGCACACTCGGCATGCTCATCGAATCAAGCAGCGCCGGTGCAGTCGTTGATCTCACCGCAGTTCCAAGACCCGACCTTGACGAACTCGGTCTCACCTTTGAACAATGGGTTCGCATGTACCCGGGCATGGGCTTTATCATGACCGCCCATCAGTCAAATGTTGAAGCGGTCTGCAAAAAATTCCGCACTACCGGCATGGCGGCCCAGGTCATCGGAACGGTCACCAATACCAAAAAGCTCACCCTCGTAAAAGGAGATCACGAAACCGTACTCTTCAACTTCTGCGCAGAAGGTATAACGAACATATGATTACCCTTGGCATCGGATGCAGCAGCGACGCAGAAAAGGTCCTTTTGAGTGCGGAACGCATCGCAGACGACAATCTGCACATCCGCTGTTATTGCAGCCCTGAAACTGCCGCAAAACACACCACAGGACCATTCGTCGACATCGCCGCATGCGAAGCCCCGCATCAGCAGATCATTGACGATCTGATCGCCGGCGTCATCGACGGAGCTGTCCGGGGAACCCTCCCTGCCAACGACACGCTCCGCTACCTCAAAGCAGCATGCGGCGTCTCGCGTCTTGAACGCATAGCCCTCCTTGAAACCGTCGACCATCAGAAGTTCTTCCTCGCACCCGTCGGTGTTGATGAAGGATGGACCGTCCCTGAAAAAGTATCTCTGGTTCGCGACGCACGCGAACTTGCGCATCACTTCGGTATCTCTGAAACAACCGCCATACTCTCGGGCGGCCGCTTGGGCGACATTGGCAGACACAAAATCGTTGACAAAACCATTCATGACGCAGAGGAAGTTGCAAAACTTACCGGTGCGTATCACGGCGAAATTCTCATCGAAGATGCCGTCAAAAACTGCGGTGTCATCATTGCCCCTGACGGCATCTCCGGCAACCTCATATTTCGTACTCTCACCTTCCTCGGACACGGCATCGGGCATGGTGCACCAGTAGTCAATATTGCTCCCGTATTTGTCGATAGTTCGCGCGCATCAGCCGGATATGACGGGTCGTTACGACTCGCGGCAGCGCTTGCCATCGGGAAAAAACAATAATACTGACTCCTTTCAAAAAACTACCCTCTATTGGTAGCCAGAATCATATATTGCTCATTATCTGTTCACAAAATGAGATTCGATGCAAAAAAACGCGCAAACTGTAAAAAAAAGTTGTTTCT
>CAZABQ010000037.1:0-15307 GCA_964483485.1 uncultured Methanomicrobiales archaeon
AAACCTGCCATCCGCTCATCATAAATCCGCAGTGCCCGAAGCATATCCACATATCGGAACTCCGGCCACGTCGGCGTACAAAAACACACTGCCGCCTCATTGCCGTTTGCCATCCACGGCAGAAAATTCGACGTCCGGCGATCATTTGCCGTGCGGATAATGAGGTCCACCGGCGGCATCGAAACACCCTGATACATGTTTTCCGTTACAAGATCTGGCGTAATCTCATCCGCAGAAATTTTTCCCGCAAAAACCGCCGCCGCTATCTTTCTCGCAGTCGTAACAATCTCATTTCTCCCGCCGTACGCAAGAGCAACATGGACAAAATAGCGTGAATGATTCTTTGTCGCCGCCTCCGTCTCCTCAATCACCTTGAGGAGATCCGCCTCAAGAAGCGCCCGATCGCCAATCATCGTCACATTAATCTCGTTTTCATACACCCTTCTGTCCGTCAGAAGCCCGGTAAACTTCTCCAGAAACAGCTGATGAAGCTCTGCCTTCTCCTCTTCGGGTCTTTGGAAATTCTCCGTTGAAAAGGCAAAAAATGTCACATGGCGGATACCAAGCTCGCCCATCCAGTCAAGCACCCGCTCACTCGTATCAGCACCGAGACGGTGACCATATCCCGTATCCTTTCCCCGTGACTTTGCATACCGCCGGTTACCGTCCTGAATAATTGCCACGTGATTCGGGATATGCGTAAGACCCCTTTGAATCCGTTTCGCATACACCGCTTCGGCAACCGACCGGACACTCACTGCGGGATCACCTCAACGATCATCCCGTCGTTTGGATACCGTTCGATAATTTTCCGCTCCCCGCCAAACTTCCGGGGAACTTTACGCATCTGCTGCCAGTCAAACTCAATCGTCCCGTCCGCCATCTCCTCATAGTAACTGCCGGCTTTCAGACAGGAAAGAATCATCTCCAGATCATTTCCGGGATCCATCGACCCGTACATAATCGTCCCGTCATCGGTGATCATATCAAACGGCCGTGCGGAGTTCATCGCAATCCTCTTCAGCCGCTCGCGAAGCTGCACCGAATCCTTAAACGTCGACGTACAGTAATGAACCTTCGGATGACCGTTGAT
Source organism: uncultured Methanomicrobiales archaeon (assembly GCA_964483485.1). Taxonomy (GTDB): domain Archaea; phylum Halobacteriota; class Methanomicrobia; order Methanomicrobiales; family Methanocorpusculaceae; genus Methanocorpusculum. The sequence goes on from CAZABQ010000037.1 coordinate 1,094, forward strand.
CTCGCCCGCCCACTTCGTGGACCCTTTAATCGCATTACAGAGCGGATTCTCCGGCTCAAGCTTTCGTGCCCGCATCGCCTCAGCGCAACTGTCACCCCACTCCAGCTGATTAATATTGAAAAAGTCGAGACTATCCAGCAGCGGGAAAAAGTGACGAAGCCCCTGAAGCGACGGCACTTCAATACCGACGGAAAATCCCATCCGCTTTGCATGCGCAATCGACTCCGGGAACTTCGACGTCATAATAGTACTCCACTCCTCATGAGGCGGATGCATTCGTATCTCGTCAACACACGGGCGAAGGGCCGCAAGCTCCTCAACGGTCGGGGCGTGACCGGTATAGAGATGAATGTGGTGATCAGGCCCGAAATGCTTCTTCAGATAACTGCAGAACTCGACCACACGGTCGAGTTCCAGCAGCGGCTCACCGCCGGTCACTCCGGTACCCAGTGCGTCCATAACCTCTGCTTCGGGGATTGCCTCTTCAGGTGTCGTGATCTTCTGATCGTTTGCAAAGATCACGTCCATATTTTTCCGCTCTTCAGAAAGCGGACAGTACCAGCAGTCGCGATCACACCGTCCGGTAATGAACAGCACCAGCTTCGCTCCCTGATAACAGAGCCTGCACCCCTCGCTGAGATTTTTTGGAAGTTTATCCTTTGCCTTTGCCATATTACGCGGTCATTTCCTTCAACCGGGCAAGCGTTGCATCACGGCCGATTGCCTCAAGGAACCAGCCGAGGCGCGGCCCGCGGTCGGCGCCGAGGAACGCACGGTAGACTGCGGTGAAAAGCTCCTTTCCGGTAACACCTGCGGTGGTCGCCGCATCGTAGACCGCGTTATGTAAAACATCCGCCCTCCACTCGCCTCCGGCGATAGCTGCTGCGTATGCGGCAACTGCTGCCTTGACATTTTCCGGCTCTGCTGCGGCAACTGCCGGAAGACTGTCCTGAACGGCAAACTTCACATCGTCCGGTGCGTAGAGTTCAAGCCACTTCTTCGCACGGTTGGCCTGATCCGCGACTGCGTCCTCGTCCACAATCGCGTATCCGCTGCGTTTGAGAATGTCAAAGATAGCCTCATCAGTCCGGGCAATCTGCACGACCGTCACCATGTGACGGAACGGAATGGTGGTCTGCGTGGACGCAATCTTGGAAAGCTCGTACTCGCGTGACTCGCCGGAAGCTGCCGCACGATCATACTCGTCGATTAAACGAAGCAGACCAAGTCCCGGATCGAACTCGATCGTCTTGTCGGGTTTGGTTTTTGCAATCAGGTACCGGAGAACCTCAGGCGGCACAATCTCCAGCATATCGCGGATAGTCAGAACAACTCCCTTTGAGGAGTGCATCTCGCCGCGTCCTTTGAGGCTGATCCACTCATAGGTAACCGGCATCGGGGCTGTGTAGCCGTAGATATCTTTCGTGATGTACTTCCCGGTATCGTAGGATCCTCCGGGTGACGCGTGATCTTTGCCGAACGGCTCAATCGTTACACCGTAGACTGACCAGCGCATCGGCCAGTCAACACGCCAGACAAGTTTTCCTTCGCCTTTCGAGTAATCGGAAACACCCTCGTGACCGCAGGAACACCGATAGGTCACGGTGTGTTTTTCCGGGTCATGGGAAAGGATGGTTGCACGGGAAATAACACCGCACTTCTCACAGATCGGATAGTACGGAGTCCAGCCTTCCTCAAGTTTTCTGCCGGAAATTTTCTCGAGGATCCCTTTGATCTCTTCTGCATGATCGAGAGCGAGACGGATCTGCTCGGTGAACATACCGGAGCGGTAGGCCTCACTTGTGCGAATGATACGGGGGTGAATGTCCAGCTCTTCAATTGCAGAGAGGAACGGATCGAGGAAATGTTCCGCGTAACTTTTGTGTTTACCGCAGGGACAGGGAATGTCCGAGACCGGCCATCCGATATATTTCTGGTAGGAGTCGGGGAGGAATGGGTATACTTTGCGGAGGGGATCGAAGTCGTCTGCCACATAGACGAGTTCTGCGTCGGCATCCCGGCTTTTGAGTGCCTTAAAAATCATGTCGCCGGTCATGATTTCACGCATGTTTCCAAGGTGAATCGGTCCGGATGGAGTGATTCCTGTAGCAATTAGCTGGTGTTTATCAGCCGGAACGCCGGCGGCTCTGGCGTCGGCCCAGTGGATTTTTTCGTTCACGTTTTTCTACTCCTGTAGATATATAATTGGTATTTATGTGATCTCAATTGAGATATACCTCGTGATTGTTCTTCTCTCTTCTTCATCCATATCCTTAAACCGGATCACGGAGATGTTGTAATTATGCGCCGCATGTACTTCTATCAGACACCTCTTGGCAAAATCGGTATAGCCGAAGAGGACGGATCCGTTACCAATCTCTGGTTTCCCGGAACGCCTGTACCGGTCGATGCGGATCTATGGGAGACGCAGACTCTCAAACGCGCCGCAAAACAGCTCGGCGGATATTTTGCCGGAGGAAAACATCCGTTCACGGTACCTCTCGCACCGGAAGGAACCGCTTTCATGCAAAGTGTATGGGCCGAGTTACAGAAAATCCCCTGCGGCACAACCGTGACCTATCAGGAGATTGCCCAGGCCGTCGGCAAAAAGAACGGTGCCCGGGCTGTCGGCATGGCAAATAATAAAAATCCTATTCCGATTCTGATTCCCTGCCACCGTGTTGTGGGAAAGAACGGAAAACTCACCGGATACCGCGGCGGGCTTGCCGTGAAACAGAAGTTGCTGGAACTGGAAGGCGTGAGGTAGGTTTTGCTGTACTGCACGAGTAAAAAAAGAAAAGATGTGTTCCCCTGTCATTACCTTGTAAATGGATCCAAGTGTATTCCGGGACAGGTCTGCAATTTACAACTGGTTAGTTGAATATTTCAATAAAACAATAAAATGTGAAAAACATTTATCTGTGTGTGCGACATAATACCTCATTATTATGAGGAGTTCTATTGACAATCAGGATGCCGTATCTCCGGTTATCGGTACTTCACTTCTCGTGGCAATTGTGGTGATTATCGCAGCAATTATCTCTTCCATGGTTCTGGGCATGATTCCCGTCATGAGTGAGATGAAAACGGTCGGCATTACTGTTCAGCCGTTCAGTGACGACAAGGACTATGGGGTATCTGTTATGGTCACCGGAGGTGCGGACGCTGCATCCCTCGTGAATCTCACGGTCGGATACCGAAATGATATGGACTTTGTTCAGGGTAGTCTCACTGGCCTTCGTAACGTCATCCAAAATCCTGTGGTAGGCATTCCGGTTTTGCTGAACGTCACAAGTCGTGACTCTGCTCCAATTCCGTCGCCGCTCTCCGGTCCATTTACCCTGACCGGCCATTTCACGGATGGTACGAGTCAGGTTCTTTATCAGAAAAATCTTGTATTGGAGAAATTAAAGTCGTAGTACTGCTGCCCCCCCGATCCCCAAAAGGGATCGGGAGACGATAGTTGAAACCATGCAGCGGCATTTTGTGCGGGTATCACCGGAAGTAGAGTCACAGTATCCTGCGTAGTACCCCTGGTACAGTAAAAATCCTTATCTCTTCCCGCGTCAATGTTTTGGTATGTGTTCCGCAGGCGGACCAGTCGAGGTTGACCTCAATGATCCTCTGAAAGGCAGAGGAAAAAAGTACCGGTGCAATGAATGCGGTCAGACGTTTACCGGCCTTGGTAAACATCCCATGTGCCCGTCGTGCCAGTCCGAAGACGTTACCGAGATCTGAACATGCCCAAAACGATCCGGATTCCCTTCGCCGGAGATAAACCGATCCTCATTAGGGGAAGGTCTTCTTTTTTGATCGCTTCACGGGCGGGAGGAACGTTTCCCCTGATTATCGAAACTGATGACGCAGAGCTGGTACAGGGTATCTATCCTGACGATTTGATCGTCGTTTCCGCTCCCGAAGGGGGAGACATTCTTCCGGCACTGTATCTTTTGGAGATGGTAAAAACTCATCATCTGCCGGTAATAGCTCTCGGAAAACAGCATCCGGCAAGCCGCCGCATCTCCTACGTTGTGTCTGCTGCGGAAAAAATTGAGATGCGGTGCGATATCAGACGCGGCACACATCCCGATCAGCATCTGCTCTGTACCGCAGATGAGTTTGCCGGCATGAAACTTTCCGTGGACAAAACGGATCTGGTGATCGAAAACTGTCGCGGGGAAATTACCGCGTCACAACTGGTCTGGAATATATCGGTAGCCGAGATTCACTACCACAACTGCGACTGAACATCTTTTTTCTTTTTGGCAATTCGGGAATCGATCTCTTCGTGCCGGAACAGCACACCAGCGTGCTCGCAGGCACGGGTAAATGTTTCCCAGAGATCCGGCTCTGGTGAACAGCACCAGTACTCTTCGCCGTAGATTTTTTCGTATCGTTTTCGAAGACCCGGGAACTGTTCGTCAAGCCGCTCGTAGAAGTACGTCCGCTGCCGGTCGCGGAGTGAGACTGCGAAGGATTTCTCTGCGTAGACCCATGCAGCCCCTGCGTCTGCGGCACGTTCCACGATCTCCGTGATATTTTCTTTCGTATCAGTGATGAACGGCAGTGTCGGAAGAAGAATTACTCCGCACAAAATATTCTCCGCGGCAAGTTTCTCGATTGCTTTGAACCGATCTGAGGACGAGGGAGCATGCGGCTCGATCTGTTTGGCGATGGTGTTGTCAGACGCCGTGATGGTGATGTTCACGGCTGCCGGGGAGTGCCTGCCTATCGCAGAAAAGAGATCGATGTCACGGCAGACAAGATCGGATTTGGTGAGTACGACAACACCGAACCGGTATCGGTCGCAGAGCCGGAGAAATCCACGGCTAAGTTGCAGTGTTTTTTCAAACGGGTTGTAGGGATCACTCATCGCACCGGTAATGATTGCTCCCTTCTTTTTCTTTGCCGGGAGTTCCTGTTCAAGAATGGCGAGAGCGTGGTCTTTTGCCCGGACCGTCGCAAAATCATCGATGCCGTAACAGGCGCTTCTGCTGTCGCAGTAGATGCAGGCATGGGAACAGCCGCGATAGAGATTTGCCGTGTAGCTGGTGGCGAACCATCCGTTTTTCCGATAGGCGGAGAGGATGGACTTTGCGGGGATTGTCTGCATAAATGCCTGTGGTCATATATGGGTTTTCGGGGATATGGTAGTTGCCGGTATGGTAGGCAAATACCTCAGGAGCTTGCCAAAAATACCCGTTTATATGTGTTTGATTTGCAATCTGGCTGCTTTCACGAGTTAACCTCGTCACTCTGGGGTGATGACTTACCCTGCCTGCCCCCGAAACGGCCTCAGTTGCCCTCTATGTGTCCCGGTAAAGGGCGGGTGCGGACCGGTAGTTTTAAACGACTTTTTTGCCGGAATTTGGCTGTACTATGCTGTGTTCCGGTTTATTATGTCAGAGATGGGATTTCCCGGCAGCAGATGCGCAAAATCATGTTTATTTTGGATTTTGGACCAATATGCTGTCCGGCAGATTATCCCCAAAAAAGATTATTTCCGGTATCCTTCGAGCATCAGCGTTGCGATATTTTTCACCGGCAGTCCCGTCACCTGATGGAGATGGAACTCACAGAACGGACAGACCGTCACAATATAATCCGCACCGGTCTCCTCCACCATCTTTGCCCGGACAGCCCCGATCGCCGCCGCCTCTTCAGGTCGTCCCGACTTCACGCCGCCGCCGGCACCGCAGCAGCGTGCCGGCATATCCACGAATGTTTCGGCAACACTGCACAGCAGTTCCCGCGGCTGCTTGGAGATTCCCTGACCACGGAGAAGGTGGCAGGGATCATGATACGTATAGGTTCCGGCAACTTTTTTTGGCGGAACAAATCCGATCTCTGCCAGATACTCGGTGATATCCGCAACGCGGAACGGCGTGTCATAGTCGTTCTTCAACGTTGAGCCGCATCCGGCGCACATCGTAAGAACGGTATCAACACCGGTCGCGGCAAACGCCGCAATATTTCGCTTTTGCAGTTCGGGCACAAATCCCGAAAGACCGGTTCTTATCAGGGGAGACCCGCAGCATACCTGATCTTTGGGAATGATGACGCGGACGCCGTTGATCCGCAGAATCTCCATCGCATCCAGTGCCGGTTGAATCACTCTGCCGTTGAACATGCAGCCGACAAAAAATCCGACCGTTGCCCGGACCGGACCGTACGGCTCAATGACGTTCGGAACACGTTCGAGGAACGGCGTATCCTTTCGCTCGACGGAACGTCCCGTATCCTCGACGAGCCGGGCAAGTGCCCGGTGCGCCGGCAGGGACAGTCCTCGTTTTGCTGCTTCGGCCCGGAGTTTTTCCACCGCTTTCCGGGGTGTTTCAATTCCTTTCGGGCAGACTTCCACACATTTATGGCATGTGGTGCAGGCAAAGAGTCCCTTGCTGACAGCTTCCGTGATCCTGTCCGTTTTATCGCGGGGATCAAGGTTCAGGCGCTGTTCCTGCCGCATCACGGTTGGTCCCGCATACTCGGACGCTGCAAATGCGGGGCAGGAAGAGATACAACTGTAGCACTCGATACACTCGCGGAGCGGTTTGATCTCATCTATTGTCTCCTGTGTCACTCCGCACCCGCAGACCGGATCGGAATCAGCGCCGGTACCGGGATTCATCCAGGCTATCTGTGCCATGACCGGTGCAATATCGGTAATGAGGTCACGGATACGCGGAAGCTCCAGCGGCTCGATCAGGTCGCCGTCGTGCGCCTCTTCCATGCAGGCAAGCGCAGGCTCGCCGTTGACACGGACGGCACAGGATCCGCACTGACCGGCACGGCAGCAGTGGCGGTAGCCGAGGGTCGGATCGACAGAGTCACGGACCGCATCAAGTACGTTCAACACGCGTGCGCCGTTTTCTACCCTGACGTCGTACTCCTCGACGTGCGGCTCTCGGTCCGCGGCAGGATCAAACCGGGAGATACGGACTTTCATACGCGTTCCTCCAGAATTTCGATACCGGATCTTCCGGTCGAAAAGAAGGTGTGACCAAGCGGTGAGGTCTCGTTCGTCCACGGTGTTTTGATATCTGTACGTGTGTGGGCGCCGCGGGATTCGCGGCGGAGCAGGGCGCCGTCGATGATCATCGATGCAACGAGCAGCATGTTTTCCGTGATGATGGCATCAGCGATCTCCCGCGGCGAGGTAATTGCGAGCGGTGTTGCCCGGAGTTTGGCAATGTCACGTTCGGCAACTTTCAGATCCAGTTCGTTGCGGTAAATTCCTGCGTTGTTCCACATGATTGTTTTCATGTTCCTGCGGACATCGGCGGACGCGGCGGAACCTTGGTAGAGGCTCTCGATCTTTTTCTCCGCCGCTTCGATCTGTTTGGTACAGTCAGGATGTTTTGCCGTGGGCAATACTTTTCCCGCGGAGATTCCCGCACGCCGTCCGAATACCTGCGTGTCGGCAAGGGCATTGCCGCCGAGACGGTTTCCTCCGTGTACGCCGCCGGTCACTTCGCCGCAGGCGAAGAGACGCGGCAGCGTGGTGTGTGCTTCAGGGGTTATGCGCAGACCGCCCATGAAATGATGGGCGGTTGGTGCGACCTCCATTGGTTCGGTACGGATGTCTGTTCCAAACGTGAGGAACTGTTCCAGCATCAGCGGCAGACGTGTTTCGATCTGTTCCCGCGGAAGATGGGTCACGTCCAGCCACACGCCGCCGTGTTCCGTGCCGCGTCCTTCGAGGACTTCGGTTGCTATCGAACGTGCAACAACGTCGCGGGTGGAAAGCTCCATCCGTGCGGGATCATACCTTTCCATGAACCGCTCCCCGTTGATGTTGCGGAGAACGCCCCCCTCTCCCCTGACTGCTTCGGTGATGAGACGTCCGCGGGTGTCGTAAGGATAGACCGCTCCTGTCGGGTGGAACTGTACCTGTTCCATGTCGATCAGCTCAGCCCCTGCACGGTAACCGAGAGCGTAACCGTCGCCGGTTCCGGCTGTTGAGTTGGTCGTTGTGTCATACACCTGTCCGGCCCCTCCGGTTGCAAGTACAACGGCGTCGGCGGTGATGAGGCCGAGTTCTCCTTCACGGTTGCAGGTGACAGCGCCGCAGACCGCGTCTCCATCTTTCAGCAGATCGATCACGGTCAGTTCGTCGCGGATTTCAACCCCCGAGCCGCGAAGCCGTTCAAGGAGGGTCATGACCATTTCATGGCCGGTGTGGTCTCCGGCATAGCAGGTGCGGGGAAATCTCTGACCGCCGAACGGCCGCTGGGCTATTTCGTTTTCGCAGGTGAGATCAAACACCGCTCCCCAGCCGAACAGATCGCGGATGCGGTCAGGAGCTTCCCTTGCAAGGACTTCAACGAGGGCGGGGTCGTTGAGGTACGCTCCGCCTTTCATCGTGTCTTCGTAATGCGTCGCAACCGAGTCTGCGGATCTGAGAACTGCGTTGTAGCCGCCTTCGGCCATGACCGTGCAGCCGCCTTTGCCGGTGATGGTTTTTGATACGATGATGGTGTCGCCGGTTCCGGCTGCTTCGACTGCGGCACGGATTCCCGCACCGCCCGAGCCGATGACGAGCACGTGGCAGTCGCTTCTGTTTTCGATGCCCATATTTTCCCCTCTTGTGTTATTATAGTAGGGCACAGAAGATAAAATCCTGTATAGGTGCGGGGGAAGGGTTTTCCCTATGACACTTTGTCCAATGGATTCATAACGACTTATGTATAACTGGGTATCAGGGTGGGATCATTTGAGTCCGGCATCGAATATACCAATAAAATCAGTACTATCCCGCGGTATTCCCTCAGTTCTCTTAAGCATGTGCTGTTTTGGCTTTGTGCTTTCAACTATTTTCCTCCCGACCGTAGGTCGGGTGGAACTGAGTGAATCACTCCCGCAGATGTGGGTTGCGTATGGTCTTTGCTGTCTGTATCTTTTGTCGTTTATTGGCGGCCTTTTCTGGATACTCCGCACTCGTCCGGCAAAATGGTATTATGCTCTCCCGTTTCTGGCCGGCATGCCGGTACTTGCCGCTGCCTCGTTTCATCTTTTGACAATGTCTGCATGGCTTTCAGAGATGGGATTTGCCGTTCCGGCATTTTTTGCATTTCCGGTTGCGTGTCTTCTTTTTTCTCTGCTGCTGATATACCCGCTGTCGTCCAAATCCAGAGAATGTATTCTCGTCATCGTCGGTATCTCTGCTGTTGCGGAGCTGTACTCTCTTGCCGCGTTCGGGTTGTCAGCGGTCTCGCCCTGTTTTGCGGAGTACTTTTCCGCTGATCCCAACATGCTGATGTTTCTCAGAGGGATTTGCTATCTTGTCCTCTTCCCCATAACCGGTCTGCTTCTGAGTGCCGACGTTGTGGAGCGGCTAAAAGAGAATGACCGCTGAAATTACTCAGCCGTCATTTTATTGAAGTTTACCGCCGCCCCAGCAGAACGCCCGCAGCACCGAGGATCAAAAGTCCCGCAAGTGGAACCGCGGTCTGCGTCGGTGCCGGAGGAGCTGACGCTGTGGGCGCTGTAGTCCGCGTCGGCAGTTCAGTTGGGGTTGTGGTCTCATTCGGAATCAGCGTGAGCGTTGCGCGGACATCGGTAACATCTCCTGCTTTGTAAAGATTGGACACCTCATACACCTCATACCCGTCTTTGTAGAAACGTAGCGTGTGCGTTCCGGGCGCCACTCCTGATATTTGCAGCCATTCTTTACCCGACTGTGTGATTCCTACGTAGTCATTGTCCAGATACACCACCGCACCGGCAGGATTTGCGTTCACGCGGACTCCTGCCTGCCGGGTATCCTTTGTCTGATCCGAGTACACTCCGACAATCTTGTCGGAAAGCACCTGAACAGACGTGATAAAATCATGATACCCTGCCTTCACCACACGGACATCGTGCGTCGTCGGGGAAAGATTGGGGATGGTCACGGTTCCTGACTTCACACTTGCATAGTACATGTCGTCAATGTAGACGTCAACCTCGGGCATTGAGGAGGTCACACCGATCGATCCCGGTGCCTTGTAAAAATGCATCACCGCATCAACGTTCGTAGTTTGTCCCTCCTTCACATACACCATATCCGACCAGGTGAAATACTCGGATGACTGGATTGTTACCAGATGTGCTCCGGGCTGGACCATTGCCGTCCCGGGGGAGTCCATCACATACTTTTTGTCGATGTACACCTGACCGCCGGTCGGGTTTGTCGTCACCGCGATGTACCCCTCGTCTGCGGCAAGGACCGGGGCAATGCAGACAGCTGAGATCAGGACAATCAGCAGTAGCAGTATCTTGTTCATAAGTGATTGAATAGGTCTTGGTAAAATGTTAAGGTGTCGATCATGAAAAAAAAGAAAAAAATTAGTCTGCTCGTCTGAGGGCAAGGATTGCGGCAAGCCCCATCACTCCCGCAAGTGCCAAAACCGGGAACGGAGACTGTGACGGAGCCGGAGGGACGGAGGAGGCAGTCATCGGTACATCCAGAGTAACAGTCTGTCCGGCGATGAAGTTTGCATACTGGGTCCAGTCATTGTATCCGGTGTGCTTCAGAAGCAGGGTGTGGCGTCCTTCCGAAATATCAGAGAGATAAAGCGGCGTGTATCCGCGGAACACATTGTCCACATATACTTCGGATCCGGACGGGGTTGAATCCATATACAGTGCTGCCGATCCGGTCGGCGTCGGTGAATTCTGGGAAAGGGTGACGCTCATCGTTCTGACCTCATTCGGCGACAGGGTTATCGACGATGTGTAGGTATTGTATCCGTCCTTCTTGAGCATTACTGAGTGTGATCCTGCCGAAAGCGGTCCCACGTTCAGGTAATTCACTGAAGATCCCGACGAGTAGCCGGTGTTACCCACGAAGTTTCCGTCAATATATACTGCGGCTCCCGCGGGGGTTGAGGCAATTTTGAGATAGCAGTCCGAACTTGACACAAGATTCACGTCCATGGTTGCGGTACTGCCGGAACCGACACTCATCGTCTGGGTGTACACGTTGTATCCGGAGAGGACAATCTTGACCGTATGTGTTGTTCCGGCGGTGACCGAGATTACTGCCGGCGTTGTGTCACGGTAGTTTCCATCCACATAGATGTCTGCATTGCTTGGGTATGACTTCACATTGATGTAGCCGTAGGTGACCGAACTTCCCATGGATGCGGAGACGTACGTGGTCTGCCCGCTTGATACACCGTAGGTTCCATAGAAGGTATTGTATCCCGGCTTTTCCAGACGCACCGAGTGGGTTCCCTCATCAACTGATACAGTCAACGGCGTTGTTCCCTTGTAATTTCCATCCACATAGGCATTCGCTCCTGACGGTGATGAGGAGATGTCAAGGTAGCCGGTCTGCACAACCGGGGTAAGTCGTGCGTTTACGGTGATGTACTCGTTGGTCGTTACGGTACCGATATACTCGTGGTAGTCATAGTATCCGTTTTTTGACACGGTTATGGCATGGTCAATAGGCGTTCCCGTGGTGTAGACGGTGATGTAGCAGGGTGTTGTCCCCTGATAGCTTCCCGCGTCATAGACCTCGGCACCCGAAGGGGACGATGTCACATAAATTGTTCCGGTATCCCCGCCAATGGCAGCCGCCGGAATTACACAGAGCACTGCCGTTAGCAGCAGCACCAACACAAGATGAGAGACTCTCATAGTATGTTACCATTGTGTGGCTGAGTAATATAATCTTCGGTTAAAGGGAGGATAGTCGCAGAAGGGCTTCTTCTCCGGGTACTCCGGGTTTTGCTCCGCGAAGTGTTGCAGCAGGGGTTGCTGCGGCAACATTTTTCGTAAGAAGATCTTCAATTGTGTTGATTCCGGTAACTTTTGCCGCAGGGATGCCCATCCTTTCAAAAACGGAGAGATCAAAAAATCCGCATCCGAGAAATCCGACCGATGTTTTCGCAAAGATAAGGTTTGCCGGTCCCAGTTCAACACAGTACGCATCCGCGGAGAGGTTGGGGCCGGTAATCCTCGCATGATCAGGCGAGAGGTACTCGATTTGCATATGTTTTTGTATTGTCTCACTACGCTAAAGCAGTTACTCCGGTACCTGATTCACAAAACGTATGGACTTATACAGTACACCAACTACTCATGATTCGCGAGATTCGGCAGTATGGAGATCCGGTCCTTTCCATGACAGCCGCAACTGTACCTGAGATGACGCCGGAGGTTCACGACATTTTAACGGATATGTGGGATACGATGGTCGCAAACCGGTGTGTGGGTCTTTCCGCTCCGCAGATTGGTGTGCCGCTGCGGTTGTTTGTGGTAAATGCCGGAGGTGTTGTGATTCGAGGAGCAAATCCTGAAGTACTCTCTTCTGGTGCGCCGGTTGAAGACGTGGAAGGCAGTCCCTGCATACCGGGCATTCAGCGTCCGGTCCGTCGTCCGAAAAAAATTACCGTCCGATATCTGGACGAGTCAGGTGTGATTGCGGAGGGTGAACTGAAAGGAATTGCTGCCCGGGCATTTCTTCACGAAAAGGATCATCACGAAGGAAAACTGTTCATCGATCATCTCAGACCGGTTCAGCGGAAACTGATTCAAAAGGATCTGGACAGAATTGCGGGAAGCCAGAATGTAGTCCCCAAACCAAAAACAGATAATCTGTGAGGTACAGAAATACTCCGCATGACAACTGTTCCTTCCCCGGATGAGATTGCGGCTCTTGTTCCCAAGGTCCGTGAGGATGCTGAAAAGTTTGCGAAACAGAAGGGCTGGATGCTCAATCCGAACACTCCGATTGCCGACTCTGTGATTGAGGGACTCGCCCGCAACAAACTTCTGCGGGGGAAGCGGTTCTGTCCGTGCCGTCTTCCAAGCGGTGATCCTGAACATGATAAACAGTATATCTGTCCGTGCCGTAATCTGGAGGAGGATATGCAAAAAGACGGGCACTGCCACTGTTATCTCTATATGATATGATATCTCCCTGAAATAATCATATTTTTCCGCGCGGTAAGTAATTTATATTGATTAACTCCCATCTTATTAAGATGGATAAAAAAGTGTTGTATGGGGTGGCAGGTCTCTGCCTTCTTTTTGCGGTCCTGATGGCAGGGTGTGTTTCCACGCCCGCAGATGACGGCAAAAAGACCTACATTGTTGGTATTGATGCAGACTATAAACCGTTTTCCTACCTTGGCGACAAGGGCGAGTTCGTTGGTTTTGATGTTGAGTCCGTGAAGTGGATTGCAGCACAGAAAGGCTTCAATGTTGAGATTAAGGCTGTTGCATGGGACGGTATCATCCCGGCACTGCAGACCGAAAAGATTGACATGGTCTACTCAGGTATGAGTATCACTCCTGAACGTCTCGCAAAAGTCAACTTCACCATTCCGTACTGGCAGGTGAACCAGGGCATTGCCGCAAAGAACGGTTCGACGTACACGGTTGAGCAGTTCGAGAACGGTGAGCTGACGATTGGTGTGCAGCGCAGCTGTTCCGCAGACCAGTGGATGCAGGGCTTCTTTGGAGAGGAGAAGTACAACCAGATGGTAAAGGACGGAAAGATCAATCTCTATGATACCTTCCCGATGTCGATGGTTGCCCTTGAGCAGGGACGTGTCCAGACGGTCATCTTCGATGATGTCAACATTGAGGACTATATTAAAACCAAGCCTGAACTGACGCTCGTCGGTGTCATTGAGACCGAAGAGTACTACGGCGTTGCAGTCCGCAAGGATGACAATCAGCTTCGCGAGATGATGAACGCAGGTCTGACCGAGCTTATGGCCTCTGACAAGTGGACTGAGCTTATCCAGAAGTACATCATCACCGAAGACGCAACCGTAGAGGAAACTACTACAGTACCGACGAACGATGCGAACGTTACGGCAACCACTGCTGTTGCAACCGGCGCACCGGAAAACACCACAACCGAAACGACTCCGACCGCAACTACTGCGTAAGTTGAGTTGAAATCTGCCGTTCGGCAGATTTTTTTCTTTTTTAAAATTTCGTTAGAAAAATAGTGGTTTATTGATTCAGTGCAAGAATTCTGTGTGCCATATGTGCTGCGTTCTCTCCTCCGTCCCCATGTCGCACGTCCCTTCGTTCCGTGCTCCGCTCCTGACCTTTGGTCAGTCGCCCATACATGCCCCTGCTGCTTATCCTATGAGTGCGAGAATTCTATGTGCCATATGTGCTGCGTTCTCTCCTCCGTCCCCATGTCGCACGTTCCTTCGTTCCGTGCTCCGCTCCTGACCTTTGGTCAGTCGCCCATACATGCCCCTG
>CAZABQ010000037.1:15407-17690 GCA_964483485.1 uncultured Methanomicrobiales archaeon
TCCTATGAGTGCGAGAATTCTATGTGCCATATGTGCTGCGTTCTCTCCTCCGTCCACTGCCATACAGGCGACAGGCACACCTTTTGGCATCTGGGCAATCGAGAGCAGGGCATCAAGTCCGCCGGCAATTTTCCCCGATACCGGAACACCGATGACCGGCTTCTCTGTCCGTGCCGCCACAACCCCCGGAAGCGCCGCAGACATTCCTGCGATGCAGATGAACACCTTTGCATCGCTCGCCTTCACATACGCATCCAGCTTATCCGCATCACGGTGAGCGGAAATAACCTGCATATCGTAACTAATCTTATACTGCGCGAGAGTACTCGTGACTTTATCGATAATTGCCTGATCTGATGCCGAACCGGCAATAACTGCAACCTCTGCCATTAGTATAAGTATTGTCTCTTCACATATATGTACAAACATCCCTGATACCATGTATAACGAAACACTTCTCATGATGCCGGGACCCGTACCAATGCCGGAGTCCGTCAGAAACGCCATGACAAAGCAGGCAATCAACCACCGCAGCAAGGAATTCGGTGCCTGCTACGCAGATATCGTCCGCATCTTAAAACCGGTGTTCGGAACCGCCAACGACCTCCTTGTCCTCTCCGGCTCGGGAACCGCCGGTCAGGAAGCAGCCATCGGCAGCTTTGCGAAGGGCAAAAAAGTCGCAGCTCTTGTCAACGGAAAGTTTGGCGAGCGGCTCGGTCAGATTGCGGACATCTACGGTGAAGCGGTCATGATCGAGTCCGAGTGGGGACACCCGCTGAACCTTGAAGGACTCAAAGAGGCCCTTGAAAACGGTGCCGAAGTCGTCACCCTCGTCCACAACGAAACCTCCGCCGCAATCCTCAACCCTGCTGCAGAAGTCGGAAAGATCGCCCGCAAATACGATGCACTCTTCATCCTCGACGCTATTACCTCGATTGGCGGTGACGTTGTCGAGGCTGACAAATGGGGTGCGGATGTTGCAATTGTCGGATCCCAGAAGTGTCTCGCCGCCCCGGCAGGCCTTGCCGCAGTTTCTGTCTCGCAGCGTGCATGGGACCGCCTCTCCGAGAAGCGTCCGTTCTATCTTGACCTGAAGAAAGCGAAAAAATCCGCTGACGGCAACCCGATGGAAACACCGACCACTCCGGCAGTCCCGCTGTTCCTCGCACTCCGTGAAGCATGCAACCTGATCGAAGCAGAAGGTCTCGAAAACCGCATCGCCCGCCATCACAAAATGTCTGCCGCGGTCCGTGTCGCAGGCGAAGCATGGGGACTTTCCCTTGTCCCGCAGGTCGACTCCATTCACAAACCGTCCAACACCGTTACCGGATTTTTCTATCCGGCAGGTATTGAGGACTCCCAGATTCGCGGCGTCTGCAAAAAGATGGGTATTGAGTTCGCCGGCGGTCAGGATCGTATGAAAGGCAAAATCTTCCGTATCGGTAACATGGGAATCATCGACACCCCGGAGATTCTCGCAACCGTCGCAACCGTTCAGCTGGCATTCACGAAGGTCGGATACAAACTCGAAGGTGACGGTCTCTCCGCCGCAGTCGAGGTACTGTCCGCATGAACATCGGCGTTGTCGACACGACGTTTGCCCGCGCCAACATGGGCGCATTTGCTGTTGATGAACTCAAAAAGCATACGAGCGCCCGGATTGTGCGGGTAACGGTACCGGGAGTCAAAGACCTCCCGGTCGCCGCGAAAAAACTGATCGAAGAGGAAAAATGCGACATTGTCATGGCTCTCGGGATGCCGGGCGGCAAAGATCAGGACAAGATCTGTGCCCACGAAGCATCGCAGGGAATCATGATGGCGCAGCTTCTTACCAACAAACACATCATCGAAGTCTTCGTCCATGAAGACGAGGCAAAAGATGACGCGGAACTCGCATGGCTTTTAGAGCAGCGGACTCGCGAGCATGCGGTGAACGTTGTTCTCATGCTTACCCGCCCGCAGGATATGACCAGACTTGCCGGAACCGGTCAGCGTCAGGGATTTGCCGATGCCGGTCCCGCACGGAGATGAGGGGAGCCGGACCAAAACCGGCAAAAAGACTATATAATATCCCTGTGAGGTACACATATGAAGAACGTTGAAATGAAACTTGACGGAAACATTCTGACCATCAAAGTGGACATCACCAAAGAGTTCGGTGTGTCAGGTTCCGGAAAATCCATCATCATCGCATCCTCCGAAGGAAATCAGCCCATCGTTCCTGACCATGACGTCAAGATCGGCCTGAATGTGTACCGCAAGAATACCAACTAATCTTTTTTT
>CAZABQ010000038.1:0-17375 GCA_964483485.1 uncultured Methanomicrobiales archaeon
GTAGTATCCAAGGGCACCGCCCTGATTGTACGTACGTTTCGTGGTTTTGTATCCCTTTCTTGGCGGGTGCATACGAAGCACCGGCTTAAGTTCGGGAACATCCTTCATCCGGATCTGGCCTGCCACAAGAGCTGCTGCAAGATCTGCAATACTTCCAAAGGAAGTTGCCTCCTTAACATACTCCTCAGTCAGCGGCTTGTTTCCGGTGAGTCTTCCACGAGTAGAGAGAATCGTCTCAAGAGTTGCGGCATCAACCTCACCAAACGCAATGAAGTCCTTTGCTTTGCGGATCATACCGAGATACTCGGGTGTCTCCGGCACGAGGACACAGTGGTTGATGTGGTGAAGACGCAGCATCTTTAAGGTCTCCTTAATGTCACGGCGAGTGTTGACAACGCCGCGAACCTGCACAACTGCGTACATTACTTCCGACCTCCGACACGAATCAGATTCGTTTCGCGAAGTGCATTGTAGGTAGCCTTTGCGAAGTTGAGGGTCGTTCTCGTGTTACCACTGGTGTCGACCCACACATCACGGATACCGGCGAGTGCCAGTACTTTCTTACCAACGTCACCAGTCACCAGACCGATTCCTTTCGGGGCGGGCTTGAGAGTAACGGTGACAGAGCCTGCCTTACCGGTAACTTCCATCGGAACAGAGTGTTTCTGACCGCAGCCGCATTCCCAGGAACCGCATCCACGGCGGACCTTTACAAGGTTGAGCTTCGCATTCACGATTGCCTTCTTAATCGCAGTACCGACCTGAACATCTCTGCCCTGGCCGAAACCGATGTAACCATCCTTGTTGCCGACAACAACGACCGCTCTAAACTTAATACGGCGACCGGAGTCAGTCATACGCTGCATCATATCAATGCAGAGAACTTCGTCAACAAGGTCAGGGAGCATTGCATCAACAATGCCTGCTTCCTTAATCGGGTACCCGCTTGCAAGAATCTCATCAAAGCTTGCAAAGTCCCCGGCCATAACTTTCTTGCCAAGACCGGTGATCGGGACCCATTCTTCCTGTTCGTAAGCCATGTTACTCCAGCTCCTTCATGATTGCGTCTTTTGCAGCCTCAACCTGGGAGACGATATCTGCATAGCGGTCATCGTATTCCGCAATATGGGCGCCGTTGCAGCGATCATCATCCGGAAGGATGCTATCTCCGACCGGGACGTCAAAACCTGCTTCAACTGCTCCCTTTATTGCTGCAAATACACGTGCACCGGTTGATGCGACCTGCAGACCGATATCTGCAATTGCACCTTCGTACCCGGCCTTTTGGGCACGGACTGCGAACAGCATACCGGTCAGATATGCTGCCGGGGTGTTTCCAAGGTAACCCTTGTATCCGTAGTTTGCCAGTTCTTTGCTGTTGACGTGAACAAGCGTATAATCGCCGTCCATCTGTGCAGCAACAAGCTGGATGATGATGTGGCGGTTCGTCTTGCGGACAACCATCCGGTTTCTGCCGGAAACGATCAGCCGCTGGCGCTGGTAGTAATCAGTTCTGCCTTCACGGCGTCTGCGGAACTGAACAAAGTATCTTCCATTTGTTGCCATTGTTTAGTCCCTCCGGGAAGTGGCGATCTCAATCTGAGCTTTCAGGTGAGCGACACTGCGGAACTGACCTCCGGCTGCGCGGCGGTAAAGTCTGCGGTATTCGGTTCTCGTAATGGAACCACCCTCACGCTGTGCACGGAGCTCTTTGCGCTGTGCACGGATCTTCTTGATCCACTGGGTCTTGGACGGAGTACGTGCACCTTTTGCACCACTGCGGCGTCCGGGTCCCTTACAGTGACCGTATGCACGCTTTGCAATACGAGCACGTGCACGTCCGCGGGAAATACCCTTCTTCTGGTGGGAAGAAATTGCTCCTTCCTCAATCAGCTTGCGGATATCCTCACGAGACATTGCACTCTGAACATCAGAGAGTTTCTCAGGGTTGATCCAGACACGGTTCACACCGCAGCCAAGAACAGCTGCTGCAATACGACGCTGGGATGCAAGATCACTCATCGGACTTCGCCTCCTCGGTCACCGGTACAACAACACTCTTTGCCTCTTTCGGGTTCAGAACCTTGATACCAAGGGTTGCTGCCTTCGTCTGGATAACAGCACGCTTCTGTCCACCGACGGATCCGCCGATACGAACAGCAGTGGTAGCTGCATCAATCTCTTCGAGTTCTGCCGGAGTGAACACAAGAACTTCACGGTATCCGCTTGGGTGGAAACCGCGAATTGCCTTTGGTGCTCCAAATCCTGCTTCAGGGTGTGCACCCTTTGCACGGTAGTCCTTGCGCTGCTTGCTGTGCAGACCACGCGGTCTGCGCCAGGAGTCGGCCAGCTTAACCTTTGCACAGAGACACTGGCGGGAGAATCTGGCTCTCTTTGCAGCACGTGCACGAATCAGTTTCTTAATTTCGCTCGCCATGTTAGTTACCTCTGTTGGTAATGTAGATACCATCCTGGAACACACGCGGATCACGGTTGCGGACCTTGCAGGCCTGCTCAACGTTTGCTGCGGTGTTTCCGATCTTTTCACGGTCGATACCGTTTAAGATCAGCTCGTCGCCCTGGACTTTTACCTTCACGCCTTCTACGATCTTTGCGTAGCGGGCCTGTTTCTCGCCAAGGAAGTTGGCAATCTCAATGCGTTCGCCTGCAACCTTCACCTGAATCGGGAAGTGGTTGTAGACAACTTTCATGTGATACTCGTATCCCTCAGTAACGCCTTTTGCCATTACGTGGAGGTGAGCATTGTAGGTACCGACCAGTGCATATACACGGCGTCTGGGAGACTCGGTCATAATCTTGACGATACCCTCTTCCATGACAATATCAATTGCCGGGTGGTGCATAACACGTGCAAGGGAACCTTTGGATCCCTTAACAGTCATCAGGTCACCTTCTTTGGTGACTGTTACACCTTCCGGGATGTGGAAAATCATTTCATGCATAATTTATCCTCTCCTTAGAAGACGTACCCTAACAGCTCACCGCCGACGCCGAGCTTACGCGCCTGTTCGTGGGACATAACACCCTGGGAAGTGGTCAGAATAATAATTCCAAAACCCTTTCCTGGCAGGTATCTGATTTCCCAGGACTCGAGGTCCTCAACTTTTACTGAGAAACGGGGGGTGATAACACCACACTTGTTGATGCTGCCGGTAAGGGAAATCTCGTACTGACCCCCTCTACCGTCCTCAACCTTCTCGAAACCGTTAATATATCCATATTCCTGCATGACTTTAAGCATGTCACCAAAGAGGCGGCTTGCCGGTTCAACGGTCACTACAAGTTTACCGGTGTCGCCGGCATTCTTGATGGCGCTCATTGCGTCTGCAATCGGATTCTGTTTTGTCATTCTCCGTCACCTCTTAGTTCATCTTCTTAAAGCCCATCGTGGGTGCCCACTCACGGAAGCACTGACGGCAGAAGTAAATGTTATATCTGCGCACAAGTCCCTGCTTACGTCCGCAAAGCTGGCACTGGTTTGCACCACGACCAAACTTTTTCTGCTGGACCTTGCCGTTGTCCTTTGCTGCCATATTACTCCACCTCAATACCGAAGGTCTCGGTCACAAATGCCATGGACTCCTCGCGGGCCACGTGCAGCTTGCTGTTGAGCTTCTTCTGCTGGATCTTTCTGCGTGCGGTTCTCGTACCTTTCTTCTCGATAACTGCGATAATATCCATACCGTAGATACCGATTTTCGGGTCATATGCCTGACCCGGAAAGTCCGTGTGTTCCTCAATACCGAAACCGAAGTTTCCGGTTGCATCAAACTGACGGGCGTGAAGAACGTTCTCCACCGCATACGTCTTTAATGCCGTTGCAAGGAACGTCGTAGCCTTTTCGCCGCGAAGGGTAACTTTGCAGCCGATCGGCTGACCACGGCGGACACCGAAAGCCGGAAGTGTGTTTTTTGCGTAGGAACGAATTGGTTTGGATCCTGCGGTAAGGTCTGCCATGATGTTTTCGGCATTGACAAGACGCTCTCCTGCCTCACCGACACCCATGTGGACAATGACCTTTGCAACAAAGGGTTTCTGCATGTCCGTCATGCATCAACACCCCAAGTGGAAAGGAATGACTCGGTGGTTCCGATCATGTAGATATAGTCTTCAATGGTCTCGAACTTCTCACCGTTTGCTGCCTCAAGGACAACGCGGTTCGAAAGAGATGACTCCTGAATCTGGATCTCAACGATCTTACCGGTCTTGGTCGTGTGCTGACCACCGATGACCATTGCCATGTTACCTACTGCAAACGGGAAGTGCTGCTGGACAACAAACCGGTCATCACCAATAATGCTGACAACAAGTGAGTCTTTTCCTTTACAGGAGTTGTCACCGATGAAGTTTGCACCGCTGGTCAGGTTAATCTGGGTCTTGCCGCCGGTAATAGTAGTCTTGTTTGCAACCTTTACCAGCTGGACCTTTGCTGCCTCAGAAGAGATCTCATGGGCAACCTGACGTCCCTTTGCATCAACAAGAATCAGGTAATGCTTGTCGATCGTCGGGAAGCTGACAATATCAAACACATCAATACCGATGTGTTCGTCGGTAACGATCTTTCCGTTCAGAACAACATTGCGGTCGTGAAGGATCTTCTTGACTTCTTTAGTGTTCTGCGCGAAGTTCATGTGATCGCGCATCCAGATGCCGATCGGAAGGGCAGATGCATCGTGCGGGCCGTGTGCGGTACTTACCACATACTTGCTTTCCTTACGGGCAATCTGCCATGCATCGGGTGCCGTCATACGCTTTGTACGGGTCATTAGGCCTTCACCTCAAGGCGTGCGACGCGTTTTGCGTCTTTGAGATTCAGTTTGGTGATCATCACGTTGGAAGGGTCGATGGGTCTGGGAACATCCTCGCCGTTTGCCTTCTTTACTGCAACACCGTGAACAAGAACTTTAACATTCTTAGTGTTGACGTTGTCAACAACAGCTTCGGTTCCTGCGAACTCGCCACGGAGTACTTTTACAGTGTCGCCAGTGACAACACGGAAACTGCGCTTGCCATATTTCTTACGGAGATCGTCAGCGAGAGTTGCGTGTAAGAACGCTCCACGAACGTGGATAGGTGCGTTGTACCGGAACTTTCTCTGCTTTCTCGGCTGAATGCTTGCAATACGTGCCATGTTTTCACCTTAGATAATGATCGTTGCCATAGATCCGACCTTCGGGAACCGCTCTGCAACTTCACGTGCGACTGGTCCCTTGATATCAGTACCGCGCGGGTCACCGTTATCATTTAAGAGGATCATTGCGTTCTCTTCAAAGGAAACGCGCAGACCATTCGGGCGGCGGAATTCCTTTTTCTGACGGACAACAACTGCTTTCACAAGCTTTCTTTTCATATCAGGAGTTCCCTTCTTGACAGTAACTGTCGCAAGGTCCCCGATACCCATCTTCGGCTGCCGGTTTTTCACACCGTGGTAGCCGAAAACGGAAACAATCTGCACAACACGGGCACCCGTGTTGTCTGCACAAACCATCTTGGAGCCGGTCTGAAGTGCGCGCGGGATCTTGGATGTTAATCCTTTCATGCCCGAGTCACCTCAACAACAACGTAGGAGGTTGTCTTGTTCAATGGTCTGCACTCTGCAATCTTGACTTCGTCGCCGATTCTGGCGTCGAAGCATGGAGCCATGTGTGCGTGAATTTTGGAACTGCGCTTCTCATATCTGTCATATTTCTTGACAAAGTGAAGGTAGTTCCGCTCAACGACAACGGTCCCCTGCATGCGCTCACTCACGACCTTACCGGTAATCACCTGGCCGCGCACCGGTAAGCTGCCGTGGAATGGGCAGTTTACATCGTCACAGTCCTTTTCCGGAGCTGCAACATTTAAGCCGATATTTTTTGCCATATTTAACCCTCATCTTACGCGCATCGTAACGCGCCGCGTTGGTGAAACAGACAAGCATGAGCAGTCTATTACAACATTAACACTATCCGGGAGGGTTACCCGGAGTAACATATATTGTTTCTCCAAGCACTTAATCCCATTCCCCGTCTGGAGGGAAAGAGTGTTCTTGGTCTCATCGACGATGAAACCACACATACCTTCCTGTGTTTTGTTGCGTGATCCCACCACAATCGCATACAAACCAATCAGTTCATGATTGCAGATATATTGTGGTGTGATCATAGACTGTTTTACGCCTGACGCTTTGCCTGTTCAGTCTTAATACGTGCGATAGTTCTGCGAACTTCCCGGATCTTTCCGGGGTTTTCCGGTGCACCACCGGCGCTGACTTTTCCGTACTGCTGAATTAACTCGTTATTGAGTTTCTGCTCGTTTTCTACGAGCTCAGCATCAGAAAACTGGGCAACTTCCTTTGCTCTGAAGATTGCCATTGTTTAGGCCTCCTTCTGGAACTCAGGCTCGGTTTCCGGCTCGCTTGCAAGTTCTGCATCAAACTCTTCAAACACATCAGCTTCAGCCATCTGTGCCGGAGCCGGGTTTGCATCTGCGCGGATCTCGAAGTGATCCGGAAGGACTGCTCCCGGCGGGACGATCTTGACCTGAACACCAATGATACCAAGCTTCTTGATTGCGGTTGCGTAGCCGGCCTCGACAACGGACTCAGCCGGTTCACCGGAATGCTTGATGTATCCTTCAACGAACTTCTGGACACGGGCACGGGCACCGGTGAGTTTTCCTGCGACGATTACTTCGCAGCCGAGGGCGCCTGAGTCCATGACACGACGAATGACGGAGGAACCTGCCTTACGGAAGTACCATCCGCGCTCCAGTGCGTTTGCAAGGCGCTCGGCCATGATCTGAGCGTTGAGGTTCGGGTTTGCAACCTGCTGAACCTCAACCTGCGGGGAGTCGATGCCGTATACGGTGTTGAGGTCAGAGGTGATCTGGCGAACCAGTTTTCCACCTTTACCGATGACGATACCGGGCTTCTCTGCAAAGATTGTAACCTGAGTTCCAATCGGGGTGCGGACAATGTCCATTCCGCCGTATCCGGCACGCTTAAGTTCCTTGTTGAGGTACTGCTCAACGCGAACTTTGCGGACGCCGTCTGCGACAAACTTCTTCTCGATAGTCATACTTACTGCACCTCACGGAGGATTAACTCAACATTCACGGTGTCTCTGTGTTTCGGAGTGGCTCTTCCCATTGCACGGGGGAAGATTGCCTTCATGCACCGACCTTTGTTTGCTGCGGCGTGGATGATGACCATCTTTTCCGGAGCAAGACCTGCGTACTCGGCGTTCTTCTGTGCGGAACGGATTAAGCGGATATACTCTGCGGCTGCCTTGACCGGATATCTTCCAGCTGCGGTTCCAAAGGTTTTTCCGTTCAAGCTCTTCTGGTGGCCGACGTTTCTTGCATAGCGGTGGAACGGTACTGCACGTTTCAGGTCAATAACCTGTTCCAGATATGCAACTGCATCGTCTGCCATCATATTACGGACAAGGTGGGCAATCTCCACTGCGTGCTTTGGAGAGCATCCAAGCTCGTTAGCCTTTGCACGGGCGATATTATCACCGGTAAGTTTGTTACTGTATTCTGTTCTTGCCATGACAATCACTTCAGTGGGACATACTTACTCGACCGGGTTGCACCAATACCGGCGCTTCCATGGGAGACTTTCTTGCGGGTCAGAGCGAACTCACCAAAGTAGTGGAACACTCCCTCAACCGGAATCTCAACGTTGACGAACTCTTTACCGGAGTAGATAGCAACGGTCTTGCCAACCATCTCGGGCAGAATGATCATCGAGCGGACGTGGGTTCTGACACCTTCGCCCTCAACGATCTTTGCGCGAACGTCTTCCTCTTCACGGGTAAAACCGCGAAGAACCTTACGGCGGGCACTACTGGGCATAATCGGGAGAAGCTCTTCCATAGACATGGATTTGAGCTGCTCGACATTGTAGCCGTGGTAGGTATACTCCTCTCGCCGCTTTGGCATTCTCTTAGTAGTTTTCTTTGCCATTTACTGCTCACCTCCGGCATCCAGTTCTGCGTGCCGCAACGTGTCCGACCTTCTTACCCGGAGACGTACCGCGTGCAACAGTCTTTGGCTTGCCCGGGTGCTGATGTCCTCCACCACCAAACGGATGGTCGATGACGTTCATAGCGACACCACGTACGCGTGGCCAGCGGGTTGCCGAGGTCTTCATCTTGTGATACTGTTTACCTGCTTTCAGGATTGGTTTGTCGCCGCGGCCTCCACCTGCCACAAGGCCGATGGTTGCAAGGCAGTTCTCGTTGAACCACTTTGGTTTGCCAGACGGCATGCGGACGCCGACCTTACCTTCGGATTTTCCGATGATAACAGCCTGAACACCGCTTGCACGAACGAACTTGCCGCCGTCTCCGGGGCGTGCTTCGATATTGCAGACGGACATACCAGTCGGGATTGATGCAAGCGGAAGGGTGTTACCGTTCTCGATCTTTGCTTCAGGTCCCCAAGCGATCTCGTGACCAACACCAACACCTTCGGTGATAAGTGCATACTCTTTCTTGCCGTCGATTTTGACAACTGCAATAGGAGTGTGGCGTGCTGGGTCGTGCTCAATGTCAAGAACAGTTGCAGTAACAGTCTTGGTAGACGAACCGAAGTGTTTCAGTTCTGCCTTATACTGGTGCGACGGGGCGCGGTAGGTCGAACCTCCCTTTCCACGTGCCTGTGTACTAATTCTGTGTCCCATGTTGACTCACCTTACACGATACCCAGCTGAGAGAGAATCTCTTCAGCAGCGTTTTTCTCTTCGAAGGTAATGATTGCCTTCTTGGCTCCCTTGGTAGTCATCATGGTGCTGATGGATGCGACCTTCTTGCCGAAGTTTTTCTCCATTGCTGCCTTGACGGATGCCTTGGTTGCGTCCTTTCTTACGATGAAGGAAAGCTGGTTGGAGTTCTCAAGGAGAACCATTGCCTTTTCTGTTACGAGCGGGTGTGCGAGTGCCATTATTATGCCTCCCCGAGTTTCTTGACAGCGGCTTCAGTCCAGACAGTAAGTCTGCCTGCGTGAGTTCCGGGGGCAAGGATGTTTGCATTCAGAGAAGTAACCGGCATTACATCGACACCTGCAAGGTTTACACCTGCAGTAAATTCGGTACCGACAGTAACGATTAAGACGGATTTTGCCTGCTTATATTTGCGTCCACGGGTTTTTCCGCGTCCTGCACGAATTGCACGGGAGTCTTTTGCACGCTCAAGGTCTGCGCCGAGTCCAAGAGCAATTAATGCCTTCTTGACTTCTGCAGTCTTTGCGAGTGCTTCAAATGCATCCTCAACGACAATTGCTGCGTCTCCATCGAATTTGTGTCCGCGTGCGGTGACAAGTTCGGTGTTGACGGTTGCTGCGATTGCAGAGCGAATGGCCTTTGCCTTCTCTTTCTTGTTGATCTTCTCAAGGATGATCTTCTCAACTTTTGGTGCGTGTGCCGGGTGACCGCCTTTGGTCTGCGGAACTTTTGCACCGCGGGATCCGTTCTTGATACGCGGAATCTTGGACTCGCCGCGCTTGGAACCCCAGCCTTCTGCAGAGGTTCTCATACCTGCGTACGGATCTGCGCCGTACGGCTGGTACTGCTCGCTCTGATAAGCGATGACAGCTCTCTTGATGAGGTCCGGGCGGAATTCTTCGTTGAAGACTGCCGGAAGCTCGATTTCGTGGAGAACAGAACCGTTAATTGCTTTTACATTTGCTTTCATCGGTTATTCACCCCTGCTTGCTCTGGAGACTCACATACTCAACAACAGGAGTCTGGATGGTCTGCTCGCCCATGC
Source organism: uncultured Methanomicrobiales archaeon (assembly GCA_964483485.1). GTDB lineage: Archaea > Halobacteriota > Methanomicrobia > Methanomicrobiales > Methanocorpusculaceae > Methanocorpusculum. The sequence continues at coordinate 9,774 of CAZABQ010000038.1, forward strand.
GGGTTGCGGGGCGAATACGAATCAGGCGTTTTGCCGGACCCGGAATAGAACCTTTGATCAGGACATAGTTATTGCGGACAAGGCCGTAGTGGAGGAATCCACCTGCGGGGTTGATCTCGTCCGGGTTTTCACCGATCTTAATGACTCTCTTATTGAACTCGGTACGCTGCTGGAAACCCATCTGACCGGGCATTGGAACCTGCCAGCGGACGTGGTGAGGGTGCCATGGACCGAGCGTTCCAATGTGCCGGGTCTTCTTGGCTCTGGAGTGTGCTCTCTTTCTGAGGCAGATGCCGAATCTCTTGACTGCACCCTGGAATCCCTTTCCTTTGGTGATTCCCGTGATGTCGGCGAACTGACCCTCGGAGAGAATCGTGTTCATGTCAATGCTGGTGCCGAGAAGAGAGAGTGCGTAGTCAAAGCGTTCCTGAGAACTACCGCCTGCAACACGGATTTCCATTAAGTCCGGGATCTTCTTTGGAACACCGGTGATAGTGTCCGGCTGGGTGTACATCAGAACCATAACTTCGACGACGTCTGCCATTGCGGCATTGATCTTTTCAGTTGCGGCTGCGGCGTTGTGTGCCTTTGCCTTGGTGATTCTGCCGGAAAGTGCTGCGACGTCTTCAGACCAGACTTCGGTAAGCGGGTGCTTGCCATAGGTGTCTTTCACGTAGACGCGGATTGCTGCAACTTTCATTGCCGGGATCTCGATTACGGTCACCGGGACCATAATCTCTTTGCCTTCTGTTGGGCTCTTCTTGTGATCGTCAATCATGATGACGTGGGTCATGCCTGCTTTGTAGCCGGCGAAACCCTGAAGCGTGGGCTGCCCGTTATACTCTGGCCAGGATTGGTACTTAGGTACAATACTCTTGGCCCTCTTGCGAGGATAGTATGCGAGTGAACCTGCACGCGGTCTCACAGTTCTCATGTGTTAATCAGTCCTTAATACTGGTGTCTTGTGCCCTTACGGGACGAAGACTCTGCTGTGGTTGCCAATTATAACAACCGTTCTTTCACCATCGGCCTGCGAAAATATTCGCCTTCGACCATGGGACGTACATTCTTGTGTCGGTCTCCGCGCTCTGTGAAAATACACAGAGGGCTAAGAAGACGGAAAGACGGGTAGCAATTGATCCATTGAGGATATCCGCACGAACGACAACGTCTTGTCAGTTCTTGTGGTTTATGCCCGAATAACGCACAGGTGTGCGCGCCGCACAGTTGCGGCTTCCAAGTCTCACGTAAGAGAACCTGACAGTTCACGCGCTCTTTGATTCTCACAAAGAATGGGCTCGTCCTAATTGACGTTCGCCCGGCGCGTTTCATCAGACCTATTGAGGTCTTAATCCTTTGCGGGAACACCGCAAAAGGGTTACACGATAATGAAAACAGTCACAGAATCTGCGTGTTTTCAAACCAACTGGATATCCACGATACACAGCAGCTATGCTGATATCAGCCTATAAAGGCTCCTTTATTATTGGAAGAGAGAGATTATAAAGATAGTGGAGAATTCAAAAAAAAGAAATTATCCGAAATAGAGATCGCCGTCGGTATTGAGATATACGCGGATGTCTTCACGTACATGCCGCCCTTTGATCTTTTCCGGCATGTAGGAACTGATGCGGTTAATGAGAGAGATGCTGTCATAGCGAATTTTAATGTTAAGCGGTGCCGCTGCCTGATAGATGAGATGTGGTGCTTCCATGAGATCTGTTCCGGCAACAAGTACACAGAGATCAGCAGCATCCAGCGTGTACAAAAACTCAAGAGTTTCTTTGGCACGCCGGATATTTTCATTGGCAGATTTTTCTATAGTACAGATATTTGCTTTTGATGTCCCGAGACGATCGGCAATCTGCTGCTGGGTCATACCCTGTTTGCGGTACCTGATAACTTCCTTCTGACGGTCGGTAAGGAGAGTATCTTTCATGGTTATCAATATAAGTTTGTTAACTATAAACATATTTGGTTAAAGTACTCTGCAACTTTGAACAAGATCTGCCGGAGACGTACGCGCACAAATGTGAGAGGGTTGGAATAGATTTGGTGGGGGAAGAGTGATACAAGCAAAAAAGATGGTGGAAAAAATATTTGCAGTTGGGATTCATCAACTATACCATGACAGAGCAAAATCCAAGATCTATGGAAATTTTTCGTAAAAACCCAACATATCAGGTTATTTTCAGGAATCGGATTAACAATTCACAAACCTTATATTGGTTCTCGTCGATGATCTGATGTTCTCATTGAAAATGAGAGGTGTAATAAATATGGTAGTTAAGGTAGGAGTTGCAAAGCTCGGTAACATCGCATCCGGTGTTATGGCAGAGCTTCTGTTAGATGAGCGTGCAGACCGTGAAGACATGATGACCTTCATGGCAACCTCTGGTACAAAGCTGCAGAAGGAAGATGTTGACCGCGTTGTCACCAACCTGAAAGCATGGCAGCCGGACTTCGCAATCGTCGTTTCCCCGAACGGTGTTCTCGAGGGACCGACCGGTGCACGTGAGGATCTTGCAGCAGCAGGCATCCCGACGATCGTTATCACTGATGATGTGACGACCAAGAAGGAACAGTTTGCAGCACTGAAGGAATCCAAATTCGGATACATCATTGTCAAGGCAGACGCCATGATTGGTGCACGCCGCGAATTCCTCGACCCAGTTGAGATGGCAGACTACAACGGCAACCTCGTAAAGGTTCTTGCACTGACCGGTGCATTCCGCAAGCTCCAGACGGAGCTCGACAAAGTCATCGATCAGGTTAAGGCTGGAAAGAAGGGCGCAGAGCTCGTTCTCCCGAAAGTTGTCCTGAATTCCGACAACTCCACCAAGGGCGAGTTCACCAACCCCTACGCACAGGCAAAGGCACGTGCAGCATACGAGATTGCACAGGCAGTTGCAGGCGTCAATGTCAAGGGATGTTTCATGACCAAAGAGTGGACAGACTACATCCCAATCGTCACCTCCGCACACGAAATGATGCGTGTTGCAGCAGCACTCTGTGACGAGGCACGTGAGATCGAGAAGGCAGGCGACAGTATCATCCGCAAGCCGCACAAGAAGACCGGTGAGATCGTTTCCAAGGTCGCACTGATCAGCAAGCCAGAGTAAATACTCAGGACAAATATTTTTTTCTTTTTTTCTAAACCGTTCGATCAGCTGTGACAACAATCACAGTGAAAAAAGTAGTTTCACGATAAAAACATTGCAAGAAGCGGCAACGTAAAGACACTCATGAGTGTGGTGATAAATACACCCTGAGCCGCAATATCAGGATGAACCCGGTGTTCAGATGCAAGCATCACGGTATTTGTTGCGGCAGGCATACCAGCTGTTACTACGATCACACCAAGTATCAGGGGATTTGTAATGAACTGGGAAAAGATCACAAAGACCAAAGCCGGCAGAATCAGCAACCGGATACCTGCAACACAATACTGCCGGACATTTCCAAGGATCTTGGAAAGGTCCAGCTGGGCAAGAAACCCACCCGTAACGACAAGCGACAACGGAGTGGTCACACTATCCAGAAGGGCAAGAGATCCATTGATCGGGTCAGGGATGGTAGTTGATGTCAGGAACAGGGCAAGACCTGCAAACGTGGAAATGAATGCCGCATTCAACAACAGCTTCGGCTGAAAAACCGGTCTCCCCCCCGCGCCGCCATGTGCTGTCAGAAGCCAGATGCCAAGCGAATATGCCAGAATGGTAAAGGGAATATTAAATATTGCCGCGTAGAAGATTGCTTCCGAACCAAAGATCATCGACAGAACCGGAAATCCCATAAACATCGAGTTGGAAAATACCAGCATAAACCGGAAGACGCCGTATTCTTCATGTTTTGCACGAAGGATAACGGGTGCAAACCAAGCAACTACGAGTGAAAGTGCATAATAACCAAGCGCAGAAACGATTAACAGTTCTCCATTTTGCAGCAGCTCCGTAGTAAACGGAATCTGCATGGAGTAGATGATCATCGCCGGAATGCAGATGTGCAGCAAAAATTTAGAGAGAGAACCAACCGATGTTTCGGTTAAAATCCCAACACGCCTGCAGAAAAATCCGACCCCAATAAGGAGGAACAGGATCAAAATCTGATTCAGGGCAATAAAATAATCCATGACCAAGACCCCCCGATATATTTTGGTACATATGAAACCGAACCGATAGTTAAACTATCGGACTGATCTATTATATTATATGGACGAAATCGTCGAACAGGGATTTGAGCGGCTCCAAGTACTTATTAATGAAACCAAAATACAACAGGAGTGCTTCTCTGAAGAGATCATCAAACAGAAATCAGCTCTCCTTGAGCGCATGACAGAGGCGGTTGCGCCGGTTGCAAAAGAGATCGGATCCGAATTTCTGCTCAGGGCAAAGCAGGACAGCAAAGGGGAACTCTACGACCAAAAATACTACGAGGAAAAGATGATCATTCTTGGTAAAACCGATGAGCCGGCCCAGTTCCGCCCTGATGATCCCAAGAAAAAAGTTGTTCAGCAGTTCTGCATACTGTCGGAAAACGGAAAATTATACGAGCTGATGTTTTCCAACGACGGGTTCGTCATTGACACCTATGCATCCCCGTTGTCAGCAGAAGATGCACTGGAATTTTATGGTTACGACATTCTCTACATGCTCTACTCCGCGATGAGAGATTACTGGCTTGCAGAAGAGGATGTCCTTGCCGGACTTGATCTGGCACTTGGATATATTCAGAAAAAGAACCATATCTAATTTTTTTTAGTTTGAGAAAACAAAGAAAAAAACAGTGGGCCCGATGAGATTCGAACTCATGACCTCCCGGTTATCAGCCGGGCGCACCACCTAGCTATGCTACGGGCCCCGTTTGGGTGTTACCCTAATACATATGCATCATCCACATATATAGGTTGTGAAATAGATTTTCCAGGGGCCCCCGTCCTTTAGCGTAGGCTTAACTCCTTATCCTGCGAAATGCTATAAAATAGGATATCGGGCAGCTGATAGAGAATGGCAGACGAGAAAAAAAAGCAGTATCTCCTGGGAAATGACGCAATCGCGCACGGATGTCTGGAAGCTGGTGTGGACTTCGTATCCGGATATCCCGGAACCCCCTCCTCTGAAGTAGTTGACACATTACGCCGGACGAAAAATCCCTGGTATTATCTGGAATGGTCAGTAAACGAAAAAGTAGCCTTTGAAAATGCCCTGGGTGCAAGCTGGTGCGGCCTTCGCTCCATTGTAACCATGAAGCATGTTGGACTCAATGTCGCAGCAGATCCCCTCATGACCTCATCATACACCGGGGTTAACGGAGGATTCGTTGTACTTTCCGCAGATGATCCGTTTGCCCACAGTTCCCAGAACGAACAGGATTCACGGATGTACGCAAAGTTTGCTCAGGTTCCCTGCCTGGATCCCGCAAACGTACAACAGGCTCATGACATGATAACAGATGCATGGGCCCTGTCTGAAAAGTTTTCTCTTCCGGTTCTCTTCCGGCCGACAACACGCATCTGCCATTCAAAAAGCGATGTCCTCCTCGGAGAAGAGAAACCCTCCCCGAGAAAAGGTCAGTTCGTTCACAATCCAAAACAGTATGTTGTAATCCCGGCACATACCCGGCCGCTTCATGTAATACTTACCAAAAAGCAGCCGGAGGTTGCAAAATATCTTGTTGAAGCAGGATACAACTCTGCAGAGATTCGCGGTAATAAAGCAGTAATTGCTGGAGGAATCTCCATTTCCTATGTTGAGGAGATCCTGCCGAAGGATATCTCCCTCATCAAAATAACCGCATATCCGATTGACCGTGAATGGCTTGCCAATGTTGTCAGCCAACATACTGAGGTACTGGTAGTTGAGGAACTGATGCCGGTTATTGAAGAGGCGGTTCGGCAGGCAGCATCAACAACAGTTGTCCACGGAAAACTTGACGGCTGTCTGCCTCATGAAGGTGAGTTCTCCACAGCACTGGTTGCCGGAGCCCTCGTAAAAGCAGGTTTTCTTGCGGAAAACCCCTGTCCGGTATCTCCCGAGCCGGCTGCCGTTCCTGTTAGACCCCCGATTCTCTGTCCGGGATGCCTGCACCGTTCGGTGTTCTATGCAATGAAAAAAGTGTTTAAAGATGGTGTGTTTGCAGGCGACATCGGCTGCTACACCCTGGGACTCCAGATGGGGGCTGTAGATACCACCATCTGCATGGGCGCGTCAATAACCGTTGGTTCCGGAATAGCTCATTCCTGCCCGGAAACACCGGTAGTATCCACCATCGGGGACTCAACGTTCCTCCACACGGGAGTAAATGGTCTGGTCAATGCGGTATACAACAACGCAAACCAGACAATTATTATCCTTGATAACCGGATTACTGCGATGACCGGTCATCAGCCGAACCCGAACACCGGCATAACGGCAACGGGAGTGGAATCTCCGAAAATCTCCCTTGAGGAGCTGACACGGGCCTGCGGGGTCTCGTTTGTTGAATCGGTCGATCCGTATGATCTGACCGATCTCCTTGAGACACTGAAGGCAGCAAAAGAAAGGGACGGTGTGAAGGTCATCATTGCAAAGCAGCCGTGCGTAATTATGAATAAGCGCAACGGTGTGAAGCGGAGCAGATATGTGGTGGATGCGGAGCGGTGTCTGAAATGCGGAGCTTGTATCCGGTATGGATGCCCGGCCATTGAAACGGATGAGAATGGAGTATCGCGGACAACGGCTTTGTGTACCGGATGTGGTGTCTGTGCCGATATTTGTCCGGCTGGTGCCATTCACCGCGGGGGTGCACGACAATGAAGAAAAGTTACGATGTACTGATTGTGGGGATTGGGGGGCAGGGAACGATTCTTGCATCCAATGTTCTGGGTGATGCCTGTGTGATTGAGGGACGGCATGTCCGTGGCGCTGAGACACACGGGATGTCCCAGCGGGGCGGTTCTGTTGAGACACATATCAGGATTGATGGGAAGTACGGTTCGCTGATTGCTCCGGGTACTGCGGATTTGCTGATCGCATTTGATGTTCTGGAGGCTCTCCGGTACCGCCATTTTCTGAAGCCTGACGGGGTGATGGTGGTTAACCGTGAAATGGTGGTGCCGACCTCTGTGTACTCTTCTAAATCCCCAGTACCGACTATTGGGGGAATCGAAGCTGAACTGCGGTCTGATGAGATGTCTGTACATCTGGTGGATGCAACAAAGATTGCAGCTGAAGCAGGTAGCCCTCTTGCGGCAAATATTGTGCTTTTGGGTGCTGCGTCTCATACGCTGCCTTTGTCCGTTTCCTCTCTTGCAGAGGCAGTGCGGCGAAATGTGCCGCAGAAAACGATCGAGATGAATGTAATAGCGTTTGAACTCGGCAGAGACGCTGTATAATTTTTTTTCTTTTTTTGTTTTCGACGGACTTCTTTCCGGGGAGATAGATCCTGGTGTAGACGATGTCGGCATATAAATTCGTCTACTATCAAAGTCAGAAATATCGAGTTATTATAGATTGTTTCTCTGCTGAAGGGAAGCAGAGGTATGTGTAATTCTGGGAAAAAAGGATCCGGCAGTTTCATGGGGAAAATTGTTTTGTATACCGGAAATCCGGTATACAAGTTTTC
>CAZABQ010000039.1:0-17272 GCA_964483485.1 uncultured Methanomicrobiales archaeon
CACACTATCTCACAGGTGCTAATTCGATGCGACTCGTAATGAAGTTTGGCGGAACCTCTGTCGGCGATGAAAAATGCATTGCCAACGTGGTTAACATCATCAAAGAATCCCGCGATGCCGGAAATGAGGTTGCGGTCGTGGTCTCTGCAATGACCCGCGTCACCGATCAGCTCATCGCAACCGCAGAAGAGGTCATCAACTGCAAACAAAAGCCGGCGCTCGATGCATTCATCGCATCACTCCGCAGCCGCCACATGAAGGTGCTTGAAGCGGTCGCTCCCGACTATGTGGACGAGATTGGTGAGTATCTTGACTCAAGATTCACCAAACTCGCAAATATTCTCCTCGCGGTTCACAACCTCCGCGAGCTGACGCCCAGATCCAAGGATTACATCATCTCGTTCGGCGAGCGTCTCTCGGCACCTATCATCTCCGCAGCACTTCGTCAGGGCGGTATTCCCTCATGCTACATGAGCGGCTGCGACGCAGGAATTCTCACCGACGGCGTACACAACGGAGCGACTGCTCTGCCGGAAAGCTATCCCCGGATTCAGGCACGCGTCGGCGCACTCCTCACCGAACAGGTGCCGGTTGTCATGGGATACATGGGCTGTTCTGCCGACGGAGCTGTCACCACGCTTGGCCGTAGCGGCTCCGACTACTCTGGAGCCATCATTGGTGCCGGAATTGATGCTGACGAGATCATCATCTGGACTGATGTTGACGGTGTTATGACCACCGATCCGCGGCTGATTCCTGAAGCACGCGTCATCAGTTCCATCTCCTTCCTTGAGATGATGGAGATGTCCTACTTCGGTGCAAAAGTCATTCACCCGCGTGCCCTCGTACCGGCAATGCAGAAAAATATCCCGGTCCGCGTCAAAAACACCTTCAACCCCACGCATATGGGTACCGTCGTTATTCGCGAGCCGCATGCAGACAAGAGAATTGTTAAAGCCATCTCTCTGATAAAGAACAGCTGTCTCATCAAAGTCGGCGGTGCTATTATGGCGGGTCGTCCGGGCGTTGCCGGTGAGATATTCACCGCTCTTGCGGAAGCCGACGTAAACGTCATGCTGATCTCCCAGGGGTCGTCGGAGATGACTATCTCCCTGATTATCACAGAAGAGCAGCTTGATGCTGCCCTCACCGCACTTGCGTCGGTGAAGAAGAAGGGCGTCATCCGCGAGTTCGACTTCGACCGCGACGTTGCGGTCGTCTCGGTTGTCGGTGCGGGAATGGCGGGAACCTACGGAACCCTTGGCCGAATCTTCCGTGGTCTTGGTGTTGCGGGCATCAATGTGATGATGCTTTCGCAGGGGTCAGAGGTTAACGTCTCGTTTGTGGTCAAAGAAGCAGACGGCATCAAAGCGGTCCGCGCCATTCACGAGGAATATCATTTGGAGGCAGAGGAACAGACATGAGCAAAAAATATTCATACAAAGATGCAGGAGTGGACATTGACCTTGAGGCCGACGGCGTCAAGTCTCTGATCCGCCAACTGAGTTTCCGGCGTGCCGGTGACCATGGGATGGTCGGCGATGTCGGCCATTTCGCAGGGCTTATCGATTTCGGATCCAAAGTTCTCTCGCTGTGTACTGATGGTGTCGGTACCAAAATGCGGGTTGCTGATGATCTCCGTGACTGGTCAACGGTTGGTATCGACTGTATTGCGATGAACGTCAATGATATGTACGTGATGAACATCGAGCCGGTTGCCTTCGTAGACTACATTGCAACCGAAGGCGTGAACACCGAACAGATGATTCAGATCGGTATCGGTCTCAACGAAGGTGCCAGACTTTCCAACATGAACATTGTCGGCGGCGAGACGGCGACGCTGAAAGGTATGGTGAACGGTCTGGATCTTGCCGGCACCTGTCTTGGTGTGCAGGATCGCGACCGCGTGGTCAGTGGTGAGAAGGTACGACCGGGCGATGTTGTCATCGGTGTTGCAAGTACCGGAGTTCACTCTAACGGCTATACTCTTGCACGAAAGGTGGCCACCGAGAATGGCGGCTACTCAGTAAAGCTTCCGTCAGGAAAAACGGTAGGTGAGGCGCTGATTACACCGACCCGTATTTACTCCGAGGTTCTGGATGTCTGCCGCGCTGTTGAGGTTCACGGCATGTGCCACGTCACGGGCGGAGGTCTTCTGAACTTCCTCCGGGTCACGAAGTACGGTTTCTCCTTTGACGATCCGATGCCGGTTCCGGAAGTTCTCGCATGGATTGCGGAGAAGGGAGATCTTGAGATGAACGAACTCTACCGTACGTTCAATATGGGTATGGGTTTTGCGTTCATCGTTCCCGAGGCAAGTGTTGCAAAAATTCTGGGAATGGTTGACGGCGCCAAAGTGGTCGGCCGTGTGATTGAGGATCACAAAGTTCTCCTGAAAGATGTTGAGATCCTCTAAACTTTTTTTCAGCACAATCTCTATCTGTTTGTCTGCCGATAGTTCTCTATGAAATATTTGTTGCCGATAGCAATTCTTTTTCTTGGCTGTCTGATCTTTTCTGCCGGCTGCGTGACGAACGGTGATCAGAACACAACTCCGGCCGTAACTCCTGTGCCGACGCCGTCCCCGCTTGATACGGTGACAATTTTTCCAGATACGCCCGGTGTGAGTTATGCTCTTACGGCAAAACCATCCGTTGAGGAGCAGGGAAACCTTGAGATGCGTCTGAAAGCTGTTGCGACCCGCGATCTCCGCAAAGACGGCTACAACATCCGCTACACGTTCTTCGTTTACAATACGGATACCGTTTCGTCCGGCTGGACTCCGCAGAGTTATGAGGAAGTCGTCAGTGCCGGTATTCCATACTCGTCGAAGATCGATCGCATCTATCCGTCAAATGAGCGGGTGATTGATGTGATGCTGCCAAGATCTGCAAGTGTGAAAACGTTTGATGTGACAAAACCCTATGTCTACGGTGTTGTCGCGGTGGATGTGACCGTTTGAATCCAAAACACTATATCTTTTTCAGACCACTATTTTTTCATGATGATCAAATACAAAGTGGTACTCTTTTTGGGTCTGCTCTTCGCAATATTTGCGCTTGTCCCAGCATCTGCGGCAAGTGATCTGAGTCTTTCCGGTCCGTCCGGCATCGTTGCGGGTAACAGTTTCACTCTTTCTATCTCAGGCGGCGATCTGCTTGGAACGGTGACTCTTTCGATGACGTCGGGTGACCGGCCTGATGTACAATTACTGCCGGGTCAGCCGGATGTGTCCGGTTCTGCGGCTTCGGCAACGGTGAAACTGGATTCGTCAGGACGTGCCCGTGTCGAGTACACGACGCAGGTCGGCGGTGATCCGTCGACCTGCCGGTTCAAGGTGTCCGACGGTTCGAGTTCGGACACAACGTCGGTGTCAGTCACACGGGGGTCAGTGAGTGCGACTGCGGTGTCAACGCCGCGCCCGACGTCCTCCTCAGGAGGGTATGCGATCGGATCTGAGATTCCTCTTTCAGGTGCTGCTGCCGGTTCGAACAAAGTCTACCTGTTTATGACCGGCCCGAATCTGCCGGCAGGCGGTGCGAAGCTTTCCAACCCTTCCGTTGCTGCGGTGACGGGCGATCCGGATACGTTTGTGTCGCGCAGCGTGAACGGTAATATGTGGAGCTACAAGTGGCAGACAAGCGGACGGCTTGATGCGGGAACCTACACGATCTTTGCGGTGGACCGTCCGGCAAACCGGTACTCGCTCTCGGATGCGAGTTACTCCACCTATACCGTGACGCTCGGACGTCCGGGAATGACCGCCGGTGTGTACGGAGGTCTGCCTGAGACTACTGCAACAACTGCGACACCGACCCAGACCGAGGTTCCGACAACCGTTGCAACGCCTTCTCCCACACCAACTCCCGTACCGAGTATATGGGATCAGATCTCTGCATGGTTCTCCGGTCTCTTCCGCGTCGCGGCATCCGAGCCTGTGGTGTATGTTCTGGAGAACGATTCGATTACGTTCTCAGGCGAGACGATCTTCTCTACGGAAAAACAGCTGGCGATCTCCATTGAGCCGTACTTCACCGCGTCGCCGAAGGGTTCTTCCGAATCTTTCACCGGATGGTCAGGCGTTGTGCCGGTTACTGCGGGTGATGACGGCGTAAACATCTGGTCTGTGACTGCGCCGGTACCGGCGGGCGAGTACATGGTGACGCTTGAGCCGATCGGCGGCGGTCAGTCGATGAGTTGGGGGATAAAAGTTGTTGTGTGAGATCAGCTCACTCTCACGTACATAATTTCTGATCCAGAAACCAAACACTCGGTTTCGTTGATGTGCTGAAGGGTTAGCTTGAGATCTTTAAAGAGAGTGTTTGCGAGGACAGTTGAGTCAAGCTCTTGAACAAAGGGTTCTTTGTACTCATTCGGCAACATATCAGCCACAATTGACAATTTTTTGGCATCAGCAACAGGTCCCACGAGATTGAACGGGGGAAACCACTGATAAATAACGAAGGGGGGCTTATCGAAGAGAGTTCTCACAGCAATGGAAGTACTTCCCACAGATGCAATTTCATAGATGTTCTCTCCGGTTTTTCTCCATGTAACTGGTCCGAGCACCTGAAACTCCGTTAACGGCAGAGAGAACCAAAGGTTTTGCACAGTTGATACAGAGTATCCTGTGTTGCCATCGGAAAGGGTCAGATAGTTCCCTAGGCGTGCAGAATTTTCTTTTTGCATCTGCTCTGCTGCGGAGAGATGTGCTGTCAGATACGGTTCAGACATATTCCATGTGCCGGTAATGGGATCACTGACTTGATCGGCCTCCGGGAGTGAGGTAACCCATATTAATCCTCCAATCAGCACGGCCGCAAGGAGGAAGGAGAGGAGAAAGGTCCATTGATTTTGTTTTAGTTGCATGATTTCCGGCAATTAAATGAATGAAAACTTGTTCAGATGGCAATCAATCATACTCATAGCTCCCATCTCTCAGGAGGTCAATCATCTGTTTGACATCAGCAGGACGTTTTACAGGTCCAAATGATAGATAACTGGTTGTACCAATACAAGCTATCGTTCCAATATTGAATAGGCCACCAATAACCCCTTGTTCGATCGAAACGTTGATGATATTTGGGATGTCCATTTCCAATGCCACATTTCGATGATCATTTGCGATAAGAGTGTGAATACGCTTACTGGTAATCGTATATTTATCGTGATCAGCATGATCCAATGTTTTCACCAAGTAAAATAACCCGACAGTGATAGGAATGAGCCCTATCAAGAAGATAACTAGGAGAGGTATTCCTATCAAGATTAATAGAAGATATGGAATTACAGCGAATCTACTGAATTTCAACTCAACTAATACAACTTCATTCTGTTTAGGGGTTAGATTATAATCATATACTGATTGCATAATATTCTGAATCACCAATGCGTTTTGAACTATTTACGACATCTATTGGAAAGAGAACAACTCCGGGCATTCATATCCCAGAGTTCACATGCCTGTTTGAAACAGGTTCCGGGAATATGTTCCACAGTCTGACAGTACCCAAGAGTGAACGGGCACATTTTATGCTCTTCATCATAAGGAATAATCTCATGATTTAGATGATCATAGAGGAGTAACCTCCCATCAGAATTTCCCCATTGCCTCATTGTAACATCACATCAAAAATAATAATTGAAATAATTACATCAGCCCATCTGCGGCATCTGCAATTGCCTGACGAATTCGATCTGGATCTTCAACAGGCCCAAAGGAAATTTTACTTGAACCGGTAGACCGAATTGCAATGTCCCCACACCCAAGTAATCTATCGAAGAAGGGCAGAACTACATTTACTCCATCAAGTTTGTCCAACCGGATATCCATTTCCTCTTTTTTTAATAATCCATTTTTGATGTACACACGTTTGTTTGTAAGTCTGAGGTAGTTGGTATTCATTGCAATCAATTTCAAGAGGAGGAGAGCTCCACCGACCAGAATGCAGAAAACACCCCATCCCATCACGAATAATAGCAAAATAAAACCCACAATGATCAGAAAAACTGGACTAATAAGAATGGACCAATGTGGTTTCAGATTCAGAATTTCAGTTTCTCCTTTTGTAGAAAGCATACCCATGTGTTCTTTCACCGAGATTCTGTTGGTTCTGATAATATTTACTAAAACAATATAATACTTACGGTTTTCCGATGTATTAAGTGGAGAAATACAATCGGATTAAACAATGTTCAGGACATCATGATATCAAAAATTGGAGTTTTTACTCAAAACTCCAGAGAGCCCAGAAGAATTTCTCCAACACTCAGGGGATCGAATTGAACCGGCTCAAAAAGTACTGAGCCGATGGAAAGTATCTTGGTTCCAGCGAAGAGCGTTACAGACCGGACACTTGCTCCACTTGAAATAACATAATCACCCTTGGATATCTTTTTCCATGTGAACGAATTCTTACTTGTAGCTGTTCCATCTGTGTATTCAATAAGTGTCCCAGTTCCATCGGGATTGAATCCAATTAGATACCCGTAATAGTTGTGGGATAAGTCATGTTTCCATGTTCCGACAATGGGATCAGGATCAATGCCAATGCATCCTGCAACACATGCAGAAAAAAGTAATACACCTATCGAAAGCACAGCCAATATTAACTTTGTTTCAGAATGTTTTCGGGTGTCTACACAAATATTCATGGTCATTGATCGGTCTTTTTTGATATTAAATTTTATTAAATTAATTGTTTTAAAAAATAGAATAGTAATTAATAAATATTAATTATTGGTTGTTTTGAAAACGGAAGAGGAGGGGATGTTCCAATACCAAGCAGCCCTCCGAAACTGCTTTAAAACTGCCTGCGATGAATTAAGCGCATCAAACAGCCGCTTGCGTTTCCACCTCTTTAGATTCCGGCGGCTGTTTACCTTTTGCCACTTTGATTTTGATTTTTCCAAGAATCTTCATCAAACCACCCTTCCTTCATTATTGCATGCCGACACCAACAGAATTTCTACAGTACTGCAGCAAACAATCGACACAGCGTACCTATCGGACAGCATTGTTACAGTATCTTCAAATAACTCTGAACACCCGCATTCATCACGAGGAACTGAATGATCTGTGGGACAACTATCTTGCCTCCCTGCGGAATATTCACGAAGATCTGCTGAATTTTTGCGCAAAATGCAAAACGCTTGCCCGCCCTCTCTCACCAAAAACCGTCAACCTCTACCTTCAGATAACCCTGATGTATCTCAAAGAGTGCGGAGTCTTCATTGATGAAACACAAACCCGCCGTCTCAAAAAAACCCGGCCAAAGAACAGGGCCGTTAGCCGCGAGGCGGAACTTGACAGAACAGTGATCCGGAAAATTCTCTCTCACGCAGACACGCGCCAGCGTGCAGAAATTCTCATTGCCGTATCTTCAGGAATGCGCATTGGAGAGATACTTAGAATCACCGTAGCAGATCTTAACCTTGCAGTAGTTCCGGCAGAGATTTACATCCCTGCAATGATCGCAAAAAATGACACCGCGCGTACGGTGTTCATCAGTCGCGAAGCAAAAAGTGCATTGGAGGAGTGGCTTGCTGTGCGGGATACAGAACTCAAACGAAAAAAATCCAGGAACAGTGTACCGGATGCTCGGATCTTTCCCTACTCTGCCGCAAACGAGATCGCCCGCTTCAACGCAGTACTCAGGCACTCGGGAACGTACTCCGTTGATCCGCAGACCAGACGCGCCCAGATACACTATCACGCGTTTCGCAAATTCTTCCTCACCGAGTTCAAGCTTGTTGCCGCCGAAGAAGTTGCCGAGGAGCTTGCCGGACACACAGGCTACCTGTCGCAGTCCTATCGGCGATTGAGCCGGCAGGCCATGCGGGAGGAGTATCTGAAAGCAGAATCGGCACTAACAGTATTAGAACTCTTTTCCTCACGTCCGCTCCCTCTTCCAAGGATATCCCAATCTTCATTGTACTTGGGTATGGAAGTTCGGAAGTTGTGGGAAGAGGTGGAGAAATTGTACTCCATCTATCAGACCGGAGAACGTTAAGTCGGAAATAACAGATGGACTTAAATCTCCTGAGAATTATTTTTTATTTTCTACTGCCTGTTCTTACCGGTCCAGACTGGCTTTTTCCCATATTTTTCTCTCCAGCGTCGCAATCAGCCCGTGATACTTCCGGAGTCATCAGCAGATTACAGGGCATTGAACCACATCTGAACCGAATCCCGCAGGATAAAATACTGCATTAGAATGTATGTGTTTGTAACCGCATGCTTTTCAAAAAAGCATGTGGTTACAATCACATGCTTGCACAGATTAATGAGGGAATACAACCATATACTTTGGTATGCCTGAACCAGACCTCACCCGGTACCTTCTCGACAGAAATCCTTGGTGGAACGGCAGCCTCTCATCCCCGGGCATACGGCGGGAAAAATATCTGAAAAAAATCCGGCAGTATGCAGAAACCGGAGAGATTACCGTATTGAACGGAATACGCAGATCCGGGAAAACAACCCTGCTCTTTCAAACCATCTATGACCTCATAGAACAAGGGACAGACCCAAAAAGCATTCTCTTTGTCAATTGTGACGAACCGGAGATCCGCGCCACGAACATCTCGCTTGGCACCATCCTCGAAACATATCAGCATAACATCTACGGTGGAGATACTCCCCTTCTTGTCTTCGACGAAATACAAAGCATACCCGGATGGGAACACTGGATAAAAGCATGGTATGACCGCAAAAAATACCGGATAATCATCTCCGGCTCAACCTCCTCGCTGCTGAACTCACAACTCTCTCCGGCAATCAGCGGACGATACCTCAGGATAACGGTACATCCCCTCGACTTCTCCGAGTACCTGCTGTTCAAAGGAGTTGAAGTCCCGGATGATCCGCTCAAAATCACCGCAAAACGCTATGAACTCCTCGACCATCTGAGAAATTACCTTGAGGAAGGAGGGTTTCCCGCAGGTATCTCCGGGAAAGACTCAGAACTGCGGCGCGAGATAATCTCCGGCTACTACGACTCGATCATCTTCCGCGACATCGAACGCATGCATGATATCCGAAATCCCCGCGTCCTGCACGAGCTCATCGACTATCTGATGGCAAACATTTCCCTTCCCTACTCCTACGCAAAAACCGCGAAGATGCTGAACACTGACGGGGTTACCATCAAAGAGTATGTATCCGCAGCCGAAGAAGCCTTTCTTCTCTACGAACTGCGCTCCTTCAGCTACTCTCTTCGCTCCCAGAACGCGAGCCAGAAAAAAATCTATACCGCTGATTCTGGTCTTCGAAACATCGTATCGTATCGATTTTCCGCAGATGAAGGAAGACTCGCGGAAAATCTTGTCTATCTCTCACTCATTCAGAATAACTACACGCCGTACTTCTGGAAAGGAAAACACGAAGTTGATTTTATCATCCCGCACCGTGACAGAACACTCTCGGCAGTCAATGTCTGCTACACGGACGAAATTCCGGAACGGGAGTTCGCGGGACTGGAAGAGTTTTCCGAAACATTTGAAAACAAAACGACAACGAAAATACTCATCACCAAAAATGTGGAGAAGACCGAACGCGGCATTCGCTGCATTCCGCTGTATCGGTGGCTTCTTCTCCCGGCAACGCAGTACCTGCCGCAATACTAATTGGTCAGATAGGTTTCTGCGCAGGAACCCAGCCGTTCATCATCAAAAAATTATTTTTTCTGCGGTCTGTTCTTACCGGTCCAGACAGGTTTTTTCCCGTA
The DNA here is from genome assembly GCA_964483485.1 of uncultured Methanomicrobiales archaeon. Taxonomy (GTDB): domain Archaea; phylum Halobacteriota; class Methanomicrobia; order Methanomicrobiales; family Methanocorpusculaceae; genus Methanocorpusculum. The sequence continues at coordinate 9,729 of CAZABQ010000039.1, forward strand.
CTTTTCTTTCAGCGCCGCAAGTTTGTCCGGTACTTTCGGTCCTGCAACTCCTACAATCATCCGCGTGAAACTTTCCGGCGCCATCAGGAGATTGTAGGATTTCTGATCTTTATTGAATCTGACCAGCACCGAATCTATCGCAACGACCGCACCGTAGGGTGCAGACAGCAGCGCGTCATGCTCGGGATTCCGGTGATGTGCCGGGAGTGCGACATACACGGGCGTCTCACCCGTCCCGTCACAGACGAGATAGAGATAATTTTTTGCATCCCCAATGTCTGCTGACATCACGGATACGGTGATGTGAATCCGTTTGCCAAGATGTTTTTTCAGCTGTGAAAGCCGTGCCCGTTTTGCTGCCGCGGGAACACGGTAACCGCATCTTCGATGTCCGTCTATACGGAGAATCGCGTAGGAAAACTTCACGTCCGTGTTTACGAACCGGTACTTCTCCCCGCCCTCACCAAGAGCAAGCATCAGCTTTGTTGGCTTGATGTCCTCATACGTTGCAAACGTCCAGCAGGGCGAAACAGCGCAGGGAACACCGCGGATATCATTACACGGCGCATACAGCGTAAGTCCTCTCTGTTTCAGATCGCGGGAAAGATTTCGCAGCATCGTCGCGTTTGCAAGATCCGCAGGCTCGATCAGAATCAGGCTTCCGTCCGAGGCGAGGCGTTTGGAAAGCTGCATCATAATCTCTGATCGCTTTTCGTCATCAACCGCCAGTTCGTTCACCATGTTTGAACAGACGATCAGGTCAAACTCACCGTCAGGTATTTTCTCCGTCAGGTCTGTTGCGACCGGTTTATGCGCTGTTATGCGGCTGCCGGTTTTTTTCACAAACTCCGGCACCACGTGCAGGTACGCCTCGCGGTGAATCTCGGACCGTTCCAGCGCCGTGACCTCTGCCGTCATCCCTTCGCACTGATCCAGCACGCGGGCTATTGCAACGGTCACCGTTCCCGGACCTGCACCGACATCAAGAACGCGGATATGATCGCGGATCAGTCCGTCACGAACCAGCCGGGCGAAAAACTCCGTAAACTCCGCGACGTATCCGGGCATCTGATAGGCCATGTAGGCGAGAACACTGTAGCCGCCTTTGTACTGTACAACCCGCCGTTCTCCCTCCTTCCAGTAGGAATCCTTCTGGGAACTTACGGCAAGACGGATTTTTTCCAGGACTGTTTCATCCTTCCAGGATTTTCCGGAAACCTTCTCCACGTACGACAGTGTCAGAGTGTCCAGCCGCTGATCCGTTCCGCGGTTTTTGATAAGATTTGCAAGCCGCCTCTCCTCCTCTTCCGTGAGGGCGTGCCGCTTTGGTAATGCATCCATAAATCAGAAAAGAGTTTATGCCAGCGGATGTATCGTACATCCGTCCGGCTCGGTCTCCACGTCAAGTTTTGTCTTTATTGCCTTGGACGAGACAATGCCCGAGTTTCCTGACGGATCGGTAATAATCACCGTTACAGGAATCTCTGACGCTCTTGCCCGTTCAATCTTCTCCAGCAGTTCGGTTGCCCGCTCAACCTCATCTCCTTCGCAGGAAGGAAGAGCACGGCGCACGGCGTCCTCTGCACGGAGAAGCACGCCTTCAATATTGGAGACAAACCCGCTGCATGCGGGGCCGGGACGAATGTTTACGCCGAACTCCGGGATATCGATCTCGCCCTGCATACTGCGGACAACACGTGCATCCAGATCCTCGGGTGTTTCCACCTTCATTTCCCAGCGGCACGGCTCGCGGTCGTTTAAGACCATCGTGTCGGTGATACGAAAACCGCAGTCAGGACATACACCGCTCAGCAGAAGAATATCGGAAAAATAGGGGATATTTTCCGTATCATAAATATATTCGATATCCTTGCCGCAGTCAGGGCAGGGGCCTGGAACAACCTGACGCATTGGCGGTTACATGCCTCCGATCTTCTCGCGGGAGATGCGCACGCCGGTCGGCGTGATGATGACATAGCGCTGGTCGCCAAGACCAATGATGTCACCATTCACATCTTTGGAGACCGCACGGAGATCACCCATTACGCGGTCGAACATGATCTTGTCAAGCTTGAGCTTGGTGATGTCAACGATGACAATATTGTTATTGTAGACCTCATCCTTGACACGCGGACAGTCTTTGATGTCAGCGATGCTTGCAACTTTTACGTACATGACTGCCGGTTCTTCCGCACCTGCGACGCCCTCGTAGGAGGCAAGGTCCAGCTTCATGTAGTCATCTTCGGAAGGGGTATCCTTCTTTGATCCGAAAACTCCGTCAAGAAATCCCATATGAAAAATAGTTTATTTGTTGTTTATTTAATGCTTTGTATGCCTGCGGCTCAGAGTTCAAGGTTCCAGAGTTCGTCACCGATGTAATGGAGATTCTTTGCAGCCTTACCCTTCTCCAGCGCAATGATTCCTGCCGCGTCATAGAGGGGGATCACGACCGCGAGAGGCTTGTCGTGGCTTTCATCCACGACAAGCGCCGGGAGTCCGGCACGGACATCGTCGGTGACCGAGACGATGCCGGGCCGCATGACATCAGCGCCGTTGATCATATACGGGACCGCGCCCATGTCAACAGCGATGCGCCTGCCGGAAAACGGTCTCAGGACTGCACCACGGAGTGTCGGAAATGCCCATTCCTCCTGCTCCATGACAAGCGGCTTCTTGTCAATAATATAGATGTTGAACTTGGACGCAGTCTCGGCAATCTCAATCATGGGTGCGTTGTAGAGGGCGGCATCTTCGCCGATACTCTCGCCAAGTTTTTTCATCAGGGACGTGAGCTGGCTCTTTTTTATTGCGTGACGTTTTTTGATCGTGAGTTCTGCCATTGCTGTATATCCGGTTGGTTACCGGGAATTATAATGCTTCAGTTCTTCGGCTTTCTGCTCGTGCATGAACCTACCTACCATAGACATATATTTGAGATAATACTAATTTTATAATTGGTAATAACTTATGGGTGTTAATAGACTAATTGTAATACTCGGACTGCTTCTTTTCCTCTTCTCCTTTGCAGCAGGCTGTGTCTCAACAGAGATTCCGTCCGGCAAAACAATCACCGTTATCGACGATCTGGGTCGCGAGGTCGTTATTCCTTCGGAGGTGAAAACCGTCGGTGCCAGTGGTTCGGGCTCTGCAAGATATGTCGTATATCTTGATGCCCTTGACATGCTGATCGGGGTTGACTCAACCGACAACTCAACAGTTCCTGCTACGGAAGGCAGACCTTACATGCTTGCTCATCCTGAGATTGCAAAACTGCCATTGCTTGGCGCGTCCAAAGCCTCCATTGATGCAGAACTTGCTCTTGCTCTTTCACCTGACGTCATCATCTACTCAGTTGAGGGTAATGCAAGCGCCGCAGCGGCTGACGAAGCGTATGCAAAGACCGGCATTCCAATTGTCTGCTTCAACCAGTACGATCCTGCGAATCAGTTCGACAGGTTTGCCAAAAATATCCTGCTGCTTGGTACCGTTCTTGGAAAGCAGGAGCGTGCCGATGCTGTGGTTGCATATTTTTCCGCAATGAAGACTGATCTTATCAGCAGAACACCTGATATTCCTCTGGAAGAAAAACCGGTTGTATATCTTGGCGGCGTATCAAACCGCGGAACACACGGTATGGTCTCAACAAAACCCGAGTTCATCGGATTCACACTTCTGTCTGCAAATCACAAAGCTGCCGATATCGGTGATATGGCCTCGGCAAATATTGCCAAGGAAAAAATTCTCGAATGGAATCCTGCGATTGTCTTCGTGGACCTTGGGACGCTTCGTGCCGCAGGCGGCGGGGCACTTGTCGAACTCAAGACCGACCCAGCATATCAGGGACTCACTGCCGTTACATCCGGCAGCATCTATACCGTTATGCCTGATACCAGCTGCAAAACAAATCACGGCACAAGCTTTGCAAATGCCTACTTCGTCGGAACGGTTCTTTATCCCGGGCAGTTTGCAGACATTGACGCAAAAGAAAAAGCGGACGAAATCTACTCCTTCCTTGTCGGAAAACCGGTCTTCACAAAGATGTATGCCAATACCGGCTCGCTCGGCTACCAAAAAATTGATCTCGCCGCAGTGGAAGAGGAAATACCTAAATGAATGATGTAATAAACTGCCGGGTAATCGGCATTGTCAACTCTCCTTTTCGGGAAAAAAAGGGGACGCTCCGAGTCAGGGGCGTCACACCGATGAGGTAAGTATCATCGAAATAGCTCCTGAATATTGCGACGGCCTTGACGGTATTTCTGCGGGCGATGATCTCTTTATTCTCTGCTGGTTTGACCGGTCGGATCGAACCGTCCTGAAAACCCGTAGGCATGGAGGAGCCGAAGGACCGCTTCGCGGGGTGTTCTCCACACGCTCTCCGGCGCGTCCCAACCCTATTGCCCTGACACTCGTAAAACTGGTAGAAATAACTGACTGTACCCTTCGCGTCAGAGGTCTTGAAGCACTGGACGGCACACCGGTTCTTGACATCAAGCCCTATTCCGCAGGAATCGACACGCCCCGCGACTCATGACCCGTACTGCACAGGTAGATTTTTACCGGATCTCCCCTGCGCTATCTTTATGTGTGACGGAAACGAATACATTAAGCACTCTTCCATGAGTCCGTAGGACTCGTGAGATGTTTCGATCCTTTTTGGGACGGAACTCTACCTGATGAGACAAACGAGGTATCCTTATGACAAAGAGACCGCTTGAAATTTTAGATCAGGTCCTTAACCGCCAGCCGGTGATCATTTCACTGAAAGGTGGGAGGGAGATCCGCGGGGTTCTCCAGGGCTACGACGTTCACATGAACCTGGTTCTTGACAAGGCTGAGGAAGAAGGAGAGAATGGCACTGTCCAGCTTGGAACGCTTATCGTTCGCGGCGACAATGTAATCTACATCTCTCCGTCTGTAGAATAAACTTGAGGTGAATTACAACAATGACAAAAGGCACGCCATCAATGGGTCTGCGGAACAAGCACTCCCACATCATCTGCCGCCGCTGCGGAAAACAGTCCTTCCACGCACGGCACGGTGTTTGTTCCTCATGCGGATTTGGCAAAAGCTCCAAGATCCGCGGGTACAGCTGGACGAAAAAAGCAGCAGATAACTAAACAGGTTGTTGTATGAGTGGTATTGCCGGCATCGTCGATTCACGCGGTGTCGCCTACCCCCTATATTATGCCCTGCATGCCCTCCAGCACCGAGGTCAGGAGGCTGCAGGCGTATCTACTTTTGACGGGAAAGACTTGTCTCTGTACAAGGGTCCCGGACAACTTTCCGAAGTGTTCAACGAGTCAGTTCTATCCAAGCTTCCCGGAAACGTGGGAATTGGTCAGGTTCTGTACACACAGAAGGCTCATCGCGGCAAACCGGAAAATATCCAGCCGCTGAAATTTTCGTTTCAGGGTCATGTGCTGTCGATTACGGTAAGCGCTGCACTGGTACAGGACAACCGCGAAGCTCTTCGGGCGGAGTATGAGGGGAAGGGGCACATCTTTTCGACGACCACAAATGCTGAGCTGATTGCGGCAATGATTGCCCATGAACTCATTTCAGGGGAGAATGCGGAAGATTCGTTTGTGAATGCGATGCGGCGGCTGAAAGGAGCATACGCCGGTGTTGCAATTCTCGACGGCGTTTTGTACGCGTTCCGTGACCCTCTCGGAACAAAACCTCTGTGTCTTGGCAAACTTTCCACCGGCTACATCGTTGCCTCTGAAAGTGTCGCTATCGATACCCTTTCCGGCACACTGACCCGTGATGTTGTGCCGGGAGAACTCGTCACCATCACCAAAGACGGCATCTCCGGTCGTCAGGTGCTTGAAGCCGATCATCGTGCGTTCTGTGTATTTGAGTATGTATATACCGCACGTCCTGATTCGGTCATCGACGGTGTTCTGGTGTATGATGCCCGCAGAAAAATCGGTGAGAAACTTGCGAAGCATCCGGTGAAGGCGGATCTTGTCTCGCCTGTACCTGACTCAGGCACGGCATTTGCCACCGGATTTGCTGATGTTTCCGGCGTTCCGTACATGGAAGGTCTTTTGAAGAACCGGTATGTCGGACGAACGTTCATCATGCCGGCACAGAGTCTGCGTGAGAATGCTGTTCGGATGAAACTGAATCCGGTCCGCCGTCACATTGAAGGCAAATCCGTTGTACTGGTGGATGACAGTATCGTCCGCGGCACAACCTCGCTTCGTATCGTTGAGATGGTCCGCGAGTTTGGTGCTGCCGAGGTTCACATGCGCATTGGTTCCACGCCGATTGTTGCGCCCTGCTACTTTGGCGTGGATCTGCCGACCCGTGAGGAGCTGATTGCAAACGGCAGGAGTGTCGAGGAGATTCGCGAGATGATTCACGCAACAACGCTTGAATACGTCTCTGAAGATGATCTTGTGGACTCTGTGGGAATTTCCGGCGACGATCTCTGTATGGCCTGTGCCTGCGGCAAGTATCCGCTTGAAATTCCGGGCGAACCCTGCTGTGCATGCCGCAGAGTGTTTCCGGCAAAAGATCACTAACCGGCAGATCACTGCCGTTCCCATATTTTTCAGATGTACGCATTATCATGAGTGATGAACGGGGTTTATTTTCCTGCCGGATGGGGTTCATCCTTGCGGCTGCCGGCGCGGCGGTAGGTCTTGGAAATATCTGGAGATTTCCGTATCTTGCAGCCCAATACGGCGGCGGTATTTTTCTTCTGGTGTACCTGCTGCTTGTGGTAACGCTTGGGTTTACGATCATGATCTCGGAGATCGCAATCGGCAGGGCAACCGGTACGAGTGTAGTCACGGCATTTACTCATCTCAACAGGAAATACACGTTCATCGGGTATCTGTCGCTTCTTGTGCCGCTGATAATTCTGCCGTACTACTCGGTCATCGGCGGCTGGGTGATGAAGTATGCCTCAGTCTTTATGACCGGCGGTATGGATGCTGCGGCAGAGGACTCCTTTTTCAGCGGATTCATTGTACTTTCCGCTGAACCGCTGCTCTGGACCCTGCTCTTTGTCGTGATTGCGTGTGTGGTGGTTTTGTTTGGTGTTGAGAAAGGAATTGAACGGGCAAACAAAATTCTGATGCCGGCATTGATTGTCATGCTGCTCGGTCTTACCGCTTACTGCCTCACTCTTCCGGGCGGTGTCGATGGTCTGTGGTATTATCTGTATCCTGATTTTTCTAAGTTCTCCGCCGAAACGGTACTTGCGGCAATGGGTCAGGTGTTTTATTCACTGACGCTTGGGTTTGGTGTGATGATTACCTATGGTTCTTATCTGAGCCGCAAGACAGATATGGAACGGTCCGTTCGGACCATTGAGATCTTTGATACCGGCGTTGCGTTTCTTGCGGGCCTTTTGATCATTCCTGCGGTATTTGTGTTTTCCGGTGGAAGTCCTGAAGCTCTTGGCGCAGGACCCGGCCTGATGTTTGAGGCGCTTCCCAAAGTGTTTGACATGATGCCGCTTGGCGCAGTTGTCGGCGTGGTGTTTTTCGTACTGGTCGCGGTTGCGGCGCTTACCTCCTGCATCTGCA